>JAHBWI010000001.1:600000-899142 GCA_019637075.1 Nitrospiraceae bacterium | reverse complement strand
GAGGAGAGTTGAGAGGGGCGTTCACTAGTACGAGAGGACTGTGAAGGATGAACCTCTAGTGTGCCGGTTGTCGCGCCAGCGGCAGCGCCGGGTAGCTATGTTCAGTTGGGATAACCGCTGAAAGCATCTAAGCGGGAAGCCTGCCTCAAGATTAGCTCTCCCGGGGCGCAAGCCCCCTAAAGGACACTCGTAGACTACGAGTTTGATAGGCTGGGTGTGGAAGGCCTGTGAGGGCTGTAGCTGACCAGTACTAATCGTCCGTGCGGCTTAACATACTTTGCTCCTGATAGACGTGGTCTGTGTGCGCGAGAGCGCACATCGTGAAACGTGAATCGTATCTCGTGAAACGCGTTCGGAGAAGAATAAGTTCCCAACGCTTCACGAATGACGAGCAACGAATCACAGATAAGAGTTCCCGGTGGCCTTGCCGGAGGGGTCACACCCGTTCCCATACCGAACACGGAAGTTAAGCCCTCCAAGGCCGATGATACTGCTGCCGCGAGGCAGTGGGAAAGTAGGACGCTGCCGGGTTACAAAAAGGGCCTGTTGGGTCGAAAGATCCAACAGGCCTTTTTATTTTTTAACCCGGTGCAACGTCCATGGGGAAAGTTGATGGGGTTTATCTGGCGACGGTAATTACGATAAGACGATGAAGAGTTGCTGCACGAGCAAGCCCAGGGGCAAAGAGCCTGTCCCGGCAGGCTTTCGGTGTAGCACTGTTCGCCTTGGCAGCCTGGCATAAAAAGCATGGGGAGCAGAGCCGTGACGGTCGGCAACTGATGTGAAACGCAATTGTGAGCAGAAAAGGTGCTCGGAAGCGATCTTGTCTCGACGCATGCCGCTGAGGCACTGGGGAGAGCATTTCTGTTCGTCCATTTGCGTTCCCGATGACAAGGGATAGGAGGAGCCGCACGTCGTTCAATCTCACCTGGGGTTCCACGTTGTAGTCGTCGATCGTGTAGTCGCCACGATCGAAAGTCATCACCCCGCCGTTTCGCCACATCCTGTTACTGGCTGTCCAATGCTGCATAAAGACTGGATCGTCTGTTCCAACAGGGACGTAGTTGTTGCTCAATGACGATCTACGAGACTGGACTTGAGCAAGACGTGCACTCCGTTTCTTGATTTCGAATTCAGGTTGAGCGTTCTCGCCGATCGGTCAATGTTTGATGACTTGGCGACGATCTCGCCATGATTCTGGTGTTGCGCTTGCGCCTCTCTGTTCAAAGGACGACTCAGCAGTCTCACCATCACCAAACCAGCAAAAATTCCCCGCGGACCCAGTCGTAGAGAACGCAGAAGGGTATATGCCAAGCAGGTGTGTCGGCATAGGGTCTATGGCGGTAATGAAAGAGATCCCAGAATCCATGGGCCGCATATCCTGCGGCGATCAAGAGCGGATTGAACTGGAGACCTGCCAGCCCGACGGCGGGGACAAAAGACGGGACAATCTACGTTTCAGGCCATCCGCAGGCGAGCCGCGATGCGCGACTCGGCTGAGGCCCAGCCGGCGTCGAAGGGATGGCCGGGCTTGTCGAGGTCGATGACGACCGGGGCGTGATCAGAGGGCATCGGCTTGCCTTTCCTGGCCTCGCGATCGATCTCGGTCCAGACGACTCGCTGTTGCAATGACTTCGTCACGAGCAGATAGTCGATGCGCATGCCGATGTTCTTGTGGAAGTTGCCGCCACGGTAATCCCACCACGTGTACCGCCCTGGTTCCGGGTGATGCAATCGGTAGGCATCGAGAAAGCCCTCATTTGACAGCCTCCACAACGCCTGCCGCTCTGGCTCCGACACGTGCGTGCCCCCAACGCAGGCGGCTGGGTCCCACACATCGATATCGGCTGGCGCGACGTTGAAATCACCGCCGATTACGGCTGCAGTATCCGGAGCGACGGCCTGATTGATCCAGCAAGCCAGCCTGTCGAACCACACAAGCTTTGCCCGATAGAATGGCGAGTCCACCTGCCGGCCGTTCGGCGCGTAGATGCAGACCACGCGGATGCCGGCACATTCGGCAGTGATCATCCTTGCCTCGGCGAGTGGTTGGTCGTCACCAGTCTCCCGCGCCAGCCGTAACGGCTCTCCGAAATTCGTGATGACGCCACCAATGCCGCATCGGCTCGCAATCGCCACGCCGTTCCATCGACCCTCGCCATGGTGCGCCAGCTCATAGCCGGCTTGCTCAAATGCATTGACCGGCGCGTCTTCGTCCGTCAGCTTTGTTTCCTGCATCAACAGCACGTCCGGCTTCGCCCGATTCAGCCACCACAGGACCTTCTCGAGGCGAGCCTTCAGCGAGTTCACGTTCCACGTGGCGATCCGCATGCGTGAAGCTTACCTCATCTGGGGCGAGTTTGGGGGAGAAAACCCCGACATGTGTCTCGGCAGTCTCCTACCAAACCAGAGGGAACGCTCCAAGGAGCCAGTCCTATGGGATGCAGAAAGGGGTGCACCAACAAGGCTGTGGGTAGAAGGGGCACGAGGCGATGAATGAGATCTCGGAAGCCAGGTGCGTGTCCCTTGCGTGCGAGAGAAACTGTTGCATCGTTCTGCTGCCGGCTGCATGATGCCGACAGGCCTTCATGCTTCTCCACTGCACTAAGAAGCTCGCGGCGAAGCTCCCCGCTGATGTGTTTGGGAGGCCGGCTCCCAGGTCTGTTTCTGTCCAAGGAAAACCGTCCTCGCTTGGCGCCTGGCATGGCCATCTGCTGATTCTCGGTCGTCGGCCATGCCTGTTGCTCTGCCACGATCTCACTCGCTATGGGCTGTTTCTTCCCGGCTTCCGCATGTCGCAGGTTGGAGAGTTAGGTCGGCTGGATCGTGAGTTATTGCTCGCCACGCTGGCGGCAGAAGGAGTGCCCGCCGCTTACCTGGATCGGCTTGAACGAATTTGGGGACCGCTCCGAGGAGACACCAAAACAGACCGTTCGGTGTTGGCATCGTTACGGGTGGCCGCTGACGACCTGCAACATGGTTCTTTACCTCGGCTGGCGAATGTCTTGGATCTGGATCCCATGACGACATCAAGCCGGTTCAACGAACGGCCCTGCAGGGTGCGCACGTTACTGACCTGGCCGGTCCAGGCGATGCTGACGCTCATCCACGAAGAGATGCGGGCGTCGACGAATACATGAACTCCCGCCCTGGGATTCAGGTTGTCTTCCGCGCTCCGTGCCGCGAGAGGTCATGGTACATCGGTGGCGTCACTTCCTCGCAATAGTCGAAGAGCGCTTTCGCCGACCAGAGCGGAATCCCGGCGGCTTCCGGTACATACTCCAGCAGATCCATGAACCGATTCATTGCCGCGTACACGCCTTCCACATCGCCCCGATCGAGCGCCACCCGGGCGACATTGAGCTGTGCGAGGTACGGGTCGTATGCTGCCTCCCTTCCTTCCAATCGAGCGAAGTTGCGGTGGTCTGCCAGAACTGCTGCGAGGTCATCCACCCAAGACGCGGCTGCTGCCGGGGCAGCCACGATGGAGAACAGGGGCCACATCACGATCATGCAGAGGACTGTATGGCGGAATGTGTCTCGCATAGGGTCCTCCTTTCATCTGTCGCGCACAATGCACCGGGATCGTTGTCCCTCCTTGGAATTGTCCGTACAAGAATCGTGCAAGGTGCGACCGTAGTTCCACGAGACTTTTCGCATGGTTAGCCTGCCCTTGAACCGGACCACAGGGGGCGTTCTGTTGCGAATTTCATCATTCAGCGATGGGGGAACGTCACTTCAAGCAATTCCGTCGGTTAGGTGTCCAGACTAGTAGACGAGTTTGAAACAGACCGGGGTAAGAAGCCTCAAGTGCGATCCAGCACAGTGAGCGTGAGAAAACGAAGGGGCGGGATCTTGCCCGAGCCATCCCCCATTCCAGTTGACTCGCAAACAGCACGAAGCCAAGATGCGCTCCGAGGTGGCGATGCGGCGCGTCCTCTATGCTCTGCTTGGGCATGAAGGACTCTGGCTGGCGATCAGCCTTGTGGCCTATGTCTTTGCAGTCAGAAGTCAGCCTGCAACCCAGCGGGAATCGATTTCTTGGAAGCACTCTGGGCGGGGATTCCCTTGGCCGGGATTCCCCTCACATTACATTCCTGACGGGCTATTTGTCGCAGGGTGGCGGTGGGCGGTGGCTTCTGCGAGCGGTGGTGGTTTCTTGCGCCGGCGTGCTGGTGGCTTCATTCATTGTGGCCAGCAGGGTTGACTACCACGATTCCCGAAACTCCGGTTTGGTGGGCGCGCCGTTCGGCGCCATCGCCCTGTTCTGGCGTAGCCACAGGCGGGGATGATGAGCCGCTTGACAGCTGTGTAGGCTGGTGTGATGCTCGAGGGGCGGGCGACAGTAGGCGACGATGCCGCGTAGGGCAGTAGCGTGTGCCCGGAGTTGCCTGCAGAACAAAAGCATAAAAGCGGTGTCTTCGGTCGAGGGCGGCTTTCCCGCTGCCGTACACTTGACGGCCGTCTCGACAAGGCACATAGTTTCTGCGCTGCGGCGGGGCCTCACTCAAGGAGGAAGCAGGATGATCTCTGTGCGTCGACCAGTATTTCCGGCTTGCTGGATAGCCGTTGCATCCATGCTGATCGTGTTCTGTTCTGGCGGTGACGCTCTGGCGCAACTGCGGTTGCCGAGTGCGGATGCGAAGGCCTGCAAACTCTTGCCGATGGCGGATCTAGAATCCCACTATGGTTCCAAGCCCGCACGAGTCAGCGGGACCGATGGTGCGTCGCTCTCTGTGTGCACGGCCACATTTGGGAGTTACGTTGCCAGGGTGGAAAGTGCCCCGGCCGGTTCCTCAGCGGGCTTACCGACGAGTGTCGCTTCAGCCCTACAAGGGGTAAAGGATATGTTGGCGAGCTCACCGATCCTCAAGCTGCAAGAGAGCAAGGACTTTGGCAAGGTTGGCTGTTACAGTACCAAGCTGTCCAATAATATGGGTGGCTCGCCGGAGGTGGTGTTCTCGACGGTGTGCCTGATGACAGAAGGCGGGTATCTCAATTTCACGATGTCTCATTCAGATCCAGTGCGCGTCACGTTTGAGCTCGTGAAGGCGATGCTGGAGAAGACCGCGAAGCTACGAACCTAGCCAGACTTTCTGGGATTGATCCCAATACCCTCCTGAATCTGTGGTGACGGGAACTCCTCAGCGAGGGATGAGGCCATCGGCAATGCCGTAGGCCATAGCATAGCAAACGAAGATTCCCGCGCCCCCAACCAGGCCGAGCCATATGGCATCGGTCCAGTCAGCCTTGACGACCCGTTTCGCCAGCACCGCCAAGATCACCGCGATTCCGAATTCTCCGAAGATGATGTAGTAGGGCGTGTTGGACAGGAGACGGCAGTTGCTGTAGGTCCACCAATTGATCCGCCTGGCCATTTCTTCGTAGTACGGGATATTGATCGCGCCGAGCAGGCCCGTTGCGAGCAGCCCACCTCGGCCCCATCGTTCCCACAGCCACAGTCCGACAGCGCCGAACTGGACCGTCACGATCTGCCACGCGAGAGGCATCCAAAGGGGGGACCGCCAGAGCATCGGGCCGCCGCCGACGGAGTAGTCGAGCGTCCGAGTAAAGTCCACCAACCAGGCATCCGCTGCCAACTCTGCGATCCCCACGGTCAATCCGAACAGAATGAATCGCCCCAACAATCCATCTCGGTGGCGCAGAACAAAGACGATGAGCAGGGCATTGTCGAATAGGTTGAGGGCGAGGCCGCTGCGCCAATCGGACCATGGGGCGAAGCTGAGGAGTGCCACCGCGACGATGTTGATGGCAATGGTCGCTGCAATGATCCCGAGCCGTCTCACCGCGAGCCGGTCGAAGACCGTTTTGCCTGCCGTTGTCTGTGTCATGACCGCGTCCATACTTCATTCTTCGTCGCGCGGGAGGAATTGGATCTGCTGCAAGCCGAGAATATTTTCGGTGCGGCTGGATCGGAAATGCTTGGATTCTCGCCCATTGACGCATTCGGACAGGCGGCGTACGGTACGCCATCTTCCCGCGCCACAGCCAGTGGGAAGGCCTCAGAAGGGAGGGAGTGAATGTGGCAGATGGTTGGAGGGGCGAACAAAGTTCGGCTCCTGGTCTGTGGCCTGGCGTTCTGTATGTCTGTCGGTGCTTGCTTTACACCGTCCAAGGTGGAAGCTGCGGCGCCGGATTGTAAGGCGCTCGACAATCCTCAGGCCGGCTTTTCGCCGAGAGCGTTTACGCTCACATCGATGTATGTCCGCGCGAAGGCTCCTGAATATTCTTTCGTGAAAGGCCAGTGGGTGCTCGGTGAGACCCAGGGAATCCTGGCGCCTAAGACTTGCCTGCATGTGCTCCGGCGGGAAGAGATCGGCGTCATTCAAGTCTGGTATTGGGTGCGCTATCTCGACGCGGCCCGGCAGATCCGAACCGGTTGGGTTTGGGCCGGAACGAAAGACAAAGACGAGGGTAGTTACATCGGCGGGGATACCAGTGCGAAACCGACGAGTAGCCCTCTGCAGCAGAGTCCTGCCCTGCCGGATCCGTTTGCGTGGTTGGCTTCCGACGCCTATGCCCAGGGCGACACGTTGCCGCCGCCGGCGACGGCCGCCGGTGAAACCGAGACCGTTTTGCCGAAGCCGCCGGTTGCCGATATGGATTATCTCGTGGAAGTGCCGGTGCTGGGCATCCATGCGAGCGTCGGGACGATTTCGGCGATCGTGCTGTTCGTCATCATGGTCCTGGGCATGATCGCCAAGGCCGTGTGGGATCAGATCGATATCGATGGAAAGCTGCAACCATCGAAGAGCAAAATCATCCGCCCGCTGCTGGTGTCGCCGATCGCGTTTTCCGCATTCTGGGGGCCGATGTATGTGCAGCAGGGCGGTGGGGGGCTCTCGCTCACGATGGCGCTCTATGCGTTTCAAATCGGCTTTATGTGGCAGCACGTGCTGGAAAAGAAGGTCGGCGACGGCAAGAAAGGCGACTGAGCGATCAGTAGGTCCAGGTCAGCAGTGTCGTGAAGACATTCTTGCTGTAGGCATAGACCGGCACATTGGAATGATTGAAGACCCCTTGATACTGGAGAGCCCAGGTCAGGTGATAGGGTAGCGGCTTGGATACTTGGAGGAACAGGTCCTGCTCGATGTCATGGCGTTGGGAGAGTCGTCCGAGGTTGTCGAGAAACACCGCCTGCGTATCGCTGTAGGCCCGCCAGTGGACGTCATAATCGATCCTGACCATCAGCTCGTACCATGGGAGCATCGCCTGCGCCCCTAACTGGAGCCGGTTCCCATTGTACGAGAAGCTCGACCCGCTCGCCGCCTCGGTATCGAATTGGTATCCCGCGCGAAGAATCAAACGATCCTGCTGAAAGCGGAACGCATGCAGCAGTCCGAGCATATTGTTGAAGGCGTCTCGTGATTCGGGCGCAAACCGGATATCGCTGTCTCCCGGCTCCGTGAAGAAATCCTTTCGCTGGAATCGGTAGAGCAGCGTGCTCAGGTGATCGACTTTCCCAAGCACAGGCAGGTTGGAACTCGGCGGTACGATGGTCGCGGGGAAGATCAACGAATGCCGGGACATGAACCCTCTCATGTCCAACAACATGTAATCGAAGCTGTATTGGGTCCCCACCTCGTAGGGCATGCTGCCGAGCGTCCCACGATACGTGCCTGCCAGTCCCCCTTGGTGGTTCTGAATGTTGAACCGTCCCACCTCGCTACGGCTGTTCACTGTCTGGTAGTACGAGTAGGTGATGGTGGATTCGATCGGACCGCTGCGATACCAGGCGTAGTCTCCGCGCGCAGAAGTCACGAAGCCGGGCGACTGAGTTGGACGGGAGCGAAGGGCGTCCGCCACGGGATCACGGCTGCCGCGCGGATTGACTGCGACGTTGTCATCATAGTAGCCACCGACAGCCACCTGGGCGTGGAGGCGTCTGCTGTCGGGCGTCGGAGCTGCCACAGCCAAGGCTTCTTGGATCCGGACCGAGGCCCCCGTAATCGGCGAAGTGGGCTGCACCCGCTGTGCGGCGGTGAGCGCTGCTTGGGCTTGATCTGAGAGGCCAAGGGTTCCCAGCGCGAGCCCCCGGTAGAATAACGCTAATTGTTGAATGTCCGGGTCGGAGGAGCGATTACCTTCGAGCGCCGTCGCCGCGCTGTCATAGGCCTTTCGTTGATATCGAAGAACGCCCACGTAAAAGCCGAGGTTTTCTCGATCTGGTTGGAGCCGATACACCTCTTCCAGGAGCGGATCTGCCTTGTCATAATTTCTGGTCGCGAAGTAGGCGGCGCCGAGTTGGAAGGTGACTTCCACGTCCTCAGGCCGTTGGGCATGCAGCGTCACCAACGGCGCAACCGCCTGCGCCGCATCCCCCCGCGCCAGATGGCAGAGAGCTAGGTAGTACAGCGCCCGCGCGTTGTTGGGATCCAACTCTGTCGCTTTAGTTAAGAGCGCGATGGCTTCGTCATAGCGCTTGTGCTCATAGGACAGGATCGCTTCGGCGACGAGGACGTCGGCGTCGGCCATTTGAGCCACGGCAGAAGGCATCCAGGGCTGGAAGAAGCCCAATGCCACGATCAGCGAGATCGTGAGGCAGAGCCATCGCCAAGCCGGCTGCGGGATCGGTATCACTTTGGAACGATGTTGTCTCAGATTTCGACAGGCTGCCACTTGCACAAGAATCCTGCTTGACCTCGGTTTTTACGTTTGCCTACTATACGACAATGATGGCTCGTTTGCCGAGTCATTATCCTGGGAAATAGGCTCTCATCAAGACTTTGCAGGCATTCCCGCTGTCTCGTTGTGAGCCGGTTCTTCCGCAGCCGAATGAAACATGGTGAACTATGAGACATAGAACTGTTGGCGTCGCGGTGGTGATCTGTGTTGCGCTGTTCTGGCTCTCCCCGTTGTGTGCGGTGGCGGCCGGTGATTCCGCTACTCCACCCTTGCCGCTTGGGACTGCTGGAAACGGCGTCGTAACGGGTGTGGAGGGTACGGCAGTCGTCGCTTCTATCGGCGGTGTTGCGGTCAAGCGCCCGCTGAACCTCGGCGATGTCATTCGAGCCGGCGAGACCGTCACAGTGGAAAAGGCGGGAAAAGTCGACATTCTGTGGGATCGCCGTGCCTTGGTCAGCGTGGAAGAGCACGGTCAGGTTATGCTGCAGGAATCGCAGCGGGGCCAAACTCTGGTTCGGTTGAAACAAGGAACGGCTCGAGTTTCGCTCTCCTATAGCGCAGGACGGATGACGGATTTGTTCACCTTGGAGATGCCCCAGGCCCATGTTGTGACGCGCGGGGGTGTGTTCGAGGCGACCATAGCTGGAGCGGATGGTCGATCGTTCTTTGCAAAATTGTTGAGTAGCGAACCGACTGAAACGATTCGAGTCTGGGAAGGGCAGGCCAGGATTGAGCCGATGTTGGGCGACCAGAAGCCCTTGTCCCTGAAGGCCGGGTCCGAGGTCGTGCTGAAATCGGGGACAGCGGTCGCAGTGAACGAGATACCGACGGCGTGGCGGAATCCTGCTCCGCTAGCCGCGCGTGAGGCCCATCGAATGATACCGAGCCCCGTGACGCGGCAAATCGTCGGTGCTCAAGTGGGGCAGGCGCTCGAATTGGAAAAGCAGCTGGTGCAGGCCTCACGTGCTCCCGTTGACAAGGAGCCGGTTGCCGCCAGTATGAAGGGGACGATACTTCCGATCAGTGCCGGCGTGCCCACATTGCCGGGGGTGCAGTCCTCGACAAGTCTTGTCACGGCGGCGGCTCCCTCATCACCGCTCCCTTCTGGTCCCAGCGTTCAGTCCGGCGCCGTCACGAGCCTGGGGACGAGTCAGTCCGGGGGCTTGAACAGCAATGCGCTGCTGCAACAGATCCTTAATAGCTTATTGAGGGGTAATCAGGGCCGAGGAAACTCTGGCAACCGGTCGTCGAAGAATTGAAGCGCGCGTGGTATCGGTTGGCTCGCAGGCGATGACGGCCTAGAAAGAAATGCAGGTGCGGGATCTGACCCGCAAGACCGCTTCCTGCTGGAATGTCCGCTTATATTGGTCCATGATGGTCCCAATCGCACGGTCTTTCCCCTCGGCACCGTCATGGGTGAGTTGGAGAATGTGCGAGGCCTCATGTTCGATCCTGCCGTCCGCCATCCGCCACTGGCCGGATGCAATCCAAGATGTCAGCCCTGCTGGAAATGAAGGGGTGACGGCATCATTGACGAATTGAGCCCACTCCTCCTGGCTCACTGCCCCGCCGGGTTTTGCTGTTCCGAAGTACAGGGTTTCCGTCACCGCTGCTTGTTCGCCCGGTCTACAGCCGTCGCTCGCAGGGAAGGCGCAACCGGCAAGTGCCCCAACCACAAGGCAGGTCAGCCAGCTGAAGAGCCGTGTGGTGTCTACGGGATCAAGTAATCTGCACGAGGCAGATCGCATAGGCCAGCCGATTGAGGATTGAAGGTCCGCAGGTCAGTACCATCGAGGCTAGGAAAGGTCAATGGTCGCGATTCCGATGGCTAGATCCGAGTCCTTGTCGCTGTGGGTGACCTTCTTGAAGGTATCAGCAATGGCGGGGCCGATCTTGGGAATCTCCTCCCCGATATTCTTCACAGCAATTTGGAATCCTCGCCCCATATTTTCGAGGGTAATGCCTTGATTTGCAGCGGCCTTCTCCTTATCGGTCGCTTCGGATGCCAAAGCCGTAATGGGCCAAAGTGTGGCGCTCCATAGGGCTAGAGCCAGACGAATCAGGGCATAGGATAGCTTCATGAACTCTGGACAGCATAGCAGGTAGGGACAGGGTAGTTTTCCGCTTCGGGTTGACCAGTCAGGCACCCATACGGTACAGTGACCACTGTGCGGCACCGTATCGGTCCACCGATGCCGAGACAGCTCTCATGTGGACCGCGCGATCGCATCGCGATTAGGTCCAGTTTGAGCGACTCCCACCGGATTCACTCTCTCCTCGGTTCTCTGATCCCGTCTCAATGCGATCACAACGAAAGGACAGTTTTGTGCACACGACTGCAGTCACGAGTTTTGACCAACTCGGTCTCTCTCCCACCCTTTTACGCAATCTGACCCAAACAGGCTTTGCAGAACCGACCGCCATCCAGGCCCAGGCGATCCCGCATGCGCTCACAGGCCGCGACGTGCTGGGCTGTGCCCAGACCGGCACCGGGAAGACGGCCGCATTCGTAATTCCGATGCTCGAACGATTGAGCGGAGGCCAGAAAGGGCAACCGCGAGCGTTAATTCTGGCTCCGACTAGGGAATTGGCAATCCAGATTCAGACGACGATCGATAAACTCAGCCAGGGTATGCAGCTGTTCGCCACCACGTTGGTGGGCGGTGCGGATATGCAGGCGCAGGTTCGCGGTTTACGCCAACGGCCGGACATACTGGTTGCCACGCCGGGGCGTCTGCTGGATCATATGTGGAATGGAACGGTCAGCCTCCTAGCCATGACCACGCTGGTCCTGGACGAAGCGGATCGCATGCTGGATATGGGCTTTGCGCCGCAGATCAATCAGATCCTCGATGCCATGCCGGAGGAACGGCAGACACTGTTGTTCTCCGCCACCATGCCGACCGATCTTGCTCGGCTGGCTCAGGCGTCGGTCAAGGATCCGGTGCGGGTCATGGTGACGAAATCCGCAACCACGGCGGATGGTGTCGACCAAGCGGTACACCATACGACCCATGACAATAAAAACAGCCTGCTCATGTCGTTGTTGCGGGACGGTGCTGGGACGGTGCTCGTCTTTGCCCGCACCAAGCATCGCGCGGATCGGCTGGGGCGGATGATCGACTCGGCCGGCCATCGAGTGGCCGTGCTGCATGGCGGGCGGACGCTGGGACAGCGGCGGGCGGCCTTGGAAGGCTTCCGTCGCGGGACTTTCCGTGTGCTGGTGGCGACGGACATCGCGGCGCGCGGAATCGACGTGGCCAACATCGGTCATGTCATCAACTACGACGTCCCGAATTGTCCCGAGGACTACGTCCATCGGATCGGACGGACGGCACGGATGCGGACTACCGGTCGTGCCACGACATTCGTCACCGCGGAGGATCATGACCAGCTGCGCGCGATTGAAAAACTGCTCGGGCAGGCAGTGCCGAAAGCCGAGGGCAGCCAGGGCGAATCGCTGGATGGACGAGCGAGCGGGGATTCGAACGGGCGCGGTGAGGCCGGGCGTCGTCGGCGGCGAGGGCGGTCTTCCCAGGGCTGGCGCCAGGGCGCAGGCAGCGGGTCTCGAAATCCGGAGGCTGGAAACATTGGGCAGAGCGATCACGGACCGGTCTCCTCGTAGGGACGGGCCCGATATCAGATGCGTTCATTAATTGGAGGATGAAGATGGCTGATGAGGAAAATCAGGATGCGGGGCGCCCTGCCGGACGGTGGGTGCGGATTCCCGACGGCACGATGGTGCAACATCGTCTCGATGGCCAAAAAGGCTACATCGATGGGCTGACGGAATTCGTCGTTGGGCCGGCCAAGAATCCTGACGGGCGCACGCAATATCGGATCAATGTAGGCAAGTGTGACCGCCTCCTGCTGGCGGAGGACGATTTGTTGATCGTGACCGACGGGGAAGGGCTGGTGAAGATGGCGAAGGAGAAGGGCGAATATCGCTCGCTCGTCAGCAAGCAGCTGCGAGTTGTCTTTGCTGCGGAACGGTTCGTGAAGTCGTCCTAGCCGTTATTGGCTTGGGGGAATTTCCCCACACGCCCCTCTACTCAGTAGAGGGGCGCCTGGGGACCCCAGTGCAACCCTTCGAGATCTGGATCCTCGCCTTCCTTAGTCGTCGGGCGATTTGCCTTCTCTACCTTGCGTTGCTCTCGGCGGGCTTCCTTCTCCCGCTGTTTAACCTGCCTGGACTTTTCCCGGTCACGTTTCGCGATGGTGGTTTTTCCTACGCGTGCGATCGTACCCTCCTTCGATCCGAGTGGTCTACAGAGTGTGGTCCAGTGTCTAGCCTAGCGCTTCTTGGCGCGTGGGGATTTCCGGGATGAACCGGTCCGTGAGGCGTGCGCTTGTGCTTGTTCTGATCGTGCGCGTGTTTCTGCTCCGAAGCCGAGGCTGGCAAGCGCCGTGACCTCGCGGCGGATCTCGTCCATCGGTGTCTCCTGTGGGGCGATGGCGGGATCGAGCAGGCCGAGCTCACTCCAGCGGATCCGAACCTTCGGGACCGACCGCTTCTTCTTCTGTGAGGCCTTATTTCCTCTCCATACAGAGGTAATCTTCATCGGGCACTCCTTTCACCATGCAACAGGATGGCGATGTCCAGGCCATCAAACTGGGGGCAGGAGGCAGAGGGGGTGCCCCTGAGCCTGCCCATACCTCCTCCCTCGCGGGACGAGAGATGGGCCGTAGGAGCAGCGTAAACAAGGGGAATTCGCAGCTGAGCCCCATAAGGAACGGGGGGCGCGAACAGGGGACGGTGCGCGTGACTCGTACGGTACGGCAATGTATCACGTCACCCTCCCCCCGGTCAAACCGCTGGGGGCCAGGTCAAGGGATTAGGCCTGCCGAGCTGGGCGTCTGAGCCCAAGTTTCCGGAGTCGGCTCCGGAGGGTTTCCGGATTCAGCCCGAGCAGCTGAGCGGCGCCCTGGGAACCATAGATGCGCCAGCCCGTCTGCTCCAGCACTCTGGCAATATGGTCCCGTTCAAGATTCTCCAGGTCTAACATTGGACAAGGAGGCGGGGCGGGCCGGTGGGCCGGGAGCAGGATCTCATCCACGCTAATCTGTGAGGTTTGGGAGAGGATTACAGCCCGTTCGATCACGTTTTGGAGTTCCCGGACGTTCCCCGGCCAGCCGTACTCCATCAGTCTGCTCATAGACTTGGTGTCAAAATGGAGAGGGGGACGCTTCAGCTTGGCCCCGATTTTGGTCAGAAAGTATGAGGCTAACCGTGGAATGTCTTCACGCCGGTCTCGCAGGGCGGGCAAGCCGATTGGGAATATGTGCAGGCGATAGAACAGATCCTGGCGGAAGTTTCCCGTTGTGATGGCGGCCTGCAGGTCATTGTTGGTAGCGGCGACCAAGCGAACG
Source organism: Nitrospiraceae bacterium (assembly GCA_019637075.1). Taxonomy (NCBI): domain Bacteria; kingdom Pseudomonadati; phylum Nitrospirota; class Nitrospiria; order Nitrospirales; family Nitrospiraceae; species Nitrospiraceae bacterium. The sequence continues at coordinate 885,126 of JAHBWI010000001.1, read as the reverse complement.
TCGACCGGGAGCGGTTTTATGCTTCCCACGCGGTCTACCTGGCCGTCCTGGAGCACCCGTAGTAACTTGGCCTGGGTCTCCAGCGGCATCTCTCCGACCTCATCCAAGAACAGCGTTCCGCCGTCCGCCAGTTCGAATCTGCCCGGTCTGCGTTGGTCAGCGCCGGTGAAGGCCCCCCGTTCATGTCCGAACAATTCGCTTTCAATCAAGCCTGACGGTAGTGCGGCGCAATTCACCCGAATGAAGGGCTTCTTGTGCCGGGGGCTCATATTGTGGATCGCTTCCGCCAGCACTTCCTTGCCTGTTCCGGTGTCACCGAGCAGTAGAACTGTGGTGGTGGTCGGGGCCACCGCTTTTGCGAGGTCCAGCACTTTGCGGAACGCCGGGGATTCGCCGATGACGAAATCGAGGTTACGCGTCGACTTGACCTGTTCTGCCAGGTACTCGTTTTCTCGTCGCAGCTCGTCGCTCAGTTGCTTGATTTGTTGGTAGGCCCGAACGTGGTCGATGGCATAGGCGATTTGAGTGGCCACCTGTTGCAGGAACTTGACGTCGTCGGCATCGAGCGTCCCCGGTTGGGTGCTGCCGATGTTGAGCGTGCCGAGGCAATGTTCACGGACCAGGAGGGGGAGATTGATCATTCGCTCGAGTCCCTCTTGCACGTAGTAGCGGTCTTCGAAGAACACCTGTTCCCGTTGAAGATTCGGTCTGATGTGAAGACGGCGATGGCTGTAGACCCAGCCGACCGCGCTGCCGTTCCGCGGGATCACGGCATCCTGCGTCAGTGCGGGAGAAGCCATGTGGGTCACGACGGCATAAAAGCGGAAGGCGTCACGATCCTGATCGTAAAGCGTCAGCCCGGCTCGATCCCAAGGAATCACATTTTGGATTTGGTCGGCGATGACTTGCCATAAACTCTCCAAATCCCGCTGGGAGTTGAGGATATTGGTGACTTCGAGGAGCGTTTCGAGGTTAAGGTTGGCGCGTTGCATGGCGGTCTAAAAATTCGTCCAGAGTTGCAGGATGCCCCAATCTTGATCGGATCCACGGCCCAACTGATGAAACACGTAGGGACCGGGAAAAAAGTGCCCGACCATTGCCGTGAACGAGACTTTGCCGTCGGCAAACATCCGGGTCCAGGCAAAATCAATCTCATCGCCGACATGGGTTTCGACGTTGTCGGCGCGTGAGAAGATCAGCGGGGATTGACTGCCACGGTACCAATTGTCCCGCGCGCTTGCCAAGCACTTGCGGAGGGCCCAGAGCTCGATGTGATCGCGGGTGCTCGGCCGAAATTGTATATTGATCTGCGCCTGGAGGGTGTTTCGCCAGGCGCCGTTGAGCATGAATCCCACATGGAGAAAGTTCGTGGGGAAAAAGTTTTCGAAGGTATTGGCATTGCCGCCGCAGGAGCGGGCCTGTCCGCCGGACGGTGTCACGCAGTTGCTGTCGCCGTCGCCCGACGCATAATCGAAACCGAATGCGACACGAGGTTTCCAGTCGAGGTCGTACCAGGTATAGCCTATCCAGGTGCCGGAGGCCCAAGCGTTGATGTTCAGATTACGCCGGTCATCAAATCCCAATCCATCGGCCATGCGACCGAATTGATAGGCTGCCTCCTGGGTGAGGTCCCAGTTTCCGCGGCGCCATTCCGTCCGCAGTCCTACCATGTGCCGCAGTTGATTGGATGATTTCGGAAGGTATGAGCCGGGATTGGCCTGCTCGGGCAAGCGATTCGAATAGAACACGTAGTATGGTTCTAGTACGAGCCCAGGCAGGGAACGGACTTGATTGTAGAGGAGGACCATGTCCACATCGCGTCCGGCATCGTCTGAACGTCTGTCTGGCGCCGAACCGCATGAGACTCCGCTCGCCTCGCATGGCAGGACGTTCGGCGAAAGACTTCCGCCAGGATCGCCTTGTCCCAGGTCGGTTTCAGCATGTCGGAACCATCCAATCTTACTGTCGACATGCTGCCCTGCATAACTCAGCAGGACCCCATCGTGCGAGTAGCCGGTGTTGGCCCAGTCGAAATGGCCGAACAACCGTTGATTGCCGAACACGAGATACTGTCGGCCGAGCTTGGTGCTTAGTCCCTCGATTCCAGCGAGGTTGCGCAGCAGCAGATATCCGGTTCTCAGACCCAACCGACAGAGTCCGGGGCGTTGTGTTGCGCATGGGGGTGTCCCTGCGTCATTTCCCTTCAGCGGGTCGCCGTTCCCGCCCCATGTGGCGCTGTCCTGCAACTCAACGAAGAAGGTAAGGTTCGGGGTGGGATCGTATCCCAGTCCCACTCGCATCCATTGCTGGATGTAGAAGTCACTGGCAGCGGGGCCGGAACGGGCCGTCGTGCCGCTTCCCGATTCATCGAGCCCGTTGCAGACCCCGGAGACCGGCGGCCCTCCGCCGAAGCAGGCGCCGTTGCGCCATTCCGGCCGTACGCGGAGATCGGCGCGTATCCAGATTTGTCTCAGGTCGAAGGGCGATGAAGGCTCTGCGAGGACCGGTTTCTCCAGCGTCAATGCGTGGTTTGGGCCAGGCGACAGGAACCAGGGGATTGTCGGCCCCGCTGGGGTGTTTGTCCCTTGTGTCTCGGCTGCCGCCGTGGAGTACCGGAGCAGAACGGTCCAGAGCGACGATGAGATCAGCAGCCCGAGGAAAAGCCATTGTGTGAGGCATCGTCGCATGAATCGGAGAGGTTGCGGACCGTTGTGTTTCCTGTAGGGAGGGGAAGCCGCCCGCATCGGAAGTGATGCAGGGCGGCTTCATGGATTCCGCATTAACCCTCCGGATCAGAAGGACATCGAGGCTCGTTCCTCCATGTCCCGGATCATTTCCTCCCATCGCTTCACTTCGTCGCTGCCTTTGGCTCGGACATGGCGATCCCGGGCATGGAATTCATCCGGCGTAACGCGGTAGCAGAAATCCCAGATCGCCTCTGCGCTATGAGCATCGATATCGCCAACCCGGGCTTCCAGCATCACCATGAATTGGTTGACTCCGTCATACGTCGCTCGCCGGTTTCCCGTACGATGGAACTCGCGGACCTTGGCCATCTGTTCGAGATATGGTTTGAAATTTCCAGAAATGATCCCTTTCTCGGTGAGGGTCTGATAAGTGACGACCTGCCCCAGCAGCTCTTCTGCCCAGGTGGTCGACTTTTGTGTCGTTCCCCACAGCACCGGGTTCAGAGCCACGCTGTCGGCCGTAGCGGTGGACGGTGACGCAAAGCCCGCCGGCGAGAACAACGCGAGTGCACAGGTCAGCAGCATCAGATGAGGGAAACGTGCAGGCATAGCGACCTCCTTGTCATGCATGCTCGGCCCAACAGCGGCTGGACCGAATGGTCAGGGTGAAATGAACCGGCCTCCAAGACGTGTCGTTCAATGATCGGGGCTCACAGCAAGGTGCATGCCTCAGCCTGCGCTGTTGAAAGTCAACGGAGAATGCTGGAGTTTTGGCAGGGGCCGCAGCGGCTCGTGTGGATCAGTGTGTGACCGACCGTGAGGGGCAACGGGTGGTCGTGAAATGCAACGGCGAACGGCTATGGGCGAGAGGCCCGAACAGACAGGCCTAGAAAGCCCGGACATGCGTTCGAGCGCCGTCCCCACAGATCCGATGTCGGTTGCTGTGATCCGCCCCATGGTGATGACGCTCATCCTGGGCGCCTATCTCCTCGTATCGTTCACCATCCTCGTCCCTTCCGATGACCTGCCGATGACTTCGCAGGCGCTGCTGGTCGCATGGGCCTCCACGCTTTGTAACGTACTCGTGCTCTATTACCACTACACTCGACCGGCCCACCCAAAGTTCCTGATGCTCCGCAGCCGGCGTTCGATCCTCTCCTGGCATATTGTGTCCGGAAGTGTGCAACTCGTGTCCTTGCTGTGGGCCTATGGAACCGGTCAGCCCGGGCCGACGATCGTGGCAGCAGCGACCGCGCTCCTGTTGCATGTGCCGACGTTCCTGTATCAAACGCCGATCGTGTTCGGGGCGAAGGCCGTCATGACACCCAGCTATTGGTTCGTGATCGCGCTCCACGCATTTTGCGCGGTCCGTCTGCTGCTCGATCCTTCGTCCGAAGCGTTGGTGCTGCAGACCTATTTGGCCTTGAATACGTATATGTGGTGCCGCGTATTCTCCGTGCTATTTCAGCGGTTCGGTCTCTTTCGAGATTCGCTCTACACGGTGTCGATATTCATTCCCGGGTTCGTCACCTTTCCCGCCGTCATAGGACCCGTCGCTCCCCTCGTGCTGATCGGGTTCATTCTGCTATATGTCGGCTCGTATCACCTTCTCTACCGACCTGATGATGAGGCGTTGCGCTACTTTTTCCGAGAACACAGCCGCTACAGCTTGCCCGATCTCTCGGCAAAACAAGACTGGATCCTGCGTCGGACTGCTGCCGCCGGAGGTGGCTCCGCCGAGGGAATGTCTTTGGGTGAGAAAGCACCGGCCAAAGCGGTGTTCTCGCTGCTGGATCAAAACCAGGACGGCGTGCTGGATTGGTCAGAAGTCGAGGGAGTCCTGATCGAGTGGAAAGCGTCGACTTTCTATCGGTCGGCCATCGGCCGGTTCCATGGAACCGGGCAGTCGTGGGCCTTCGAAGAGTTTTACCGACGGATCTGGCGCTTTCGTCCGATGGCGTCCCCTGTATCGATGATTTTCGATCGGGGACGGACCTACTCGGAAACCAAACGCGCCGATCTCGTGTTCGATCGTCTCGATATGGATCGCAGCGGCTATGTGGAGGCGTTCGAACTGCGGATGCTCTTGGTGGAATGGGGTGTGCCGGCTGAGGAAGTCGCAGGCTATGTGCAGCACTTCGACGACAACCGCGACGGGCGATTCTCCCGTGAGGAATTCAGAGTCAGATTTGGCCCCATCTGGAGATTTTGTTTCCATCAGATGGAGGGAGGAAGAATTCCGACATGAGCCCTAGTCGACGTCTTCTGACGGAGGGATTCTTGCGCAATCGCGCTTCAGGCCCTCGGTAGCACTAGCCCTGGATGTATTCAGATTCCCCCTCTGCTCAGACCCGCCCGATCCGCAAAATCAGTTCCCAAACCGGGAGGGCTGGTGTAGCGTGAAGGGGAGGGTATTTTGCTCTATGGATCAGTCCAAGCCTGACGGCGCCGCTCACACCGATCTTCGAGGCTGTACTCGTCTCAAAGTCCCTGCTCCTATTACCTGCACCTTCTCGAGAAGGGGGTTGCGGAGTTGGCTGCCCGGGTCGCGTCAGGGTGTGGTGCTCGATCTGTCCCTCAAGGGGGCGATGGTCATGGCCGAAAGCTCGATTCAGCCTGGAGAGCGACTGTCGGTCGTCATGAGGTTGCCGAGCCAGGTCCTGCGCATGCGCATTCAAGTCGCCACCGTTCGGTGGGAGCGAGATCGTGTCTATGGATTGGAATTCGTCGCGCTGTCGCCGGTGGCAGAACGGCGACTGAAGATGTTCGTGGCTGGGCTGTCGGAAAAAGATCCCCACACGTCCCGTGACTGAACCGCGTTGTGTAAGGTCATTTTGCGCCGGTCTCGTTCCCCGTCACGAACTGCTTCCGATACCCCGTCACCTTCGCGAGATAGTCACGCGTTTCTTGGTAAGGAAGGCCGGTGCGAAGACGGTCGTATAGGGCGGCTGGTTGCAGGCTGTTGATTTGCTGAACAGCTGTCCGTTGATCTTTCGAGAAGGTCTTGAAGACATTCCCTGCCCCGGTGTTGTAGGCCGAGATCACGCAGTACTCGCGGGAGACCGGGTTGCTCACATCATCCAATTGGTTGTAGCTAAGAACGTTGAGATAGGCCGTGCCCAGTTCGATGTTGTTTTCGGGGTCGAACAGATACTCGCGGCTCGGGATCTGATCCTGGCCCTTGGCTTTCCGGTAGGCATCGCGCCCTCCGCTAGTGGGAACGAGCTGCATCAGGCCAAAGGCAGGCGCCGAGCTAACGGCAAAGGGATTGAAGTTGCTTTCAGTGCGGATGATCGCGAAAACCAAACTCGGACTGATTTGGTAACGCTCCGCAAATTGATTCACTACGCTCCGATACTTTTCCGCCTGTTTGTTCGTAAAGTTGCTCACCATGGGGAGCTTGATGAAGTGAGCGGTTTGCGGCGCCCCGTCCATCTCGACCTTGCGCGACTCCATCTGCTGAGCGAGCACGTTGTCGGCGAATTTTTCGGCGTCGTCCGGCGTGCGAATCGGTCTATTGTCCCGGTCGACCACCAGTCCAAGCAGGTAGGGGGCTTTGTCGCTGGTCAACGTGACTTCCTTGTCCGTGAAGAGGTCCACGCTGCGCGGATCATTGGGGGTCAGCAAGGTCGTGACCACCGCGTTCTTCAGGCTGGCTTTCGGATCGTTGGCTTCGAGTGTTTCCACGGTGATGTTGCCGGTGTCGAAGTCCACGATCGCACGGCTGCGATAATTCTGCGTGTACTTCACATACTTCTTCTGCTCAGGCAGCTTGACCTCTTTCTGGCCCCATTTCTTCCCGACTTCTCCGCTCAACGCGGCCATCAGTTTCTCGAAATCTCGTTGAATCGTCCGCAAGTCGCGGATGAGCGCTTCAGGATCACGGCCGTAGTTTTCTGCCCTGCGGCGCGCCATTTCAGCTGGGTCTTTGCTTGTCGCGATATCGATGACGCTGCGCGTCGTGCCGCTGCGCAGGACGCTTTCGGCGCCGCCCAGGATCTTGTCGGTGGTTTCGCAGCCGGCCGTGACCAATAGCAGGCTGCCGGTGAGGATCTGGATGGCATAGGGTGCGCTGGAGTATTTCATGGGTGCAATTTTATCCGTTTTGGTGGAAAAGGTGAAGTAAGACAAGAAGATAAGGCCAAAAAAGTGGTTTGGGGTCTACGCGGGGTATGCCTTCGTATGGTTGAATGTAACATTGAGGCGTCGTAAGGTCGTCCGTTGGCATCGGGGCGAAAGGGATGGACATGCGAAAACATTCGGACGGTCTTAGTCGTGCCGTGGGGGTTTCATTGGTTCTCTTCCTTCTCCTGACCTCCTGGCTTGGGCCGACATTGGCCGAAGCGGAGGATAAGCCGGCCGATGCCGTACAGGGAACATTGCACGAGTGTCTGTACGTCTTGACCGAACTGAGCGATCCGAGTCGGGAAGCCCAACGAACTTGGGAATTCGAGCAGGCGATCCGACGGCATTTTGATTACGAGGAAATGGCCAAGCGGTCGCTGAGCGACGCGTGGGATGGGTTGCGTGGGGCGGAGCGGCGCCAGTTCGTGAAACTGTTTCTGCAGACGCTGCGGGATGACCTGGCCGAACATCTGAAGGGGGCCCGTAGCGGTTCCGTCACGCAAGTGATCGAGCGGGCCGATCAGCACGAAGCTGACGTCGCCGTCACGCTGACCGGAGAGGAGGGTGAGATCGCCACGAAGTTTTATTTGGTACAGAGCTCGGCCGGCTGGATGGTTCAAGACCTGACGATTAGTGGTGGGAGTCTGCTGGAACAGTACCAAGGGCAGTTCACCCGCATCCTGAAAGAAACCACACTGGCCGATCTGATGGAGCGGATGAGGCAACGGACCTTGCTCGTTCACCGGCTTGAGCCGGTCGGATCCTGATAGGGTAATGAAATCCAGCTGCGGCATGCGTGAATTGCGGCAGCATCCATTTACCAGCCTGTGTGATTCTTCCCCTTGAGTCCCTTGTCCCGTGAGCCCGTGCGATTGCCCTACTTGACCCCGTTCTGGCTAGCCTGTAGGGTGCCCATCTTAGCCGGCGAAACCCCCTATGCTGCAGATTTCCACGCACGTCGCCATTCCGGACGAAGAAATTGAATTGATCGCCGTTCGCTCACAGGGGCCTGGGGGGCAACACGTCAATAAGGTGTCGTCTGCGATCCAGCTTCGCTTCGATATTTCTGCCTCATCCTTACCGCCCTTCTACAAAGAGCAGTTGCTGGCGCTGCGGGACCATCGGATTTCACGGGATGGGGTCCTCGTGATCAAGGCGCAGGATTCGAGGAGTCAGGAACGAAACCGCGAACTTGCACTGATGCGTTTGCAGGAGCTGGTCCGCTCGGTGGCGATCCCACGAAAGACGAGACGGCCGACCAAGCCCACCGGCGGTTCTCGCCGGCAACGGTTGGAGTCGAAAGCCAAGCGTGCGAAGGTGAAGGATCTGCGGAGAAGACCGGAATCAGACTAGGGCTGCGCGTCAGGATTAGTTACGACTGGCCCTGCGAAGCCGTTCTGAGCGACGAGGCCAGACCGAGGGTGTACAAGGAGTAGATGAGCCATTTGGAGGGGTCGAAATTGTACCAGAGCGGCCCATTCCGATAGTCGCTGGGGTAGGTGTGATGATAGTTGTGGTAGCCCTCGCCGAAGGTAAGCAGGGACACGATCCAGGAATCGCGGCTGGAGTCACTGCTACCGTAGGGCTGCGCGCCCCAGATATGGCAGACCGAATTGATGCAGAAGGTCGAGTTCAACACGGCAAACGTGCGGCCGACTCCGGCCAACAGGAAGCAGCCGAGGCCGCTTTGCCACCCGGCGTAGAGATATCCTACGACGAAAGGTAACGCCAGACCGGCCAATACAATGGCCACATAATTCCGATGTTGCCACATTGCGACACGGTCTTGCGTGACCCGGGATCCGAAGCGGTCGTCCGTGCAAGGGACCGGGTCCAGCAACCAGCCGCAGTGGCTGTACCAGAACCCCCGCTGAGCATTGTAGGGGTCAGCGGCATGATCGCAATGGGCGTGGTGACGGAGATGGTCGGCTACCCACTTGGGGCCTGAGTTCTGGAGTGCCCACCCCCCCGCAATCAGCAGGGCTCCCTTGACCCAATCCGGGCATTCAAAGCTGCGATGGGTGAGGAGGCGATGGTACCCCACTGTAATGCCCAGTCCGCTGATGACGTAGAGGATGCCGAACATCGTCCAGTCCAGCCAGGAATAGCCGTAGACCAATCCATAGCCCGGCACGATAAGCGCCGAACCGGCGACCACCGACCAGAAGAGCAGATAGGTCCAAAACTTATGGTGGATGCGGTTGACGACGTGGGCCGGAACCGCGACGTTGGGCTGATCAGACATCTGTGCAACGATAATGAAGCGGCCGCTGTTTAGCAAGGGGGGGCTTGGCTGATTTGACCGGTCAACCGAGTGGGGACAGGGGCGTTATGGGAGGGGAGAGGGCAGAGGGTAAACCACGGCAAGAGAGGGAGGATCCCATGCGTGAGGCTTATTTGAGGAATATGGCGTTGATGTTCAGCCTGATCGTCGGGAGTACCTGTGGACTGACGGGGCAAGGAGTCTTTGCTGCCGATCAACCGGCTTCGGCGCCTGCTGCAGGAGGGGGAGAGTCCTCGACCGATGAGCCCTCGGGTTCCGACGGTGGGGGGCGCAGAGGGGAGCATCATCCAGTCCGGAAAGCCTGCCATGATGATGTGAAAAAACTCTGTGCCGGCGTGAAACCGGGTGAAGGCCGCATCGCGCAGTGTCTCAAGCAACATGCGCAGGAGTTGTCCCCCGGTTGTGCCGAGCAACTGCAGAGCCGCGCGAAGCGGAAGTAGGTCTGCGGCGGCACTTGCACTGGGTGAGAATCGGGAGGAGGGTGAAGGCTGCCGGCCTCCGAGTCGGTCTCACCGGCAGCGACCGCACGCAGCCATCGTCCTTGCGGGCGGCCTCGAAGCGCTGCAAAATTTCTGCATTTTAGTTCGAGAAATGTGCCTGCTGGTATACAGTGGTGTTCATCAGGGAGGATACCTATGGAAACCACTGAGAAGAAGGAGTACTTCTCCATCGACCTTCGGCAGCACCCGCGGTTGCGCATTTCCGCTCCGTTCGCCTGTTCGCTGTCGCGGTTGGGCCTGACCAAATGGTTCAGTCGCGAGCGGCAGGGGATCGGCGTCGTGTTCGACGTCTCGATGAAGGGCGCGAAGGTTATGAGCGAAACGGGGATCAAGCAGGGCGATCGCGTCGCGGTCAGCCTCAAATTGCCGAACCAGGTTTCGCCGATGATGGTCGAGGAAGCGACTGTGCGATGGGAACGGGACCAGACCTACGGCCTCGAGTTCATCAACCTGTCTGCGGTGGCGGAAATGCGCCTGCGGAAGTTCATTACAATCGCGTCGGCGCCGTCCCGCTAGTCATCTCCAACTCCAAGCAACGCAAAGATTCCCGGCGCTGATGCCCGGGGCCTCCCTCACACTCAACCAGGCGAGGCCTCGGACATCCGTTGGATGAGCGAACTCGATGGATCGTTGCGCCGGTCGCTTCCTTCTCCTACAATGGCCACCCCGGTCGGCCATGTCCAGCACAACGCGACGCCCCAGGCGTAAACAGCCACAAAATCTGGTTCACCCTTTCTATTGGCCCACCAGGCTGGGCCTCGCGTTGTTTCGTGCCCTGACCCTGCTTCCCGCACCTTGGCAATTGGCGTTGGGGCGTCAGTGCGGCCGCTTGGTCCGTTGCCTGCTTCCTTCCCGAAGGGCCATTGTTCAGGCGAATTTGGACGCCTGCTTTCCTGCTTGGCCTGCAGAAGAACGCGACCGCGTCAATCTCCATTGTTTCGAGTCCATGGGCATGGGGATAATGGAGACGGCGCAGGCCTGGTGGAGCGCCGATCCTCGACGGCACAGCGAGTGCACCATTACGGGGATGGAATACCTTCGAGCGGCGCTGGCCCAAGGACGCGGCGTCCTGCTGCTCGGTGGACATCTGCATACGGCGGAGTTGGCGGGACGATTCATGGCGTTGGAGCAGCCGCTGGCAATCGTCTACCGCCCGCAGAACAACGCGGTGGCGGAATCCACCGCGCACCACTCCCGCAGCCGCTACTACAGCGAATTGATTCATCACCGGGACATGCGCGCCATCCTGCGTGTGTTGGCCGAAAATCGTGTGGTCTGGTATGCGCCCGATATCGATGCGGGCACCAAGCGCAGCGTCTTTGCGCCGTTCTTCGGCGTACAGGCTGCCTCCCTGACGTCGACGGCTCGTCTCGCGGAGTTGAGCGGGGCGGCCGTGGTGCCGTGCTTCTATTACCGGCGAGAGCGCCAGGGTGGCTATGATATCGTCGTCAGCCCGGCCCTGGACTCCTTTCCTTCGGGCGATCCCGGCCAGGATGCGGCGCGCATCAATCTGGTGATTGAAACGGCCGTGAGGCGTGCGCCCGAACAGTATTTCTGGCAGCATCGACGATTCAAAAGCCGGCCCGAGGGGGCACCTCGCATATATTGCTAACATCTTGTCGGGTCGGTGCCGGCGTTCGGCCTGGCGAATCGTCGAAAATATTCGGCGAATCCGATCCCTTGCGATACAATCGGCTGGTGAAATTCGTCACGCTGTTGTCTCGTCTCCAGTGCGATGAGCCATTCCGACTACTCTGAATCCAAACGAATCGAACTGCGTCAGCACCAGCGGCGGCGGGTCCCGCCGACCTGCCTGTTGTCTTTTTCACGATTCGCATTGTCCATCTCCTTCAGCGGCGATGCGGAGGGAGAGGGGGCCGTCATCAACCTGTCTTCGAAGGGCTGCAAGGTTGAAAGCGAGGCGAGCGTCAAGGTGGGTGACGCGATGTCGCTCATTATTCTCCTTCCGGGTCAGCCGGCTCCGGCCAGTATAGACCTGGCGTTGGTGCGATGGGCGAAGGGGGATTGTTTCGGATTGGAGTTCATTTCCATTACGCCCGCCGATGCCAAGCGGCTCCAGGAATTCCTTGTCTCGGCGGACCCGCACGATCGATGATGGAGGAGCCGGTCATCCTTGCCCGGAGTCTCTTGCGCCCCTTCCTGCGCGCAAGTTGGAAAATCACTGGCCGTCTCGGGAGCACCGTGGTATATCAAGCGAAGAATGTACGTAGGCTGTACCCGTAGCGCGGGGACTCCATTACGTCGTTGATCGACATCGACCAAGGGAGCAACGGTTTGTTGGAAGACGCGAAAGAACTCAGGAAGTCTCGGCGTATCCAGGTGGGATGTCGACTGTTCTTTTTCGGCGAAGAGGACTTCGAAGGCGAAGCCGAGGTGCTCGACCTGTCGTTCACCGGCTGTATGGCCAAGTCAGAAACGCCCCTGGAACCAGGACTGCTGATGAAACTGTCGCTCTTCTTGCCAGACGGACACGAATGGCCGGTCCGTATTGATGAAGCGATCGTCCGTTGGGCTCGTGGCGGTGAGTTCGGGGTCCAGTTCGTCAAGCTTCGGCCGCCGCAACTGCAGCGTATCCAGCAGTACCTCATCAAGACCAAGCCTCTCGCCGCTTCCTAGTCACCCCCGCGGGTTCGCGCGAGCCGTTCTCCCGACGGCCGTCATTGCATTGCCTCCCATGTTCCCCTACAATTTCGATCGTTCTCGCCTGGTCGGCGTTCACGGCCGAATCCTGGCGCGGGAGCGGACGCGCATAACCCCATGCTCGAATGGATCGGGTCCAAAACCATCGCGGCCTATGCCTATCTGGCTGCTCTCGCCACGCTCTGTTCCCAGGCCGTCATCGATCTAGTCGTTCCCGCCAGACACGGACGCAGTGAGACGCTGCGGGTCATCACCAGGCAAATTCTGTTCACAGGGGTCGACGCGTTGCCTGTGACAAGCATCATCGCGCTGCTCGTCGGCATCCTCATCATCACCCAGGCCGGGACGCAACTCCCGTTGTTGGGAGCCGGAGGACTGATCGGCAGCATTATCGTGCTCACAGTCATACGTGAGCTCGGTCCGCTCCTGACGGCCTTCATCGTGGTCGGGCGCTCCGGCACCGCGATTGCGACGGAATTGGGGAACATGTCCGTCAACCGCGAGGTGACGGCGCTGCGGCTCATGGGAATTCCGATCAGCCGTTTCGTGATCATGCCGCGCATGGTAGGAATGGTCGTGTCGATGATCTGTCTGACGTTGTATTTCGACGTCGTCGCGATCCTGGGGGGGTATCTCGTGGCCAAGGTCAAATTAACCGTGCCCTTCCCGGCCTTTATCGACGGCGTCTTCAGGGCCTTGTCGATGACTGATGTGATCGTGACCGCATCCAAAGGCCTCTTGTTCGGGGCCGCGGTCGCGGCGATCTGCTGCCACCATGGGCTCTCGGTTCAGTCGTCGTTTACGGAAGTGCCGCAACAGACGACCAGGGCGATGATCAACTCGTTTGTGATCTGTCTCATTGCGGATGTGGTCATTACGGTGCCGCTGTACCTATGAGCGGCGAGGCGGTGATCTTCGAGCGGGTTCGGGCGACGTTGGCCGATCGTCCTTTCTCCCTCGAACTAGATTGGCGAGTCGGCGCCGGTGAATGGGTGGTGTTGGTGGGGCCCAGTGGGGCCGGCAAGAGCATCATCCTCGGGTTAGCGGCCGGGCTGCTGGAGCCGGACGAGGGGGGCGTGCTGGTGCTGGGAAAATCTTGGACTGCCGGTTCGGAGGAGCAACTGACGGCGTTGCGACTCCGTGTCGGCGCGGCATTGCAGCCGCCGGGGCTCTTGAGCAATATGACCCTGTTCAACAATGTCGCCTTGCCCTTGCGGTATCACCGATCGTCTTGGACCGCCGCGGATATCGAGCGGACGGTGACAAAGCATCTGGAGCGCATGGACCTTGTATCGGCGCGGGATCGTTTTCCGGCCCAGCTGAACGTGGGGGAGATCAGGCGGGCTGCTATCGTGCGGGCGCTGGTGTCGGATCCCGATGTCCTCCTGCTCGACGATCCAGTGGAAGGGTTGGATGTGGAGTTGCTATCCACCGTGCGGTCGTATCTCGAGAAGGCCAGAGCGGCCAAGCCATTGGCTGTGCTCATGACCCTGCGTGCCTGGTCGTCCTTGGCTGAGGCCGCCGATCGGGTGACGGCGGTTCGGGATGGGCGAATCGTGCTGGATGGGCCTATCGAAACGGTGCGCGCGGCCGCCGATCCCGACCTCCGACGGTATGTGGAGTAAAGTGGGTCGCTCGACCCAGCGAGGTCATTTATGAAGATGCACTATTCTCATCAGCTCTCCAGCAGCCGAATTGCCCAGATCGTGGGGACATTCGTGGTAATCCCGCTGGTGATCCTGATCGTCGCAGGATTTCTCATGTCAAAGGTGGAACATTTGTTCGAGGCGAAGTACCAGCTACAGGCCAGTCTCAGCAAGTCGTATGGGCTCGAACCGGGCGCTCCTGTGGTCGTGTCGGGGATTCCGATCGGGCGGGTGGAACGGGTGGATTTGAATGAACGTGGGACGGTCAATCTTCACCTGCTTCTGCGGACCCGCTACCAAGGCATGGTGAAGGAGAACTCGGAGTTGTCCGTGACCAAGAGCGGCGTGGTCGTAGGCCAAACTCAGGTCGACATCGCGATGGGAACGGAAAGCAGTCCCGTATTGCAGGATGGGGCAACGATCAGGGCCGTCGAACCAAAGGACATTGGCGATTTGATCAATGAAGTGCAGCCGGTGCTGGCTGCGGTGAAGCAGACTCTCCTGAGGGTCGAAACCATGACGCAGGATCTTCAAGGCAGCCTCAAGGCGGGAGGCAAAGCGCTCGAACAGGTTGCCTTGGCCACGCAAGAGTTGCCGACCGTCATGGCGTCTGTTCAGCGGACGGTGGCGTCGGTGGAGCAGGCATCGACAGCCTTGCCGAACATGACGAACTCAATTCAGCGGACGTTAGGAGTGGTCGATCGCATGACGCTGGACGTGCGGCAAAGTACGGGCAAGCTTCCTGCCATTATCGAGAGCACTCAGGAGACCCTGCGCAGCGTCCGCCAACTTTCCGATTCGGTGCGGGACTTGAGTCAGGAATTGGTACCGGTCGTGCAGACTGCCCAAACGACGCTGAGCGATATGTCGCTTCTGGTTCGCGGCGCCAAACAGACCTTTCCGTTCAACCGCTTTGCCCAAAATGCCGGGCCGGCGCCGTCGGCTCCGGCGGTGCCGCCGGCCGGCGCGATGAAGAGTCTTCGAGGAGATCAGCTCCACCGATGACGGGAGGATCGCCATATCGGTTCGTATTGTTCGCATGGCTGGCCGTCGGGCTCTGGTCGGGCTGTGCCGGTTCCCCGCCGCCACCGACTCCTTCCGCAGCGCCGCCGCCAGGGCCGCTGGCGTCGCAACTCCAAGCCCTGCGCGCGGAGGGCGATCGCTGGTTGCTGCGTGGGGAACTGGCGCGCGCGGAGGAATCGTTTCAGGCTGCCCGGCGCACGGCTGAAAGTCTCGATGACAGAAGCAGTTTGACGCTGGTCCTGAACGATCTTGGGCGCATAGCGATGGAACGGGGCTTGACGGCAGAGGCTCGCGATCGGCATCGGTATGCCGTGCAATTGTCTGAGCAGCTGGGGGATTCGTCTCTACTCCTGGAAAGCCTGGCCTCCTTGGGAGCGGCAGAACAGATGGCAGGCCGGTTGACGGAAGCGGAGCAACGGTATGATCAGGCGCTGGAGCTGTCACGTCGTGCCGGCGACCGCAGTGCAGAGGCCGTCCTCCTCAACAACGTGGGGCTCCTCTACCGGGCCAAAGGCGATCTGACGCAGGCGGAAGACTACTTTCGCCGGGCGTTGGACCTCAATCATGCCCAGGGACAGGCTGAGGCCGAGGCCAGTAACCATGTGAATCTGGGATTGCTTGCGGAGGCGAAAGATGAATTCGATCGAGCTCAACAGGAATACGAGCGTGCTCTGGAGCTCGATCGGGCGGCCGAGCGACGTTCGGCGATTGCGGGGGACTTGCTGCGGCTTGCCCGTCTTGCGGTGCTGCGGGGATTTCCCGATCGAGGGGCCGTCTATGCCGAACGGGCCTATCGCGGCTATTTGGCGCAAGACGACATGAAGCAGGCTGAAGCGGCGTTGCGCCAGGCGGTCGAGTGCGCCGCTCGATCCGGACGGAAAGACGAGGTCGCGCGGCTGGAGTCGGAGTGGGCGGGGAGAGCGAATCCCCGGCCGGTCCCCTGACCGCCGGGGGCTCGTGCACGTGGCTACTTGATGGCGACGGCCTTCACTTCCTTGTAGGTCGTGTGGCCCTGCAGCACTTTATTTATGCCGTCCTGCACCAGGGTCGTCATCCCTTCTTCCATGGCGAGTTTCAGCATCTCCTCGGTCCTGGCCTTGTTCTGGATAAGCCGCTTCATGGGGTCGGTGCCCAACAGTAGCTCATGCAGCGCGACGCGGCCCTTCAGTCCCGTACGGTTGCAGGTTTCGCAGCCCTTGCCGCGGTAAAGCTTGAAGGCGCCGTCGAACTTCACGCCAAGTTTATCCCAGTAGTCCGGGCCATAGCCCTGCCGCAGTTCCTCGTATTCTTCCTTGGTGGGCTGGTAGGCCTCCTTACACTCTTTGCATATGCGGCGCGCCAACCGTTGCGCGAGGACTCCCAACATCGCGTCGGCGAAACTGAACGAGTCGCAACCCATGTCCAGCAAGCGTGTAATCGTTTCCACGGCGCTGTTGGTGTGGAGAGTGCTCAGCACCAAGTGGCCGGTGAGTGAGGCCTCGATGCCGGTGTCAGCGGTTTCTTTGTCTCGCATTTCGCCGACCATGATCACGTCCGGGTCGGCCCGGAGGAACGCCCGCATCGCGGCGGCGAAGGTAAAGCCGATCTTGGGATGGACCTGCACCTGGCGGAGGCCGTATTGCGTGATTTCGACCGGGTCCTCGGCGGTCCAGATCTTGATGTCGGGAGTATTGATGTGCCCGAGGACCGAGTGCAGGGTCGTCGTTTTACCGGAACCGGTCGGACCGACGCAGAGAATAATGCCGTACGGCTTTTCGGCGATGCTCTTGATTTCGCGCAGGTTGCGGTCAGAGAAGCCCATCTTGTCCAACGGCAGGGGCTCGCTCGCGGCCAGAATACGCATGACCACGTCTTCGTTGTAGCCGGCGGTGGGGATCGTCGCCACGCGAAGCTCGATTTCTTTGTTTTCGCCGATCTTGAATTTGATCTTGCCGTCCTGGGGTTTCCGCCGTTCCGCGATGTCGAGGCTTGCCATGATCTTCAGGCGCGACACGATGGCGCGACGGTAACTGGGCGGAATCTTCATGTACTCGAAACACTCACCGTCGACCCGGAAGCGTACCAACGTATCCCGCCTCTCGCCGTAGGGCTCGATGTGGATGTCGGACGTGTTCATGCGGAACGCGTCGGCGATGATTTGGTTGGCGAGCCGGACGATGGCGCTGTCGTTCTCGTCCATCCCGGCCGTGGCCGCGTCTTCCGCCGCTTCCAGCTGAGATTCGTTGACCAATTCACCCAAGATGTCGGAGACATTCTCGTTGAGCTTCGAGGTAGCTTCCGGGGTGCCGGTGGCGCTGGAGAGGAATTGGGTGATGTCGCGACGCAGGCTGACGGCGAACCGGATGTTGAGCCCGGGAAACGTCCGTTTGATGTCCTGGACGCGATCCAGGTCACCCGGATCGTCGGTGAGGATTTCGATGGCCGCGCGGTCCCGTTTCAGCGGCATCCAGTGATTCTTTTTCAGGTAGTCGACGTTCAGGTTCTTGAGCAATTCCACGTCGACGATCGTGCGCTCGCTGTACTCGATGTATGGACACTTGTGGAATTGCGCTAGCGATTTTCCAAGGTCGGCCTTCGGGACCTTGAATTTGTCGATGAGCATCGCCTCCAGATCCGTTGCGTTTTTTCTCGCCTCGGCAATCGCCTGGTCCAAGTCCTGCTGCGAGATCTTGTTGTTCGAGAGGAGGTAGTCGAATTTGGTGGGAGCCTTCTTCGAGGTCTTGCGCAGGCCGTAGAATGCCGTGCCCAAGGCCTTGGCGATCTCCGCGGCCGATTCCTCATCCTTTCGTGTGAAACGGCCGCCGCTTTTCTTGTTCAGCAGTTGGATCACGCCCATCAAGTATTTGTTCTCGGCGACGATCGGGTAGGTGAGGACCTGCTTGGTCTTGAATCCGGTCTTTTTGTCGTAGCTTGTGTCGTGGGCCAATGCGGGGTGGACCAGGGCCAATTCAGCCTGGTTGTATGCGTCGGCCACATTGACCGGGCGGAGATACTTGGCGCAAAAACCTGCCAGGCTCGTCTCGGTAATCGGAGTGCGGACTTCCTGGACACTGTCGAGATGAGGAATCTTCGAGAAGATCTCTTTCTTCTCGGCATCCACGACGAACAGTGTCAGGTCCTCGGCGTCAAAGCAGCTGAGGATGTCGTGATGGAGGTCGAGGAGGATCTGGTCGATATCGGTGGCGGCCTGGATTTGCGTGGAGAGGCGTTTGACGTTCTCGGCAAACCCGTTTTTCAGGGTGGAATCGCTCAATCCGGACAGCGGCTTTGTCTGCATCGACGGGTCTCCTGAAACCGGAGGCGCGAGTACCGGGCGGCCGACCAGGCGGTCTCTGCCCCATTGGGATGGGCAGGGTGCAAGGGGGTTCCCGTATGTGACTCAGTGTAACCCAATGTGGAGTCAAGGCAAGGAAAAGGCAATTTCTGGAACGGTTCCTGCTGGGCGGCGATTGGATCTGAAGCGATGAGACGAGAGACGCGGCCGTGTGGGCTTAGGAGGCAGCCTTGATGAGGGAGGACAGATGGGCTACGACCTGATCCGGGGCGACTTTGATCGTTTCCCCGGTTTTCCGGACCTTCACCTCGACCTGCCCTTGTGCCAACCCTTTTTCGCCGAGGACAAGGTGGTACGGGGCGCCGATGAGATCGGCGTCGTTGAACTTCACCCCCGCCCGTTCGTCGCGGTCGTCCCAGAGGACCTCGACCCCGGCTCCCTCCAGCGAGCGGTACAGAGATTCAGCCAACTGTGACACGGCTTGGGACTGGCCGAGCGGGATCAGGGTCACGTGGTAGGGGGCGATGGGAACGGGCCAGACGATGCCCTTCGCGTCGTGGTTCTGTTCGATGGAGGCCGCCGCAGTTCGGCTGACCCCGATACCGTAACAGCCCATGACCGCCAGCTGTTCTTGGCCTTGATCATCCAAGAACGTGGCGTTCATCGATTGGCTGTATTTGGTGCCCAGCATGAACACATGGCCGACCTCGATGCCCTTGGCCGTTTTCAAGGTGCCGTCCTGGCGCGGCGACTGGTCTCCGACCTGGGCGTTCCGCAGATCGGCAAATTGGTCCGGTTGGAAATCGCGTCCGACGTTCACGTCGACGAGGTGCGTGTCCGCTTTGTTGCCTCCGACGACGAAGTTGGTCATCACTTTTACGGCATGGTCCGCCAAGATGCGGATCTGCTTGAGTCCCACCGGTCCGGCAAACCCGACCGGCGCGCCGGTCAGGGAGGGGACCAGCTCAGGTTTGACCAGTTCGACGTCCGTGACGTTGAGCAGGCGTTTGACCTTGATCTCGTTGACCTCGTGGTCCCCACGAACCAACACGGCGACCGTGTCCTTCCCCGTGCTGTAGAGGAGTGTCTTCACGAGCTGCTGCGGCGTAATCTTTAGGAAGGCCGTCACCTCGTCGACCGTTCGCTGTTTGGGCGTGCTGACTTCGGTCATCGGACGCAGCGGCTCCGACGCAGCGGCCGGCGGCGGTGGTACCTCGGCCCGCTCCACGTTGGCGGCGTAGGTGCCCTCGGGACTGTAGACGATGGTCTCTTCCCCGGTTTCGGCCAAGACCATGAATTCGTGCGACGACGTACCGCCGATGAGACCGGTATCTGCTTCAACCGGGCGGAATGTGAGCCCGCAGCGGGTGAAGATCCGGTTGTAGGCGTCGTACATCTTTTGGTAGCTGAGCCTGGCGCCGGCCTCGTCGCGGTCGAAACTATAGGCGTCCTTCATGATGAATTCGCGGCCGCGCATCAGTCCGAATCTCGGGCGGATCTCATCACGGAACTTGGTTTGGATCTGGTAGAAGTTGAGCGGCATTTGTCTGTAGGACCGGACTTCGCGCCGGAACAGGTCCGTTATGACCTCTTCATGCGTCGGGCCGAGGCAGAAGTCACGCTCGTGCCGGTCTTTGAAGCGAAGGAGTTCCTTGCCGTAAAAATCCCATCGTCCGGTTTCCCGCCACAATTCTGCGGGGGACGCGATCGGCATCAGGAGTTCCTGTGCGCCGGCTCGGTTCATTTCCTCGCGGACAATTCGTTCGATCTTCCGGAATACGCGCAGACCCAACGGCAGGTATGTGTAGATACCGGCCGCGACCTTACGGATCATGCCGGCGCGCAACATCAGCCGGTGGCTGACCGTTTCGGCTTCGCCCGGATCGTCGCGCAATGTCGGGATGAGGGTTTGGGAGACGCGCATGCGGAATCAGGAGTCCATCACTAAGCTATCGGGGAGACAGGTATACAGGATGTGCGGACTGTCTGTCCAGCGGAACCACAGCCCGCGCGGAGCAAGGCGGCTTCCCGCACAGGCGGGAAGCCGCTCGACTGAGTCCGTTCACCCCCGTTAGGGGGAAATCAACCGCTCGATGTCGTTCCAGAAGGCAAAGATCATGATGCCGACCAGGAGCACCAACCCGACTTGCTGCGCCAACTCGCGCTGACGGTCCTCCAACGGTTTCCGGCGCACAGCCTCGATGAAGAAGAACAAGAGGTGTCCTCCGTCCAAAATGGGAATCGGCAACAGGTTCAAGACGCCGAGGTTGATGCTGAGCATGGCCATCAGGAAGACCAGGTTAGAAGTGCCTTGCTCGGCCGCATCGCCCGCGGTCTTGGCGATAGTCAGCGGCCCACCGATGTTCTTGCGGGAAATCTCCCCGGTGATGATCTTATAGATACCGGCTACGGTCAGCTCGGTCCATCCCCAGGTGGCCTGGGCGCCGAGCAGCGGCGCCTTGAGCGGCTCGTTGGTTTGGAGAATGGTCTGGTTCTGTGCCGAGATGCCGATCTTGCCGATCTCGACCGTGTTGCCGTCGACGGTTGTCTTTTCTCCCATCGGAGTGACTGCGACCGACTGTGCCCCTCCCATGCGCTGCACTTCGAACTGCAGCGCCTTGTTCGGGCTCTCCCGCACGATCGACGTCATTTGCGACCAGGTGAAGATTTCCCGGCTGTCGATTTTCACGACCCGATCACCGGGTTGCAACCCAGCCGCTTGGGCCCGGGAGCCTGGAATCACGGCCGTGATGACCGGCGCACGCTCCTCGATGCCCAATTGATACAACGCGACCGGCTTTCCGCCCTCCTGAACGGTCGTCTTGCTCGGCGTGACCAACACGGTCTTGACCTGTTGGCCCCTCGTCAGGTCCAGCGTGAGTTGCTTTCCGTTGCTGACGGCGATCGCCTTCATCAGCTCGGCGCTGGTGGAAATCTCTTTTTCGTTCACCCGGATGATCTTGTCGCCGGGCTTGAGGCCGGCTTGATCGGCGGGAGAGCCTGGAAGGACCGCTTCAATCTCGGGGATGATGTCCTTGAAACTGGGCACCGGCAGCGAATAACCGAGGCCGATGTATACCGTGTAAATAAGATAGGCCAGGATGAAGTTGAAGATCGGACCGGCGGCCACGATCAACGTCTTGCCCCAGAGCGATTGGTGAGCGAACGCGCGCCGCTTATCTTCCGGCGAAATCGTCTCGTTTTCGTCCTCGCCGAATAGTTTGACGTACCCGCCCAGCGGGACCACGGACAAGAGGTATTCGGTCTCGCCGATCTGGCGCCCGAAGATTTTGGGGCCGAATCCGAGCGAGAACTTGAGCACCTTGACCCCAACCCAGCGTGCGGCCAGGAAGTGGCCCATTTCATGGAAGGCGACCAGGACGCCGAGTACGACGAGGAAGGGAAGGGCCCAGTGGCTGAGGAACGACACCACGTCAGGCGACCAGGCAAAGGCTGTTCCCACGGGCAGACTCCTTGGTGTGCGGGGTGTTACCGCGTCAACGAATGAACCAGCGACTCGGCTTTTTCCCGAGCCCACCGGTCGGCTTCCAGGGCGTGATCCAGGCTGTCGATCGATTGCACCACGTGCGATTCCATTGTACTCCGAATGATGTCCGGAATATCCATAAAACGAATTCCGCCCTGCAGGAACGCTTCGACGGCGATTTCATTCGCCGCGTTCATCGTGGCCGGCATGGTGCCGCCGATGCGTAACGACTCATATCCGAGCCCCAGACAGGGAAACCGTTCGTGGTCGGGCTTGAAAAAGGTCAATTTGCCGATCTCCGCCAGTTCCAGCGAGGGCAGTTCCAGCGGCATCCGCTCAGGATACCGCATCGCGTAAGAGATCGGGGTGCGCATGTCCGGCAAGCCCAACTGCGCGATCATCGATCGATCGATATATTCTACCAAAGAATGGATGATGCTCTCCCGATGAACCAGGACTTCGATTTTGGTCTCGGGGAGATCGAAGAGCCAGCGCGCTTCCACGACCTCCAACCCCTTGTTCATCAAGGTGGCGGAGTCGATGGTGATCTTGGAGCCCATTTTCCAGTTGGGGTGCTGGAGCGCCCGCTCCGGACTGACGGTCTGCAACTGTTCCATCGAGAAGTCCCAGAGTGGTCCGCCGGAGGCGGTGAGGATCAGTCGCTTAACGTCGTCGAGCCGGTGGCCTTCGAGGGACTGAAAAATCGCACTGTGCTCGCTATCGACGGGCAGGATGCGGACGTCGTGTTTACGCGCCTCTTCCTGCATCAACTTACCGGCCATCACCATCGGTTCCTTGTTGGCCAGGGCGATATGTTTCCCGCTGCGGATGGCGGCCAAGGTCGGCACGAGCCCGGCCCCGCCCACGATCGCCGACACCACCAACTCCGCGCCGGCTGCCTGTGCCACTTCCCGGACGCCTTCGTTCCCCGAGAGAATCTGAACCGGCAGGTCCGCGCAGCGATCCCGCAATCGAGCCGCCGCCGCTTCGTTGGCCAATGCCGCCATTTTTGGCCGGAACTGACGGATCTGCTCTTCGAGCTTCTCATCGTTGGAGCCGGCGGTCAGACCGATGACGCGGAATTCATTCGGGAACCGCGCGACGATGTCCAGGGTATTGGTGCCGATGGAGCCCGTGGCGCCAAGGATGATGATGTTCTTCATAGCGATTTCCTCACTCGGGTTCCGCCGAGCCCGTCAGGGGGGCGTGACCCCATTGAGCCACAGATAGTAGTAAAAAGCCGGCGCGGTGAACAACAAACTGTCGATCCGATCGAGCATGCCACCATGGCCGGGCAACAGTCCACCGGAATCCTTGACGCCGACCGAGCGTTTGACGGCCGACTCCGTCAGGTCGCCGGCCAGACCAGCCAGCGTGAGGATTGTGCCGAGGATAAGCGAATCCAGTAGGGTCAATTCCCAAACGGGAAACCAGGCCCGCGCCACGTAGACGGCCGCCACCGTCAGCGCGAGACCTCCGATCAAACCCTCGATCGTTTTCTTGGGGCTGATGCTTGGCGCGAGCGGGTGCCGCCCGAGGGTCTTGCCGACATAATAGGCGCCGGTGTCGGAGGCAATGGTCGCAAGCAGCACGAACAGAATCATCAGCTCTCCGCCCGGATAGCCCCGCAGCCGGATCAGATAACTCATGGCTCCGCCGATGTACAGGATGCCCATGACCGTGACGGCGCTGTCGGCGACCCGATGCTGGATGCCGGCCGTCGTTACGAGGGGAATCAAGAGCGTAAGCACGACGGCCAGAAACAGGGTGTCAATGCCGAGTCCCCCTAAGTGATACCCGGCAAACCAGAGCCCGGTGATTCCATACCCAATGCCCATCAACAGGCGGCTCGCGCGTTCGCCGAGGCACAGGCGATAGAATTCGGTCAGGGCCAGCGCAGCAATGACAAATGCCAGGACCGTACAAGCCATCGGAGGCAGGTAGCGGATGATGGCATAGAGGCTGGGAATCAGCACCAGCGCCGTATAGAGCCGACGGGGATCGAACTCGGTCTTGGCGGCGGGAACCGCGTTGGGAGACGTCACGGGACCGGCAGTGCTCACGAGGGTTCCCAGGCTTGGCAATGGAGGTTAGGAGGAGATGCTGCTCATGACGCGTCCGAAACGGCGTTCGCGGCGCTGGTATTCGAGCAACGCGACCAGCGTTTCGCGGCGCCGGAAGTCCGGCCAGAGCGTCGGGGTAAAATACAACTCAGTGTAGGCCAATTGCCAGAGCAGGAAGTTACTGATACGCGTTTCGCCGCTGGTGCGAATCAGCAGGTCGGGGTCCGGGGTATCCTGCGTGTACAGACGCTGCTGAAACGAGGCCTCGTTGATCTGGTCGATCCCGAGACGGCCGCTCTGCACG
Source organism: Nitrospiraceae bacterium (assembly GCA_019637075.1). NCBI lineage: Bacteria > Pseudomonadati > Nitrospirota > Nitrospiria > Nitrospirales > Nitrospiraceae > Nitrospiraceae bacterium. The sequence continues at coordinate 861,072 of JAHBWI010000001.1, read as the reverse complement.
GCGCGTGCAAGATCCTTGGCGGCATCGACGATTTCCGCCCGTCCGCCGTAGCTCAGGGCGACATTCAAGACCAACTTATTCAGGTGTGCGGTTTCCCGCTCGGTGGTATTCACCCAGTGGAGGGCGTTGGCCGGAAGCGACGAGACTCGACCGATCGTCCGGAATCGCACGCCCTGCTCGATGAGACTTGATCGCTCCGTCGAAAGGTAATGTTCCAGGAGCCCCATCAACGCGCTGATTTCCTGGGCCGGCCGGTTCCAATTCTCTTGTGAGAACGCGTAGATCGTCAGGATCTTGATGCCCAACTCCAGGGACAGCGAAATGAGCTCGCGAACCGACTTGATGCCTTCCTGGTGACCAGCGATCCGTGGAAGCCCACGCAACTCCGCCCAGCGCCCGTTGCCGTCCATGATGACGGCGAGGTGTTTGGGAAGCATATCGGGATCGAGTTTGGAGAGCAGGTCGGAATCTGAAGGAGGTTCGATATCCTGCGAGCGAGAATCATTCATGGAGCGGTGTGTTTACCCTTTCTTTGGAGCTGATCCGGAGGGTAAAGTGAGTCTAGACTCGGGACATGAGAAAGTCAAACGAAATTTCCGGATTTCGCTGTAATTGCAGATGGTTCGAGCGCATTCGCATTGCGGCTCAGGAAATGAATGGGCTATACTCGCGCACCGTCGAACGCGACAAAATGTTTCACGGTCGGTGACGAACCCCCTTCTGAACGACCAACCTTCCAATGGTAGCCGTTTGCGGTCCGAGCGAACTTGCGCCGCGGAGGGTCCAATGAAGCCGGTCACAAGGAGAACGTATCATGGCGACTGAGCAGTCCGGATCGCTGACACGCTTTGGTGTCAGTGATCGAGAAGTCGAGCAGGCCTTGGGTCGGGTGAAGGTGTCGAACGTCGACTATGCCGACCTCTACTTCGAATACTGTCAATCCGAGTCGGTCTCCATGGAAGAGGGGATCGTCAAACGGGCGACAAAAAATATCGGTCAGGGCGTGGGCGTGCGTGCAATCTCGGGTGAGAAGACCGGTTTTGCCTACTCCGATGAACTGACCAAGAAAGACTTGGAAATCGCAGCCGACACGGCCCGGTACATTGCGCAGTCCAGCCAGGGCACGACGCCGGTTGCGGTGACTCACCGGCCTCCGCTGGCCCGGAACCTGTACCCGCACGAGCGGGCCAATATCGAGGTCGCGACGAAGGACCGGGTCGAGTTGCTCAACGCCATCGATGCCGAAGCGCGGCGCTACGACCCTCGCATCAAGAACGTCATGGCGGCGTTCAATACTGAATACAAGATCATGGTCGTTGCCACCTCGGACGGCATGATGGTCGGAGACATGCAGCCCCTGTCTCGCCTTCAAGTCACCTGCATCGCGGAAGACAACGGCAATCGGCAGGTGGGGACGTTCGGCGGCGGTGGACGAGTCGGTCTGGATTACTTCCGGGATGGCCAGCGATTCTTGCAGTTTGCCCGTGAAGCGGCCCGGGAGGCGATCCTCAACCTCAGCGCAGTGGATGCTCCGGCCGGCGTTATGCCTGTCGTGTTGGGCGGCGGCTGGCCCGGCATTCTGCTCCATGAGGCCATCGGTCACGGCCTTGAGGCAGACTTCAATCGCAAGAAGACGTCGGCCTTCTCCAGCCTTGTCGGCAAAAAGGTGGCGTCGGAAGTCTGTACGATCGTAGATGACGGCACCTTGCCGTTTCGTCGAGGCTCGTTGAACATCGACGACGAAGGAACCCCCACCGGCCGAACCGTCTTGATCGAACGGGGCATCCTCCGCGGCTATATCACGGACAAGTTGAATGCGAAGTTGATGGGGATTCCGTTGACCGGCAATGGACGGCGCGAGAGCTACCAGAGCGTCGTGCTTCCGCGGATGACCAACACGTTCATGCTGGCAGGGGAATCCGACCCGCAGGACATCATCAAGTCCGTCAAGAAGGGGCTGTACGCCGTTTCGTTCGGCGGCGGCCAAGTGGACATTACCAACGGCAAGTTCGTGTTTTCCGCCAGCGAGGCCTACCTGATCGAGGATGGAAAGGTGACCAAGCCCGTGAAGGGCGCGACCTTGATCGGCAATGGGCCTGAGATCCTGACGAAGGTGTCGATGGTCGGACACGATTTGAGGTTGGATGAAGGGATTGGAACGTGCGGCAAGGACGGCCAGTCGGTGCCGGTCGGCGTCGGGCTGCCGACGATCAAGATCGATGAAATCACCGTCGGCGGAACCAAGGCATAAACGATGACACAACTGACCACGCAATGGGACTATCGAGAGTTGGCGCAGGATCTGCTGGCTCGCGCCAAGCAATGCGGTGCCACGGCCGCGGACGTCATGGTCGCCGACGGCGAGACGCTGTCGGTCCAAGTTCGAATGGCGGCGGTGGATCGTTTGACCAAGGCGAAAGAAAAGCGGCTGGGCCTGCGCGTGTTCTTCGGCGCCCGGTCTGCGAGCGCTTCGACCTCGGATTTTTCGCGCGAGGCGTTGGATCGGTTCGTGGGGGAAACCTGTGCGCTGGCACAGGCCGTCGTCGAAGATCCGGTGTCCGGACTACCGGAGCCGGGACAGTATGCGGGCGAATGCGGCGACCTGCAAATTTACGACCCCACCACGCTGCAGACGGATCAGCAGATCGACCTCGCGTTGCGGGCCGAGCGTGCGGCTTTCGCGGCAGACCCGCGGATTACGAACAGCGAGGGCGCCGATTGTGACTCGTCGTCCGGCCGAATCGTCTTGGCCAACAGCCACGGGTTTCTCGGTCAGTACCGAAACAGCAGCTTTTCTCTCTCGGTGACACCCGTCGCATCCGACGCGGGCGGGATGCAGCGTGACTACTGGTACGGTGTGCATCGGTCGTTCGCCAAATTGGAGAGCCCCGATGTGATCGGAAAAGAGGCGGCGCGTCGCACCCTCCGCCGGCTTGGGGCGCGCAAGGTCCCGACTTGCAGCGCGCCGGTGATTTTCGAACAGGAAATAGCGGGCAGCCTGCTCGGCCATCTCTGCAGCGGTTTGTCCGGATACGCACTGTACAAGGGGGCCTCGTTCTTGATCGGGCAATTGGGCCAGCAGATCGCGCCGGAGTTCGTGACGATTTATGATGACGGCCGATTGCCGGGCGGTCTCGGTACGCGCCCGTTTGACGGAGAAGGCTTGCCGACCCGGAAGCAGGCTGTGGTCGAACGGGGGCGGCTGACCAGCTATCTGCTCGATACCTACTCGGGGAAGAAGCTGGGACTGCCTTCGACGGGCAACGCCTCGCGCAGCATCGGCGAAAGCCCCTCCGCAGGCCCGACCAATTTTTACATGGTCCCCGGCACCAAGAGCCCGGAGGAAATCATCGCCTCGGTGAAGCATGGACTGTATGTCACGGATCTGATCGGCTTCGGCATCAATATGGTCACAGGCGATTATTCGCGCGGGGCCAGCGGGTTCTGGATCGAGAACGGAGAATTGGCCTACCCGGTTGAGGAGATCACGATCGCCGGCAACCTGAAGCGCATGTATGCCGGGATTGAAACGATCGGCTCGGATTTGGTTTTTCGCGGCCGTGTAGCGAGTCCGACGATCAAGCTGGCGGACATGACCATCGCCGGATCCTAAGAGCCCATAGCTGATGGCGTATGGCATATGGTGAGAGCCGCATGATCGGGTCTAACCCTTTTACCGCCGGCCGCACGAACTTTTTGAGCATCCTGCGGAGAGTCAGTTCGCGCCACCGGCGCTAGTCAGTTCTGGAGGTACCTTGGGGACCATTCGCGAGACGACGGTGCAATTTCCCGGAGCGGGCGTCCAATTGTCGTCTTATGTGGCGGCACCGGATAGTAAAGGCAAACTTCCCGCGCTGATCGTAGTGCAGGAGTGGTGGGGGCTCAATGACCATGTGAAGGACATTGCCCGCCGCTGCGCCGCTGCCGGCTACGTGGCCATCGCACCGGATCTCTACTCGCGCTTCGGTCACGTCGTGACAAAGAATCCGAACGAAGCCGGTGAGTTGATGAACCGGCTGAAGCAGGAAGACGGGATCAAAGATCTCTTGGCCACGATCACCTACCTCAAGTCCGTGCCGGAAGTCGATGCCGCCCGCTTGGGGGTCATGGGATTCTGTATGGGGGGATCGTATGCGTTGCGGCTGCCTTGCGAGACGAAGGAGTTGAAGGCCGCCGTTCCTTTCTATGGACAGGTGCCGAATCCGGATGCGCCCCTGCAGCAGTTGGCCTGCCCCATTCTCTACATTTACGGCGAAGACGATGGCTGGATCACGAAGGCCGACGTGCAACGGTTGGCCGGGGCCCTGAAAAAGTACCAGAAGGTTGGTGAGATCAAAACGTACCCCGGGGCGACGCACGCGTTTTTCAACGATACGCGGAAAGAAGTCTATCGTCCGGCGGAGGCCAAGGATGCCTGGGGCAGGGCGATGGCGTTTTTTCAGCAATACCTCAAGGCCTGAGGCAGGTGGGCCGGAATGGCACGACGAGGGTTGGCGTCATTTGCGGAGCCGCTCGGCCTGGTCTACATCGCCGGCACGACGAGGGACGCAGAGGCGGCTGAGTCGACCCTGAACGGTGCGGGCGTCGACTATGCCGTTGAGTTGGAAGAGTACCGGAACGATTCCATCCTCGGTACCCTCTTCGGGGGGACGTACACGGGGTTGTTTTTTCACGTGCCGGTCGCGCAGCATAAGGCTGCCAAGGAACTGTTGGAGGCCGAAGGGCTTCGCGATACGGTCGATCTTCACGAAGACGAGCAACCGGAGAGGGAACATGGCACTTGATGCGGAACTGGGAAAATTGATGCTCCAGCTGATCACGTCGCGCTATGACGATCGGCATTGGAGAAAGAAGATCGAAAAAACGCTCAGCCTACCGCAGAGCGGGGTCGGCGACGAGCAGCAGCAAAAGATCTTCATGTATCTGAAGCTCGGGCTCAAAGCCTATAAGTCTCGGCGGGCCGATCCGGATTCCTGGATCATCGGCGGCTACGCCACCAAGGAAGTCATCGACCGCGCCAAGTTCCAGCCGAATCAGGTGGGCGAGGGCATCACCAAGGACGACGTCGCCTTCTTAGGCACCGATCCGGGCCCTTCGGTGGACGAGGCCTGGTGGGAAGAAATGTTGGTGGCCTGGTTCGAACAGCCGGAAGAGGAAAAGCCGGCCGAAGAAGACGGCGGCGAGGCTGCGGACTCCGAGAAGTCGGAAAAGATCGAATCGAAAGCCTAGTACTTACCGGTCAGACGGTTGCGGATTGCCGCGATGCCGCTATCTAGTGGTCTCGCGGCATTTTCGTTTTAGCCACAATTTGCTCAGTGGTCCACGACCACCGCAGGTCTCATACCCAATCCAGCGCGTCCGGCCTCGCTCCACCCATCACCCAGTGGGGCCCTTACGCTGCGCGCAGCGGGGCGCCAGATCGCCGCGGCACCCGCTCGAATGTACATGTCGCTCAATTGGATTCGTTTGACCTACACCGAATCCAGTTCCTGCGGGTCCTGCTTCCCATTCAGCGCATCTGTCGTCGCGCGCGGCATTTCCTCCATCGCAGAAGGAGTGGCGAGCGACGAGATATGGGCCACGAGAGACGCGTCTACGAGAAGAGATCCATTTGTTGGGCCGGTGCTGCCGGAGGCTCGATGTGCAGCGAACGAGCTGGTGAAGGAGCTGCAGGCTGAGTTGTGGTGTTTGCGGTCGACTGGGAGTGCTTGTCCAAAAAGTCTTTCAGCTTCTTGAAATCTTCCTTGAGCACCGGGAGCAGGTTTCCCTGGTGCAGCGCCGCTGCCGGGTGCAGCAGGGGGAAGATCACAAAATCTTTCAAGTAAAACGCCTGGGCCTTCACCTTCGTGATCCCCACCTTACGTTCGAGCAGGGTCTGAGTCGCCCAGTTGCCCAACGTACACACCAGCTTCGGACGGATCATCTGGATTTGCTGGAGCAGGAACGGCTTACAGGTATCCACTTCGTCCGGTTCCGGGTCCCGATTGTTCGGGGGGCGGCACTTGATGACGTTGGCGATGTAGATCTCATCGCGCGAGAGCCCCGCCGATTGCAGCAGGTCGTTCAGCAGCTTCCCCGCCGCGCCGACGAAGGGCTCGCCCTTGAGATCTTCGTTTTGCCCGGGCGCTTCCCCCACGAACATGATCGAGGCATGGGGGTTCCCCACACCGAAGACCACCTGGCTGCGGCCGAGCTTGGCCAGTTTGCAGCGCTGACAGTTGTGGAGTGAGGCGGCGAGCTGTTGGAGCGGTGTGAGAGAAGCCTGCATGGATCCCGCCGAAAAGATTGGAGCGCATCTTAGGCTCGGCAGGTGGGGATGTCAATGGTGGAGGAACGGGCTACCGTGCTCGATTCGTAGCCGTCGGACTACTCGACCCGGTAGCCTTTCGAGGCCAGGCAGGTTTCACGAGACATGTTCGTCGCGGTCATGCCGTTCCACTGGCGGAGGTTGTCGCGATAACCTCCGGGGCTATACGGGCTTTGAGATCCCGGTGGACCGGAGCCCCAGAAGTGATGTTCGTTGCCGAGTGATGCCAATCGGTCGCATTCGTAGAGGTCGCGCTGAATCTCCGCCTCGGTCCGTTCTCTCGGTGGGATCGGGGCTGCGGAAGATCGGCAACCGGCCAGGAGGAGCAGGGCCGCGCAAGCGGCCAACACTCGCATCCGCAAGGTCCCAGCATTCCAGAGAATACGCGCGGTCGGCAGCTGTCTCTTCTGCTGCATCACTTCTTGTACTCCTTCCTCGATCACGTTACTACCCTCAATCAGAAGATGAGCGCTAGGCTCCCACCGCTGCCGCACAGCGTTGGCCGCTCAGGATGGCGGATTCCAGCACCGCCGGCCACCCTGTGTCGGTCCAATCGCCTGCGATCAGGAAATTTCGAAAGGGACTTTGCGGAAGGGGGCGGTGTTGTTGTGCGCCGGGACCCACGTCGAGGATGCCTCGCTCCTCGCGATGGCATCGGGATCGCAGGATCGGCGCCGGGATTGGGGAATGGAAAGCGCGTCGTACCTCTTCGGTGGCCATGCTGATCAGATCCCGGTCGTCCTTGGCCGCTAACTCAGGAGCCCCCACTGCAACGGCCCAGACGTTGGAGGTCTGGGCTTGCAGCGTGTGATCCGGCTGGCAGATCAGCCAATGGAACGGGCGCTGTTCGAGGAGCGTGACCTGCGTCTCCGTACTCGGCTGGTCAAGGTGGAGGTGCACGAGGACCAGCGGCGATTCCGTGAGGCGTCCAAGTTGTTGGAAATAGGCATAGTGCGTCACGACCCGTTCCGAGAGCAGAGCGGTGAGATGCCGACGCGGTAAGGCGCTGATATACCAGTCGGCCGTAAACGATTGACGATCGGTAAATTGAACGGAAGAGACTCGATCGGAATCGAATCGAATGTGACTCGCCGTCCTATTGAATTGGAATACGACTCCCATGGCATCGAGTCGAGCCTTGAGAGGCGCAATCAGGCAGGCTGCGGCGTTCTGCTGGGGAACGATCATTTTGGTGGCGCGCGCACCGGTAAAGAAGCTTCGCCGCAGGGTTCGCATGAAGATGGCGGCGGACGCTTGCGCCAGCGACGCACCGAGCAGAAATCGGGAGAGGGTATTCCAGACGCCGCGCCGCGCCTGTTCGGACTGTCCGATCCCGGCAAGCCACTCGTCGGCGCTACGCATTTCGAGATCGTTCGGGAGCGGGGGATCCTGTTCCCACGTCCGCTCCAAGAATGACAGGAGGTGCCAGCGGTCCCGCATGGAGAGTCCCTGGAAGAGAGTCGTGCCGAGCAGCGTATTCAACGGCGAAGGTAGGGGGAGATGCAGAAACTGGACGCGTCCGCCGTCGGCCTGAAGAAATTCGATCGGAGTATGCCGCAGCCGTTGCAGCGAGGGCTCTTGTTCCAGCTCTTTGAGCAGCGCCCAGGTGGCGGTGTGGGCCCCAAGGAGCATGGGCGGCGGTGCATGGCTGAGGCGGCCTCCGACGTGCGGGGCCTGCTCGGTCACCGTCACCTGAAAGCCGCGCTCACGCAGGTGCAGGGCCGCGGTCAGTCCCGCGATGCCTCCACCCAGGATGAGCACCTGGCCGCTCATGAAGCGGCGCGTTGAAAGCGGGAGCGGAGCCACACGCCCGCAGCGAGCGCAAGGCGGTGGCTGGGCTTGAGTGAGATGCGCGGTCCGAAGATTCGGTAGTCGGATTCTTCGATGCGTTGCAGGATCCGGCTGTAGACCGCCCGCATGATTTCCGCGACGGTCAGGGCGCGCTGTTCTTGCGGAGACAATGACTCCAGAGCGCGTTTGGCCTTGGCGTAATACTCCTTGGCTCGTTCCACCTCGAATCGCATCAACTCGGTGAACGCGGCGGTTTCCCGGCGGCTCAACAGATCCGCCTCGGTATATTTGAAGCGCGCCAAGTCCTCCTGCGGGAGGTAGATGCGCCCGGCCTCCGCGTCCCCGCCGACGTCCCTGAGAATGTTGGTCAATTGAAAAGCCATCCCCAAGTTCACGGCATAGTCTTGCGCCCGCGGCGAGGTCGCGCCGAATACGTGGAGGCAGATGAGCCCCACGACTGAGGCAACCCGGTAACAGTAGAGCGACAGATCGTCGAATGTAGCGTAGCGCAGACGGCTGAGGTCCATCTCCACGCCTTTGATGAGTTCCTCGCAATAAGCTTTCGGAATGCCGAGTTCCTTGGCATGTTGCGCCAGGCTGACGGTTACGGGAAAGGTCGGGGTGCCTTGGTAGGCCGCATCCAATTCCTTGCGCCATCGCTGGAGTTCATGCTGCGGGTTGCTGCCGGGCGGAGGCTCGTCGACCGCGTTGTCCACTTCCTTGCAGAAGGCGTAGACCGTGTACATGGCTTCGCGTCGGGCCTTCGGCAGGAACAAGAACGAATAGTAGAAATTGCTGCCGCTCTGCTTGGTGAGCGTCGTGCAGTAATCCTGGGCTTGTGCTGGTGTCATGTCTTCTGGCCGACCAGTGCCTGCAGGCTCAGCGCCCTCTCGGCGGGAGGAGCCTGGACACAGTCAGGATGAAGGAGGCCGGCGAGTGCTTCGATGCCGTCGACGACTCGAGGGCCGGGACGGCTGAAGCAGGAAATCGCGTCCATGAGAAAGACGGCTCCGTTCCGGACGGAGCGGAGGCTTGCCCACTCCGGTTCGTTGGTGAGCGTCGTCAGCTCAGTCAGAGCTCGTGGAATCGAAAATCCGCAGGGCATGAGCAGGACCACGTCCGGGTCGGCCGCCCGAACCTCGGCCCATGTGACTCGCCGGGACGGTTCGCCCGCCACGCCCAAGGCATCCGCGCCCCCGGCTGCCGTCACCATGTCGGGCACCCAATGGCCCGCGACATAGAGCGGTGAGAGCCATTCCAGGCAGACGACTCTGGGGCGCTTGGCGGCGGCCACCGCCTGACTCACCTGCTCGAGGCGTCGGCGCAATCCGGCCGCGAAGGCTGACGCCTGCTGTTCGTACTGAAGTGCGCGTCCGATGACCGACACATCGTCGAGAATGTCCGCCAGGCGATGCGGCGATAGAGACAGCACCGTCGGTTGCGGGGTGAGGTCGCGGATGAGCTGTTGCAGTTGCGGCGGCGTGATGGCACAGACGTCGCAAAGGTCTTGCGCGATGATGAGATCCGGTGCGGCGGCGCGAAAGCCCGGCTCGTCCAATTCATACAGAGAGCGATGGGAAGAGAGGAGGGCGCCGACTTCCGCGTCGATTTGCGCGCTGCTCAACCGCCCGCTGTCGATGTTGGGCCGAACCATTACCGGGACGCTGTTCACGGACGCAGGATAGTCGCACTCGTGGCTGATGCCGACCAGATCGCGAGCCAATCCCAATGCCGCCACCACTTCGGTTGCCCCCGGAACAAGCGAGCAGATCCTCATGGCCGCTGATCCGCCGTGCCCCAGAGCCGTTGCCGCAATTCCGCCAGGCTGGTTTCCGTCAGCGAATGGGTGATGGCGTCGGCCTCCGCCAGGTCTTGGACCGTGTGGGTGTTGGCTACGGCCAGTACCCTCATCCCCGCGGACTTGGCGGCGCGGATGCCGGGAAGGGAATCCTCGATGACCAGACAGTCTCTCGCATGCAGGGCTGCGCGACCATCCACCCGATTGAGCCCCTCGAGCGCGTGGAGGAAAGGATCCGGCGCCGGTTTGCCTCGGGTCACGTCCTCCGCGCTCGTGATGTGGCGAAACTGTTTCCGGATGCCGGCTTCCTCGAGAATGAGTTCGATTTCCGGCCGCAAGGCACCGGAGGCAATGGCCAAGTGGTAACGGTCCGACGCTTCTTGCACCAGTTCCCGCACGCCGGGAAAAATCACCAGTCGTTGCCTGACGGCGGCGAGATAGGCCGTTGCCTTGCGGGCCATGAGGTCTTTGAGCAGCGGCGGCGTGATCGGACGTTGATTGGCCTGGAGCGCGGCCGTGAAGCAGCCACGATCGTCGAAGCCCAAATAGTCGGCATAGTACGCGGCTTCAGTGAGCGTGATTCCGATGTCGGCCAGCACCTGTTGCAGTGCCGCAAAGTGCAGGGGCTCGGTATCGGCGATGACACCGTCGAAATCGAAAATAATCGCGCGCATATCCCTTATCGGTCGTGGTGGATGTACCGGAGCGGTATCGTCGCTCGAATGTTGCTTACTAGTTCACTCGGGAAACGTATCCCTCCATGGCGCTCGCTCACAAGGGGAGCGCCAGACGCGTGGCATTATAACCTCCGAGGGAGCGGATGCCAAGAAACAGAACGGCCCGCCCCTCATCGGGGCGGGCCGCTCATGTACGCTCAGCAGGATGTTGAAAACGCCCGCGAGCTTCTCTCGCGCGGCGATCAGAGGCTCAACGTACGGCGCACAGCTTCATCAGCGCTTCAGCTTGAGGTTGCGCTCGGAAATCCAGCCTTTGCGCCCGTCGTCGGTCCGCACGGCATAGACCCAGCCATTTTTTGCCAGTTCGCCGTCGAGCACGGTCAGTGTCGTGCTGGCCGAGACGGTGGTGGTGGTTTTCGATCCCGCTGAGTTGTTGAAGAGAGGAACCGGCGCACCGGGGCGTGTCGGATCTGCCACAATGACGACGCGCTGACCTTCACCAAACAATGGGCCGGCAACCTGCGCGATCGGAGCCATCGGCTTTGCCGCCGGCGAAGGCGTCGGAGCGGGAGCGGCCGCTGCCGGGGTCTGAGGCTTCACTGGAGTCGGCGCAGCGGCCGGGGCGGCGCTTGTCGGAGCAGGAGCCGGAGTGCCGGTCGCTGCAGGAGTCGGCGGTGCGGTGGTTGGAGCCTCCTGAGCCATTGGCTGAGGGGCTGCGGGTGTGGGGGCTGATTGCTGGGCCTGTTCGCTCTCCCCGCTGAGCCCGCCCAGGTATGGTTCCAGTATTTGCATCATGCCGTCGGGATCGTAGGCTGCGTACCCGGCGACTCCCAGGATCAACAGCAGCAGGATCCAGAGCAAGGGTTTTTTCCCCGACCGTTTCGGGGCCCGCATCGGCGGGGGAAGCGGCGTGGTCTGGTCGTCGAGGTTTTCCTCGGTGAATTCAAGATCCGGTTCGGGCTGTTGCGCAAAAAACAGAGGCAGGTTCAACCAACTACCATTGAGCGCGGTTACGCCCTGAGAAGCCAACATCGGGAACCTCCCTGGTGGAATCACGGCACCGGTGTGGATACCAGCTTAGGTACTTATCACCGGGTCTCTACCCTGTCAATTTTGTTCCAGAAATCGACATCCGGACCGTTCGTCTGTCGTCGAGCTACGGCGCTGAGCGGCATGTGACGGAGGAACCGGATGCATGGCGACCGGCGGGCTAGGACCTGATCTCCCGCGCTGCGTCGCAATATTCGATTTGCGCGCAGGACATGACCTGCGCATCCCGGCTGCCGGAGCGAAACACCGTCAGGCCCTTGCAGCCGAGCCGATAGGCGAGCAGAAACGCTTCGGCCACATCTTTACGGCTTGCCTGCGGCGGGAGATTGATGGTCTTCGACACACCGCTGTCGCTGTGACGCTGAAAGGCCGCCTGCATGCGCACATGGTGAGAGGGAGGGATGTCATGGGCCGTCACGAACAATTGGCGGATGGCCCGAGGAATTTCACTGAGCGATTGAATCGATTCCTGGGCAGTCACGCGACGGAGCAGGCGAGCGGAGTAGATGCCGGCCTGTTTGGTCAAACGCACGAAATCCGGATGGACGCTGATCAACCGGACGTTGTCCATCACGGTGCGCATGAAACTGACCCCGTACAGCGGCTCGATGCCGGGTGAACAGTCGGCGATAATGCTGATCGTGCCGGTAGGAGCGACCGTCGTCACCGTGGCGTGGCGACGCGGCGCGTGTATGGCGGCCATGCGACTTTCCGCAAACGCCGGAAAAGGGCCTCGGGATTTCGCTAACTCGACGGAGGCCTCATGCGCCCGCTCATGGATGAACCGCATCACGCCTTCGCCGGTCTCAACCGCATCGGTCGTATCGTAGGGAATGCCGAGGCGAATCAGGAGATCCGCGAAGCCCATCACGCCCAATCCGATCTTTCTGGTGCTTTTCGTGCGCTCTTCGATCACGGGGAGGGGGTAATGGTTACGATCGATGACGCCGTCCAAAAAGCGCACGGCGGTAACGATGGCGTCGGTCAGGCGCGGATAGTCGATCGTCGGAGTATCCGGTGATCCGGTGACGAAGCGGGAGAGGTTGAGCGAGCCCAATGTGCAGGATTCGTGGGGCAGCAGCGGCTGTTCGCCGCAAGGGTTCGTCGCTTCGATGGCGCCGAGATGCGGAGTAGGGTTCTGGCGGCCGATGGTGTCGAGGAAGACCACTCCCGGTTCTCCGTTTTCCCAAGCCGCCTGTACGAGCCGGTCGAACACCTCCTGGGCGGCCAGCCGCCGGGTCGGCTTCCCGGTCCGGGGATTGTTCAGCGCGTAGGTGCGCCGTTGATCGAGGGCCGTCATGAAGGCATCGGTGATGCCGACGGAGAGGTTGAAGTTGTTCATCGCGCCCGGTTTCCGCTTCACGTCGATGAAGTCGAGAATGTCCGGGTGGTCGATGCGCAGGATGCCCATGTTGGCGCCGCGCCTGGTGCCTCCCTGCTTGATGACGTCGGTGGCAGTGTTGAAGATATGCATGAACGACACGGGACCGGACGCGACGCCGCTGGTGGTGGCGACGCGGTCGTCCTTGGGGCGAAGCCGGCTGAACGAAAACCCGGTACCGCCGCCCGACTGATGGATCAGGGCTTGGTGTTTCAGCGTGTCAAAAATAGAATCGAGCGAATCGTCGATCGGCAGAACGAAACAGGCCGACAATTGCTGCAGCGGCCGTCCCGCGTTCATAAGCGTGGGCGAATTCGGCAGGAATTCGAGTGCGCGCATGAGCCGGTAGTAATTCCCGGCCGCCTGCGCCAGCCGAGTGTGCGGCGGATAGGCTGCCTCGGCGCGCGCGATGTCGCCGGCGACACGGCGAAACATCTCGTCCGGGGTCTCCATCACACGACCGGCCGCATTCTTGGTCAAGTAGCGGCGGCGCAACACTGCCAGCGCGTTGCGGGACAGGCCGGGGAGGTTCGTCGGTGTGCGCCGGCCCGTGAAGTTTGCACGTGTCATCATGACAATTATAAGCAACCGGGGCCTGAACTACTATCGCGCGGGTGGTGGAGCGGCCGCGCTCGGATTTCCTTCCGAAGGGGCTTGCAACTTCGAACATCCGCATTGCAGAATCGCTGACACCGCTTCGGAGTCACATGAAATCCTATCGCGAGGAACTCTGGTTCGAAACCAAGACCCGCCGGGCATTCGTGAACATTACTCCTCAGGTGGAGGGGGCCGTCAGAAAGAGCGGCGTCCGCGAAGGACTGGTCCTCGTCAATGCGATGCATATCACGGCCAGCGTCTATATCAATGACGATGAGGCCGGGCTCTTGCAGGACTACGAGCAGTTCCTGGAGCGCGTGGCCCCGCACGCCGCCGAGTATCGCCACAATGAGACCGGCGAGGACAACGGAGACGCCCATATCAAGCGGCAGCTGATGGGGCGCGAAGTTGTCGTCGCCATTACAGACGGCAAGCTGGATTTCGGTCCTTGGGAACAGATTTTTTACGGTGAGTTCGACGGGCGGCGACGAAAACGCGTGTTGGTCAAGGTCATCGGGGAATGAGCCGGAACGGCCGTTTGGCCCGGGCCGATGAGCGGGGGATGGAGCCCCGCATGGAACCGCGTTCGCGCTTGCCACGTGTGGGAAAGTTTGGCAACATGATTTGCAAGCAGAGTCGATACCACGTGACGATATTCTGTGTCGGCGCGGGAGGCTGGCGATGTTAAGTTGGGCACGGCCCGATCCGCTCACACGCGACCTCATTCATCTCATCAATGCCCGTCGGCATGATCATGGCGATACCGATGCCGCGATCGATACGTTGCAGGCGTTCATTGAGCAGGGGCGGGAGCAGGATCTTCTCACGGTTCTGGCGGCGCTCGACGAGGAGATGGCCGAGTGGCTGTTCGATCTCGTCGCCGAGGCGTCTTGTTCGGTGGTGATGGACGGTCCGGTCGATGACAAGCGTTCCTATGCGGTGATGGCGGCGCTGGAGTTGCCGCTGCAGGCGAATCTGAACCAGCCCTTGGGATTGAAGATCGATTCGGTCGCCACCGCGGACCTGCTGCATCGGCATCTCCAGATCCCGGCAGGCGTTGTTGTTCGGGTGGAGCCCCGTCTCTTGACCGATGCCACGCTGGAAGGGCTGACGTTGCAGAGTTTGAACGAACATCTGGCGAGCATCGCGGACTCGCAGCGCACGCCGGCGATCGCCTCGCGTCTCTATTCTCCGGTGGAAAATACGGCCTTTCTCTTCTTCGAACTGATCGGGCTGCCGGACCCAGGGTTGCCGGACTGCTTCGAAGAGACCGACCGTCGAGCGTTGCTGAGCGGCCTGGTCGAACAGTGTGCTGAATTGGCCCTGGCGCCCGACACGCTCGAGGTGCCGGTCTACGCCTCCTATGCGCTGTTCGACGCGCAAAATGCCGTGCGGCTGCACCGGTTGGCCGACGAAACGGCGGCGGTCTGGCGCGATCTCGAACCGCTCGTCCGGGCTAGGACTATCGTTCATCTGCATACGCAGTGCGGGAACGGGGTCTACATGCCGGTCTGGACCGACCTGTTTGATCCCGAGTTGCCGGAAGACCACGGTCCGGTGTGGACGTCGCCGGATGTGTGGGTGTTCACGGCCGACCTTCCTATCGAATGGCCGGGCGAGATGCTGACCAACCGTCTCCTGGCGGAAGGTTGCACGCGTTTCGAGAATCACATCGTCGAAGCCCCGGAAAACTAGGCTCCGATTCTCCGTCCAACGAGGAGATCTTTGGCGGGTCCATCACGATTCGGCGCCATCGTCATTGTCACGGTGCTCAGCCTTCTGGTGCTCGGTTCGGTCTGGGGCCTGGTGATTTTTCTCCTGCCGCAGAGCGAAGGCGAGTCTGCCTCCTCTCGTGTCGCCGTCGCCCCTTCGTCGCAGCCGGCCCCGGTCCACAACCGACCGGTTGAGCCGGCACCACCCC
Organism: Nitrospiraceae bacterium; assembly: GCA_019637075.1. Taxonomy (NCBI): domain Bacteria; kingdom Pseudomonadati; phylum Nitrospirota; class Nitrospiria; order Nitrospirales; family Nitrospiraceae; species Nitrospiraceae bacterium. Next base: position 845,550 of record JAHBWI010000001.1, on the reverse strand, counting down.
CGCATGACCCTGCGCCCGTCATTGTGCGTGAAGCACCGCCCGTGGCGGAGATCAGACCACTCGACCGTGTCGCGCCGGAAGGTCCGCGCGTGCCGCTGGGACTGGAGCTAAAATGTGACGGTGAAGTGGAGGCGCTCTGTCCCGAGGCGGAAGGGCCTGATCGACGGATTTGCCTGCAGGAGAAACTTCGCCAGGTGTCGGGTCCTTGCCAACAGGTCTTACGCGAGCGATTGGTGCGGATGAAGGAGGCGATGCAACAGTTGCGTGTCGCCTGCGAGGCCGACGCGAGGCGGTTTTGCCGTGAAGCTCCGGTCGGGGGCGGCGCGATGATCCAGTGTTTGGAGGGGCACGCCCAAGAAGTGTCAGACCGGTGCTTTGAGTTACTCCCCAAGCGGGGACGCCTGTTGAATTAGGCCGCTGCCTTTTTGGCGTCCCGCAGATGAAACTGGAGGCTGATCCCCGCCGTCTCCACGACGTCCCCATCCAGCAGCATCTGTTGCCCCTCGAGCGGTTCCTTGTTGACCAATACCGGTTTGCCCCCTTCCACCTTGCCCACGTAGTAGCCTTCGGGGCGGCGTCCGATCACGGCCGCGGACTTGGGCGCAAACCAACCGGTGAGCCGGATTGCCGCGTCCTCCTGGGAGCCGATCAGGGAGACTTGTTTTGTCAACCGGTACTGCGATTGAGTCGTCTTCCCCGACAGTACCTCGACGATGCCGATTTTCTGCGGGACAGGCGTTGCTGCTGAGGCCATCGAGGCGGAAACGACCATCGTCTTGTCCGTGTCGGCTGTGCCCAGAACCGGTTTCGATGCAGCGGCGGCGGAGTCCTCGTGCCGGAAGATCAGGCGGTGCGTGCCGATGCGAATGCTGTCGGTGTCGCGCAATTGTTTGCGATCGATTTTCTGCTCGTTAACGAATATGCCGTTCGTGCTTCGTTGATCCTCGATGAACAGGACTTCCTGCACCTTCACGATACGGGCGTGGTGGCCGGAGGCAGCCGGGTCGTCGAGGCACAGGTGGTTGTCGGGCTTACGGCCGATGGTGAAGGGGGTCTCTGAGACCTCGACTTCCTTCGTACCGCCCTGCGGGGCCTTGACCAAGAGCTTTGGAAGACGGGATGCGGCGTCGGACATGATGACTCCTCCTTACTCGCCGACGGCGTAGTTGGCGAACCACGGGCCGCGCAGGCGGTCCCAGATTCCCGACCTGCGTCTGGCCAGGCTGACGACGATGACGGTGGTGTTGTCGATGCCTCCGGCGGCATTCGAAAGTTCGATGAGCCGCTCGGAGAGCTGTTGCGGGTCGGAGATTTCCTTCACGGCGTCCAAGATGGTTTGCGGTTTGACCCCGGCGGTGAGACCATCGGAACAGAGCAGCAACACGTCTCCGTTGAGAACCGGGATCTCACTCACATCCACATCCACGGTAGCATTAACGCCGACCGCACGGGTGAGCACGTGTCGGTGGGCGACCCGCTCGGCATCGGCGGGGCTCAGCAGGCCCTGTTGAATCTGTTCACTGACCAACGAATGGTCGGTGGTCAGCGGTTGAAGCGATTCACCGCGGGCCAAATAGAGGCGGCTGTCTCCCACATGGGCGATCGAGAGGATGTCGTCGGCCAGCCAGGCCGCGATCACAGTCGTTCCCATGCCGCCTCGTTCGGGATGCCGGGCCGCTTCCTGGTGAATGGCGGAATTCGCGGCACGGATTGCGCTGGCGAGCCGGTTCGCCCGCGCCGACCATTCCGGCCTGGCGACTCCGAACAGGGGAAGTTCGGGGTTGTCAGCCGACTCGGCGATATGACGATGAATCGTTTCGGCCGCCCGCGCGCTTGCCACCTCACCGGCGCGGTGCCCTCCCATCCCGTCGCAGACGACGAACAGACTCAGCGTCGGATCAGCGCAAAAGCTGTCCTCGTTATGGCGGCGACGCAAGCCTGTGTCGGACTTGGCGCCATGGAGGGCGCGTAGCTGGCTCATGGCCGGCACCTACCTGGGCATCACCTGATAGACGTCGCGAAGATCCTGGGCAAAGTCACTGGCGTGGCGATAGCGATTGGGCACTTCCTTTTGAAGTGCGCGGTCTACGATCGACTGGACCCTGGTGGGGAGGTCGCGCCGGTATTTCAAGAGGGGCGGGTGGGGCGACTTGGAGATTTTCATGACCAGGGCCGGCATGTTTTCGGCGTCGAAGGGTTTGTTTCCGGTCAGCAATTCGAAGAGCACGATTCCCAGAGAGAAGACGTCGGAACGGCCGTCGACATTTTTCCCGGAGGCCTGTTCCGGCGACATATACCGGGGAGTGCCCATGATCATGCTGGTCTGGGTTTTCGACTGGCTCGCGACCTTCGCGATGCCGAAATCCATGACCTTCACGAGCCGATTCTTGAGAATCATGATGTTGGCGGGCTTGATGTCCCGGTGCACGACGTCTTGACTATGGGCATAGTCCAGCGCTTCCGCGACCGTGGCGACGATCTGCAGAACCTGCTTGGCCGGGAGCAGCGTTCCCTTCTGGCAGTAGTTCGCGAGGGTGGTGCCTTCAAGGTATTCCATCGCGATATAGGCCAGGCCGTCCTGCTCCCCCGCATCGTAGACCGTGACGATATTGGGGTGCGAGAGACGGCCCGTGGACTCGGCTTCTCGAAAAAACCGATCGCGAAACTGCTTGAGTTCTTCCGGGCTGTCGATTTCGTCCAGCCGCATCGTCTTAATCGCCACGAAGCGCTGGATGGTGGGGTCCTTGCCGAGAAAGACGACGCCCATCGCACCGCGTCCCAGTTCCTTCACAATTTGATAGCGGCCCAGTGCCGCCGGCTGGCTGCCCGTTCGAATGATGACCGTTTCGCCCGCGCGTGACTGGGTTTGCGACAGTGATTCGGCGGGGGCCGGTTCCTCCTCGACGATGGCTTCTTTTTTGTCTTCTTCGGCAGGGCGGCGGCGGACGGGACGAGCGAACGCATTGGTCAGGGCATCGGCGTGACGAACCCAGGCAAATGTCAGCCAGGCGGCGGAACTGATCAAGCCCCCCGTCAGGACCCAATTGTAAAGTGGCTGTCTGGGGTGCCCCAGGACGGGAATCGCGTGTGCCTCATAGGCCTTTTGCGCCACGATCACGATGATAAGCAGCGCGATCGGGAATAGAATGGAACGGAGGAACGTTTGTCCCTTACCGTTGTCCTCCAGTTCATTTCGTGCCCGTGCCGCGGCCAGCCAGACCATCAACAGGCAGAGCGCATCGGCCGCCAGACGGACCGCCTGGGCAGCATTCATTCCGAGTTGTTGAACGAAGGTGTGGGTAAACAGCGGCAACGTGGCCAAGACGGGGCCCACGAGGATAGCCAAAATGATAACGATTAGGTAGGGGCCGATCCAGCCCCAGGATGTGGTCATGTGCGTGGAGTTCTTGGAGGTTTTGTATCAGTGTAGCGGATGGGGAAGGAGTGTCAACGAAAGGCCGGAATACTGCAGCGATACCGGTCGACCGTATCGTTGGGCAGGGGCAAGGGAAGGTTGGAAACGTCGCTGGCTATGCGATTGCTGCTTTGCGGAGCGGGTCCAGCAGCTTTTCTGAGACCTTCAACTGGCCCTTGCCGATGCCGACCTCGATATCCGGCTTGGTCACCCCGTGGAAGTCGCTTCCTCCGGTGACCAGGAGGTCATAGCGTTTTGCGAGGTTGAGGTATTCGTTCGTCTGGCTGGGAGTATGGCTGCTGTAATGGACTTCCATGCCGCCGAGCCCCTTGTTTTTCAAGTTACCCACCAAGGTTGCCAGACCGTCGGCCGAGGTGCGGACCCAGGTTGGGTGCGCGAGGACCGCTACCCCGCCCGCGTCTTGAATCCATTTCACCGCGTCGGCCGGATCGGGAAGTTCTCTCCCCACGTAGGCTGGACGGCCATCCGCGAGAAATCGATCGAAGGCTTCCTTGGCCGATGTGACGACCTTCTTCTCCATCAGCACGCGCGCGATGTGGGGGCGGCCCACAGATTCGGTCCCGGCCAGGGCTCGAACCTCGTCATAGGTGATCTCGATGCCTAGGGCGTTCAATCGCTCGATAATCCGGGGATTGCGGGTATGACGACTCTCCCGTAACTTCGCCATGCGCTGATTCAGTGTTTCATCGGTCCACCGGAGAAAGTAGCCCAGGATATGCAGCTCGCTATCCCCGAAACGGGAACTGATCTCCACCCCTGGGATTACCTCGATACCCAGTTCGGTCCCTACGGCCGTGGCTTCGGGTATTCCATCGGTGATGTCGTGGTCTGTGATGGCCAGAGCCGTGACATTGGCTTGCTTGGCGAATTGCAGGACCTCGCGGGGTGAAAAGCTGCCGTCGGAGTGCGTGGTATGCAGATGGAGATCGATCCGGCTCATGATGGGAGACGAGGCCCCGCTTTCTGCGCGAGCAGTCGCGCGGTGAATACCGGTCCGGCGCCATGCCCGCTCTCGTGCTCGCCCTCGTCGTAATGCAGGACGCGGAGCGGGGAGGTCAGCCGCAGCAGTTCGTTGTGCCCGAGGCAAAATTCCCAACGCCGCGGGTGTTGATGTCGGAAGTAGTTATCGATCGTAAAGGTCTCGTACAGCAGGACCCCGTTCGGCTTCAAGGCCTCCATCAACACCGGAAACAAGGGCCGGTACAGATAGAAACAGACAATCAGCGCGTCGAACTGTTCGCTTCCAAGGCTCGGTGGTTGTTCGGGATCCGCTTCCAGGTCCATCGTTCGGGTCGTGAGCCCGGAGAACCCTCGGGCCTTGGCCGATTCAATCAACGAGGCCAACGCATCAGGATCCTGATCGACCGCGTCCACTTCCATCCCCTGCGACAACAAGTAGAGCGCATTGCGGCCGCGGCCGGACGCCACGTCCAAGATGCGGCCTTTGGGAATTCTTGCCAGTTGCTGGATGAGGAAGGGGGCGGGACCCGGTTCGAGTGACCGCGCCTGCTGTGCCGTTCTCGTTCGTTCGAGGCGCACACCGACGGAGCCCGCGACAACCGTCAGCGGCGCGCGGAGTTTTCGCACCCACAATCGAAGCCGGTCGGCGGGAAACTCGGCAAAGACGACGGCTACGAGTTTTTCCGCCAGCGCCTCGAGCAAATGGCAGTTCTGGGCCGCTCCGACGGTGGCAAGCCGGTCGGCCACCCTGGCATAGTCGATGGTATCGGCCAGGCGATCGGACGCCGCAGCCTCCTCGATCCCCGTTTCCAGCTCAACATCGACGGCAATCGGTTGCGGGCGCCGGCGTTCTTCGTCCGTCACGCCGCAATGGCCTTGAAATTCAAGTCGTTCGATCACGATCCGTTCTGGCATTTTTGCATTTTCACGGATGGGGGTGGTGGTGTCAAGCTGTGGTGGCGGCCGGTTAGGCCGGTTCGAGCGCGGGCAAGATTCGGATGAGCGAGTGCGTGCCTGGTACCGGTCAACAGGCGACGGTGTTACGCAGTCCACCAAGAGACGATCGGTGGGAGAGGTCGGGCACGGAGTGGATGGGGATGTTTCCAACGGGCAACGAGCTGCAGGCCGGCCGCACGGCAGAAACGATGGGCAGTCGCAGCCTCTTTGTCCCCTTGGTTGACCATGTAGAACAATCCGCCGGGGGATAGGTTTCCTGCGATACGGCTGATGAGTCGCTCCGGTTGGAGGACCGACAGCGGGAGCCGCCATGCGAGCACCGGGGCGGGCGTCACGAAGGGGAACCATGCCGTGATTAAATCCGACTGTTCTTCAACCCGGCAATAGTCCTCAACGCAAAAGGTTGTGTCGGGCAGGTCGGTCAGGTAGCCGGCTGCCGCATCGTAGCGGCTGTACCCGCTGGGGTAGAGCCGATATCCCTCCAGATCGACACCGACCAATCGTGCCGGATGGAGGAATGCCCACAAGGTCCGGGCGTACCAAAAATTCGCGCAACCGACATCGGTGACGGAGGCCTGCTTAGGCGGGGACAGCCGGGTTTCCGTCCATGACCGGTCGAGAATGTCGAGATAGTGGTAATTGGCGATGGCGATCCGCTCGCTGTACAGGGCTTCGAAGGCCACGCCATAACGGGAGGCCAAGACGGCGATTCGCCTCGCCTGCCAGGGTTCGAGTCCGGTCAATCGGCCGGCCGGTTGTTCGCGGTAGGGCCGTCTGGTCCATCGAATCCGTTCAGACAGGTGGAACCAGAAGCCGTGGTAAGCGGACCGTGCGCGCACGGTCCAGGAATAGGGAGAGAAAGCCTGGCGAGACATCAGTGCCATCGATAAGTCTCTTTTCACCTTCTCGGTAACGGGAAAGGGTAACTGAAGCCCTTCGAGACCTTGCCTGGAGATCTCAGGCGCGAGATTCGTTTGCTTGGTAGGTGTTGTGTGGCGTGTGGGGAAATTGAAGTCTGAATCCCTGTTCAGTCGTTGGGTGAGGGCATGCGGAGGCAACACGTTGTCAGACCGTCGAATCACGAGGACCAGTATCTCCACGCTGCTGCTTGACTCCCGTTTTCCCGGGCTCCTATAATTCGACGATTCGGACGCCATAACCAGCTGATTCATTGTGAAAAATGGCTGAGTTTACCCATTTCAACGAGTCGGGACGGGCGCGGATGGTCGATGTCGGGGCTAAGGCTTCGACGGAGCGTGCCGCGACGGCCCAAGCCATTGTCTATCTCCAGCCGGAAACCCTGGAAAAGATTCAGCACGGGAAAATCGCAAAGGGCGACGTGCTCGCTGTCGCCCAGGTCGCGGGTGTGATGGGGGCGAAGAAGACTCCGGACCTCATCCCGATGTGCCATCCCATCCTCCTGACCAGCGTCGATATCTCCTTTAAAGAAGAACCCCGGCCGAACCGTGACGGGCTCTGCGCCATTACGATTACTGCGACGGCGAAGACGACCGGTCAGACCGGCGTCGAAATGGAAGCCATCACGGCGGCCTCGGTCGCGGCGCTCACGATCTACGACATGTGTAAGGCGGTCGATCGCGGGATGAGTTTTAGTGACGTCTGCCTGCTGGCCAAGTCCGGGGGGAAGTCCGGCACGTACCTGCGGGACGGTCATGGCTCGGGGCGAGGCTGAGGAAACACGTTGATGGTCACGGTCCGCTTGTTTGGAATGACGAAGATGCTGGCGGGGAATCAGAGCACCTTCTCACTGACGTTGGGCGAAAGTCGGCGGGTCAAGGATGTCATCGGGCTCATCGATGCCGCCAACCCTAAAATCGGCGAGTTGCTTCATAAGAAGAAAGTATTGGTGTCGGTCAATCAAGAAATCGCCCATGAAGACCTTGTCGTGAACGACGGGGATGAGATTGCGCTGTTGCCGCCTTTTGCCGGCGGCATGTGAAGGATGGTGAAAAGGATTTCCAGCTTCGTTCTCGCTGTGCTCGAAGGCTCAACGTACCGAAGGCGTAGGCTTCGCCTTCCTGCTCGCTGCGGCCTTGCTGGGAAATCCTTTTGACCATTCTTCATGGTGAGTCACATAGCCGAGGAGTTGCCGATGAGCCTTGAGCAGGCTACGAATACAGAGGTTCCGGTTGCGGATGACGATACCGCCATGCTGGTGCGGGTGCAGCGTGAGGATTTCTCGATCGATGAGGAGCTCAGGCGCGTTCGGACCAGGTCCAAGCGAATTGGGGGCATTGCCATGTTTCTGGGCACTGCGCGCGATCGGTCCAAGGGGCGCGATGTCGACGGCATCACCTTCGAGCATTACGAAGGCATGGCGCAAAAGAAGTTGCGCGAGATTCGGGAACGCGCGCTCAAGGATTTCGATGTCCTCGAGGTGTTAGTCCTCCATCGCTATGGAGAGATCAGCATCGGGGAGAACATCGTGCTGATCATTGTGGGGGCTGAGCACCGTGCCGAAGCCTTTCAGGCTTGCAAGTGGGCTATCGACGAACTGAAGCAGATCACCCCGATTTGGAAGTTGGAACATACGACGGAGGGGGAGGTCTGGGTCGAGGAGCATCCGTAGGCGGGCGCTTAGGGCGCTTAGATAGCCGGGAGGCCCACAGGGCAACCGCATACAAACCACCACAGCGCGATTGAGATCACCATGGATCAACCCATCCTAGACCAACCGGTGCCCGCGATTCACGATCGGCTTGCTCGGCCGCTGCGGAGCCTCCGAGTCTCCGTCACCGATCGGTGCAACCTCCGTTGTAAGTACTGCATGCCGGAAGAGGATTATGCCTGGTTGCCGCGCGAGACCATCCTGACGTTTGAGGAGATGGCGGAACTGGTCAGTGTGTTCACGGATCTGGGCGTCGACAAGGTGCGGCTGACCGGCGGAGAGCCGCTGCTGCGCCGTGACCTGCCGCGGTTTGTGCGGATGCTGTCGGAGAATCGTCGGATTACCGACATCGCGCTCACGACCAACGGCGTCTTGATGGCGGATCAGGCGTCCGATCTCTCGTTTGCCGGGCTGCATCGGGTGACGGTCAGTCTGGACACGCTTCGAGCCGACCGGTTTCGGGCGCTGACCAAGCGCGATCTGCACCATCAGGTGTTCGATGGGATCAAGGCCGTCGTGAAGGCCGGATTTCCTGCTCTGAAATTCGACACGGTTGTGATCAAGGGGTACAACGACGATGAAGTTATTGACCTGATCGAATATGCCAAGACGGCGGGCGGCGAGGTCCGATTCATCGAGTACATGGATGTCGGCGGCGCAACCGATTGGTCTATGAATCAGGTCTGTTCCCGTGCCGAGATGCTGGATGTGATCGGCCGTCATTACGGCGGCGTCGAGCCGATCGTCGAGAATAGCGTGGCGCCGGCTGAACGGTTCATCTTGCCAGACGGCACGACCTTTGGCATTATTCCTTCCACGACCACACCGTTCTGTAGAACTTGCGATCGCAGCCGATTGACGGCAGACGGTATGTGGTACCTGTGCTTGTATGCAAAAGACGGTTTGGATCTGCGGGCACCGCTTCGCACCGGGAAAAGCCGTCAGGAACTCACAACCCTGATCACCAACTCATGGGAACGACGCGCGGACCGTGGCGCCGAGGAGCGGAAATCGCTGGAAGCGCTTGGTTTGCGGGAACAACGTCTCATCGAAGTCGACCGCCTGAAAGAAGATCCCCACCTGGAAATGCATGCCCGAGGGGGATGACCGTCGGTGCCGGCCGGTCCAGATTCTGGGTCGGCCCACGTGTGTCTCTCGGAGCAGTGGATGCTTGATCCTCAGACCCTAACAGTGCTCAGTCTCGGATTCATCCTGGGCCTGCGGCACGCCCTGGATACCGATCACCTCGTGGCCGTGTCCACTGTCTTGGCAGAACGGCCGTCCCTGCAGGCCTCCACCTCGATCGGATTGTTTTGGGGGCTTGGGCACACGCTGATGTTGCTGTGCGTCGGTGCTGTCGTCATGGCGCTGAATCTGCGGATTCCCGACTCGTTGGCCAATGCGTTTGAGTTTGCCATCGGGCTCATGTTGGTTGGTCTCGGGGGATCGCTGGCACATCGGGTATACCGGGAGCGGTGGCACTGGCACAAGCATGATCATGACGGCCGCGCTCATATGCATCTCCACAGTCACCAAGTGCGGACGGATCACGCCCACCTTCATTGGTATCAAGGCTCGTTGCGACCGTTGTTGATCGGCATGGCCCATGGCTTGGCCGGATCTGCGGCTCTGGTGTTGATGGTTCTCTCTACCGTCACCGGATTCGGTCAGGGTATTGGGTACATTCTGATCTTCGGCGTGGGATCGATTCTGGGTATGGTGGGAGTCGGTTTGGTCTTGAGTGTTCCGGTTGTCTGCTCGGCTTCGTTTAGTCCGCGGGCCTACTGGGCGGTTCAGGGTTTCGCCTGCATTGCCAGCATCGGCCTGGGACTCGTCATCATGGTGCGGATCGGATTCGGCGGTGGGTTGTCCTGACCCTTTGTCGGAAATTGCGGTGCCATCGTCGCCCTCACCCTTTGCCGCACGAATCTGTGTGCGCCTATCCGACAGGTATGCTATCCTGCCGCGCAGTGTTGATGCGTGAACAACCGGACCCCTGGCGAAGGGGGGGGCACGGGGCCTGGCAATGAAGGTCGACGTGCTCGGATGCCACGGTTCCGATTCTTTGGTCAGGGGACCGCAGGGGCCGATTCAATGCGGGACCTGCGGATTTCTGGTCAACGACCACGTGCTGGTCGATGCCGGAACGATCGGCGCCAGGCTGTATCTGGAAGATCAGAAGCGGATTCGTCTGGTGCTGCTGACGCATCTCCACTTCGATCATATCCGTGCCTTACCGACTCTTGCCGATAATTTGGTGGGAGAAATCGATGAGCCGGTGGTCGTAGCTGCGATTCCGGAGGTCCTCAAGGGACTTGCCACCCACATCTTTAACGGGGATGTGTACCCGGACTTTTTTCGGCTACCGGACCCCGCCAAGCCGATCTTCGTTCCCCATGCATTGAAGCCCGGGCGCGAGGAGATGTTGGGTGGGTTGGGTATTACCGCCGTGCCGGTCAATCACGTGGGGCCCGCTGTGGGGTTTCTGATCCGCGATGGTGAGAAGACAGTGCTGATGAGCGGCGATACGCACCGGACCGACGAGATCTGGCGGGCGGCCAAGCAGTCCGCAGGACTACGGGCGGCGTTCATCGAATGCTCATTTCCCAACGAACTGAGCGAATTGGCGGAGGTCTCACGCCATCTGACGCCGGCGTTGTTGGCACAGGAATATTCAAAGCTCGAATCTTCCGATCTCCCGGTCTTCGCCTACCATTTGAAGCCGCGATTTCGTGAACGGATACGGACGGAATTGGGCCGGACGGGCATTCCCAGGGTGACCGTGTTGGCTGAAGGCCAGACCCTTCAATTCTAGAGGACGAATATGGCGTGGTTTAAAAAAGGCAAAACGGCGGAATCCGACCCCCCGAAGCGTTCCAAGGCGGCGGAAGGTATGTGGTTGAAGTGCAACCATTGCCGGGAAATCGTGTATCGCAAAGAGGTCGACCGGAACAACAAAGTGTGCCCCAAGTGCGACTATCACTTTCCGATTTCCGTCATTGAACGGATTACGCTGCTGGTCGATCTCGGGACGTTCAAGGAATGGGATGCCGAACTGGAGCCGCAGGATCCCTTGTCGTTTCAGGACACGCGGACCTACAAGGATCGGATCAAGGCACAGCAGGAAAAGACCGGCCGGAAAGACGCCATGGTGATCGGTGAAGGTGCGATCAACGGTCGCAAGGTGGCCCTCTGCGTGTTTGACTTCGGTTTCATGGGCGGCAGCATGGGCTCGGTGGTCGGGGAGAAGATTTGCCGGGCCGTGGATCGTGCATTGGCTTCCCGCCTGCCGCTGATTCTGGTGACGGCCTCGGGCGGGGCGCGGATGCAAGAAGGCATTCTGTCGCTCATGCAGATGGCGAAGACGTCGGCGGCGATCGCGAAGCTGGGCGAAGCGAAGCTGCCCTTTCTGTCGATCTTGGCCGACCCGACATTCGGTGGAGTGACGGCCAGCGTGGCCATGCTGGGCGATGTCATCATTGCGGAGCCGAAGGCCTTGATCGGTTTTGCGGGCCCACGGGTCATCGAACAAACGATCAAGCAGCAATTGCCCGATCAGTTTCAGCGTGCCGAATTTCTGCTCGAACACGGCATGATCGACATGATCGTCGAGCGCAAGCAGCTGAAGGAAGCGCTCAGCACGCTGGTCGGTCACTTCTAGCGGACGCCTAGTCCTCGGACACCCTCCATGACCTATTCACAGACCGTGCAGTTTCTCTACGGCCTGCAGCAACACGGCATCAAGCTGGGGCTCGACACGATCAAGGCGCTGCTCGGGCGGGTCGGTGATCCGCAGCGTCGTTACCCGGTTGTGCACATTGGCGGGACTAACGGCAAAGGCTCGACATCCGCCATGGTGGCCGCCATCGCGCAGGCGGCCGGCCATCGGGTCGGGTTATATACCTCGCCGCACCTCATCGATTATCGCGAGCGCATGCGCGTGAACGGCGAGATGATTTCGGAGTCACGCGTCATAGCCCTGGTCGAACAGCTTCGATCGGCGGCTGCACCGGATCTAGCCCCGACATTTTTCGAGTTCACTACTGCCATGGCTTGTATGCATTTTGCGGAGGCCGGCATCGATCTGGCTGTGTTGGAAGTCGGACTGGGTGGAAGGTTCGACGCCACGAACGTCGTGACGCCGGCGGCGACGGCCATTACAACCATCGGACTCGACCATGAACAGTATCTTGGTTCCACACTGGAGCAGATTGCCTTTGAGAAGGCGGGAATCATCAAGCCAGGAAGTCCTCTTGTCCTTGGGCGTGTCGGCGAGGCTGCGGGCCGCGTGATAGAAGAGCGTGCCAGAGCCGTGGGCGCACCGGTTTCTCGGCTCGATCGGGAGTTCCGGACCATCGGTGAATCAACGGCTGCTTTCACCTATGAGGGACCTGCCGGCCGATATGACCGTCTGAGCTGCAGTTTGAACGGGGGGTTTCAACTGGACAATGCGGCTTGCGCGATTTCCTTATGCGGGGTCCTCCGGCAGGCCGGCATCGCGATATCCGATTCGGCGATCCGTGCGGGATTGCGGGATGTGGCATGGGAGGGGCGACTCGAAGCAGCGGCATCCAGCCCGACGATTATTTTGGATGGCGCCCATAACCCGGCTGCCGCCGAAGCCTTGGCTGGCTACCTTGCCGCCTGGCGGGCAAGAAGGCCGGATGGCCGTGTGTGCCTGGTAATGGGGATGATGCGCGACAAACAGCCGCGGGGTTTCTTTCATCCCCTGCGGCCTTATGTGGACGATGTGATCATGACGCAAGCCGATCTTCCTCGTGCCATGTCGGGGACGGATCTTCGCACTGCACTCCAAGATCTGGCGCCGTCGGCGCATGTGGCGGCCGCGCCGGCCGACGCGTTGGCGTTGGCGCGTCAACTCGTCGATCCAGGCGACCTGATCTGTGTGGCTGGTTCCCTGATGCTGGTCGGAGAGGTCAAAGCTCTGCTCCGCGGGTGCCGCCTGTCTCCCGTTCGTGGTTGAAATGGGGGTTGGCTGTTGCCCCACATCACGCGGGCGTCTGGCCCTCTTAGGGCTCGCGCTCGGGTGGTCTTTGTACTGCTGGCTCCTGGCTGCCCTTCCGTTATGGGCACAGCCTGCGCCGGCCGTCGCCGCGCCGTCCCCCACCAATCAGCCTCTGAACGTCACTGCCGAGCGCATCGATCATCTGCAAGAGCAGGATATCTACGAGGCCGACGGGTCGGTGGTGATCACCCAAGGTCCGTTCAAGCTGACCGCCGATCACGTCACGATCAAGAGCTTGCCGGGGACGCTCATTGCGACCGGGCATGTCCACCTGGTCGATCCGACCTCCGACATCCGTTCCGACCAATTGGAACTCAACGTCAACACCGAGGCCGGAGTGGTGACCACGGGGTCGCTCTACGTCAAATTGAGCAACTCTTATTTGGCCGGCCGACTGTTGCAACGTATGTCCGAAGACCATTACCGGATCAAGGACGGAACGTTCACGAATTGCGATGCCGGTGAAGGGGAGACTCCGGCCTGGCGCTTCAAGTTCGAAGACCTCGACGTTCGGACCGGCGAAAGCGTTGCCATGAAACGGGGATGGCTGTGCATGAATGACGCGCGGATCCTCCCGATCCCTACGCTCACCTATCCCTTGAACAACCGTCATAGCGGGTTCCTGATTCCCACGCCGGGATATGACAACCGCTTCGGCCTCCACTATCAGCAGGGATACTTTTGGGCGATCAATCCCAGCCAGGATATGACGATTTCACCGTCCTACTATTCGAACCTTGGGTACGGCAGCGATTTCGCCTATCGCTACTATCTTGATCGCCGCTCGCGGGGAGAATGGTTTGCGAGCGTGCTGCAACAGACGAAGCTGCCGAATGTCTCGGGTGTGGATCAGGCCGGCGGAGGCGAGCAGCGGCTCCGCGGCATCTTCAGCGGAACTCATGTGCAGCAGGTGACCGACACTCTGTTGATTCGCGGGCAAGCGTCGTTCGTCTCGGACCGCACCTATTTGCAACAATTAAGCAATTCAGGCGCACAACGGGCCTCCCCCAGCGGCGAGTCCAGCCTCTTGGCTACCCAGCGTTTGCCGTACGGGAACGCATACCTGCTCGGGCAATTCCTGCAGCCGTTAAATTTCGGTGGTCCCGACACCTTCCAGCGCCTGCCGGAAGTCGGATACGTGCTGCCGAATACGTCGCCGTTCGGGCTGCCGTTTCTGGTCAACATGGACACCAATTTCGTCAATTTCTTTCGCGAGCAGGGGTTTGGGGTGAATCGCATGGATTTCACCCCGGGCTTGGCCACGGACGTCATCGACGTCGGCCATTTGGTCGGCTTCACGCCGCAGTTCAAATTTAAGGAAGTCTATTACACGCGCGGCATCGAAAGCTCGGATGCCATCCATCGCGAAACGTTTTGGGCCTCGTTGGACGCCACCTCGAAGCTGAGCCGACGATATACGGGTAGCGAAGGCGGGAGCCTGTTACACACGATCGAACCAAGCGTGATGTATGAGTATGTGCCGGGGAGCGACCAGTCCAAGATTGCGCAGATCGACCAGATCGACGATTTGCCGAAAAAAAACTTGCTGACCTATGCGTTGCGCAGCCGGTTGCTCGAGCAGCAAATCAATGGTCAATCTTTCAATTGGCTGGACCTAACGCTGGCCCAGAGTTATCACGTGGGGGCGGTGCAGACCAGGGCGAGAGAGTTCACACCCGGCATCCTGCCGTTTTTGGGATCGCTGACCCAGCCGCTTCAGCCGGCCACCGTGGCGGTACAGGGGCGAAAGATGTCCGATCTCTGGATGCGGGCCGTCATCGGGAACACAGCCCCGGATTTCTTGAATCCGCCCGGGTCCCAGCAGACGCTCACGAGGAATCAGACCGGCGGGCAGATGTTGCCTCCGACCAATTCCTATCTTACCGTGGATGCTTTCTTGGATCCTTATCGTGGGACGTTCAGCCAGTGGAACACGGACTTGCGGGTGCAGCAGTCCAACTATTGGTATGCGGAGATCGGACAACGCTTCAGTCGTGATGGAAATCGGGTCCGACGTGGGGACATCTGGAATCCCATCTCTTTCAATGAAGTCTACGCGCCCACAGCCGAGGTACAATTCGTCACGGCCGGCGCGGGATTTCGGACTCCCTGGGGCTGGACCTTCGGGGCCAAGGGCTACTACGATGTCAAAGGCGGCCGGAGCCCGGAATACGATGTGGTGGCGCTGTACCAGAATCCATGCAAGTGCTGGTCGCTGGGCCTGTATTACCTGCAGTTCCCGGATCGTCAAAGTTACTCCTTCATGCTCAGCATGACGGGCATCGGCTGGACGGAAAACTTCGGCACGATCGTGGTGCGATCGATCCTCAGCCCGTTGATGATCGGGGATCGGGGATTGCCGTGGGCGGCTCCGGGCGGACCTTACGGCCGGGCACAAAGTGTTGTTCCGACGCAGTCGATGCCGACCGGTCGCTACTAGTTACAGGCCGCGGATCTGCGAGGTGCGGACCGTGCGGGTGGTGTCAAGAACCCGGAACTGTTGGGCAGGGTGTGTATTCATCGTGGCCCTTGTCGTGACCTCCACTGTGGCGGCGATTCCTGCGCCGCCTGTTGGAGACGTACCGCCGTCACGGCACTTGGAACGCGCTAAAGTGTTTCTGCAGGCCGGAGATTTTCGTCGAGCGCTCCAAGCCTGTGATGCGGAACTCCGGTCGGCGCCTTCGGCCAAGAACTATGTGGCGTTGGCCTACGTGTACCGTGCCGTTCACGCCTACCTCGATCACCTCGCGGCGACCGATCAGTGGGTACGCGTCGAGCAGGTGTATCTCAATCTTGGCGCTTGGCACCTCAGCGACCTGGTCGATCCCCCCGATGTGATGGCACGGATCGCCAAGGAACTCATCCAGGAAGCTGTACTTCAACAGGCGGAGCTTACGGAGGCGATGGCGCGGCGTTTGGATGACACAGGTGCGGCGCGTTTCTTTGAAGAGCAGCGGCTGTGGCGGACGACGAATCCCAACGACTGGTGGTTCGGAATTCCGCCAGAGTGGGTATGGTAGCGGCTTATTTGACTCTCCGCAAAATCGTGTTATAGGATGACCCTCTGGTTCACGGCAGATGTGAACTCGATTTGATGCAAGGAGGAGACGCTGTGGCAGGTGACGCACTCAAAGTAAGCGAAGCAACGTGGGACGCCGATGTCATGAAGGCGCCGGAACTCGTGATGGTGGATTTCTGGGCTGTGTGGTGCGGACCGTGCCAGATGGTGGCTCCGATCATCGACGAATTGGCCAAGGAATATGCGGGCAAGATCAAGGTCCGCAAGCTGAATACGGACGAAAACCCTGAGATCGCTGGCAAGTATCAGGTGATGAGCATTCCGACAATCCTGTTTTTCAAGAACGGGCAGGCGGTGGAACGGTTAGTCGGCGCTCGCCCGAAGCGGCAGTTCAAGGAAATCATCGACTCGCTGCTGGCGCAACATTCCGGTAGTGCCTAAACGGCCTTGTCTCCATCGCGATGCTGACCGAGCTGCGAATCGCGAATTTCGGCGTCATCGAGCAGCTGGCTCTGCAATTCGACAAGGGGTTCACCGTTCTTACCGGTGAAACCGGGGCCGGGAAATCACTCCTCATCGATGCCGTCACACTTCTCGTAGGTGGCCGAGCCTCGGCTGAGCACATCCGTGCCGACGCCGAGGAGGCCGACCTCGAAGCATCCTTTCTGCTTCCTTCCGATCATCCCGTGCTCGCCACGCTCGAGGCCAAGGGCTTCGTCAGAGGCGGCGAAACGGAGATCATCGTCCGCCGGGTCTTGTCGCGCACCGGCCGTCATCGGACCTTTCTCAACGGCAATCTGTGTCCCGTCCATTTGCTGGAGCAATTGGGGGGGGCGTTGGTCGATATCCATGGCCAGCACGACCAGCAGTCCCTGTTGTCTCCCGCCGCCCAGTTGGAGGCTGTGGACGCATTCGGGCGGCTGTATCCGCTTCGCCGAGAGTACGCGGAGTCGTACGAGTCTTGGAAGAGGCAAGCAGCGGTCATCGAACAGTTGAGACAGGACACAGCCAGGCGTCGCGAACGTGAGGATTTGCTTCGGTTTCAGTTGCAAGAATTGACCGAGGCCGAGCTTCAAGCGCGCGAAGATGAAGAACTGGAGCGTGAACGGCCCCGTCTGACTCATGGGCGTCAACTCCGGGAACTGTCGGACCAGGTCTACGATCTGCTTTATGCGGACGAGGCCGGAATTCTGGCCGCTCTCGGTCAGGGGAGTAAACTGATCACTCGGTTGGAAACGATCGATCCCGGCACGGTGTCTTGGCGTCAGGTGCTGTCGGACTGCACGGTTCAGCTTCGAGACTTGGCCGATCAGGTGCGGCGCTACCGCGATGCCGTCGAAGACAATCCCGAGCGTTTGGTTGAAATCGAGCAACGGTTGGACCGGTTGCGGCGATTGAGCAAGAAGTACGGGGGATCGCTAGACGCGGCCTTGGCTCAGCGGGAGGCGTTGCAGGAACAGGTCTCTCGTCTTGAGGGGGCGGATGTTGAATTGGCGGCGTTGGAGCGCGACCAGCTCGTACGGGAGCAGGCGCTACGGAAGTTATCCGATCGGCTTTCGCAAAAGCGAAAGGATGCGGCGGGAAAACTCGCCAGTCAGGTTACTCGGGAACTCAGTGCCTTGCGCATGGAACGGACACGATTTGCCGTGTCGGTGTCCCCTTCCACCGATAAGAGCGCCTATGGCCCCACCGGCACCGACACGGTCGAGTTCCTTTTCTGTGCGAACCCAGGCGAGCCGTTGAAGCCGCTGGCGCGGGTGGCTTCAGGTGGTGAACTGTCCCGAGTCATGTTGGCCTTGAAAACGATCCTGGCGGATGCCGACCAGGTTCCGGTCTTGATCTTCGACGAGGTGGATTCCGGGGTGGGGGGCGCGGTGGCGGAGATTATGGGGAAGCGTCTGCGCGGCTTGGCCCGGTACCACCAGGTGTTGAGCGTGACCCATCTTCCTCAAGTCTGCGCACAGGCCCACAGTCATTTCTTCGTGGAGAAAGAAGTCCGGCAAAAGCGGACGGTCACCCAGATTCGCCGGTTGGATCGGAGTGGGCGCGAGGACGAAATTGCTCGAATGCTGGCGGGAGTAACGGTGACGAAGAGCGCGCGGGCTGCGGCTGCGGATATGATCGGCAGCGTGGTGGACGAGGAGTAGCGGGTCTTCAGGGCTCGGGGTTCGATGTCGGCGTCGCGGCGATGGCCAGCGCGGGAAGCGAGGATTTGCACTCGCGTACGACCCGCGCAAACAGTTCCGTGAGCATTGGATCGAAGTGTGTGTCGGCTTGAAGCGTGATTTGCCGTATCGCATCATCGATTGAAAGGGGTTGCCGGCCCGGTACGTCGACGGTCAGATTGTCGAAGGCCTGGGCAATGGAGACGATTCTTGCCAACAAGGGAATGCCTTCTCCCCGAAGGCCATGTGGATAGCCGAGACCATCGAATCGCTCGTGGTGGTACGCGACGATTTGCCCCACCTCAGCCGGAAAGCCCAATGGGAGCAGCATGCGGGAGCCGATGTCCGGATGCTGGTGATCGCCGTCTACTTGATCGCCGCGGGTCTGATATTCGGCCTTGAACGAATAGTCCGCCTGTGCGATCTTTCCGATATCATGCAGAAAAGCCCCAAGTGCCAACGCCTTTTGCTCGGCCACCGGGAGATTGAGCCGGTTAGCGAGGAGCGATGCGTAGAAGCTTACGCGGCTTGAGTGATTGAGGAGCTGGCGGTCTTTGGCCTCCAATAGGTCGGATAGAAGCGGGATCAGGGAGGTCGCATCGCCTGAGGCCGCTTCCGATTCACCGGACGACTTGCCGATCCCGAAGTAGTTCGATTGAATGTCTTTCCACGCCCGTGCGGTCTCCTGCTCCGTGCCCCAAAGCGCCGTAGACGTGCGGAGAAAGGACCGCAGGTAGTCCAACCGTTGTTTCTTTTCGAGGGTCTGATTGATCAGGGTAATCAGCTCGGTCACGTTGAAGGGCTTGAGGAGGTAGCCCGCGGCACCGTGACGAATACCTTCCATGGCCGACTTGAGGCTGCCGTACCCGGTGATGATGATGACCTCGACGTCCGAATGGTCGTGTTTGATGTCCTGCAGAAGATCGATGCCTTGGCGGTCGGGAAGTTTTTGATCGAGGGTGATCAGGTCGATGTGTTGGTCTTTGAGGACTTCGAGCGCGGACTTGGCGTTCTCGGCTGAATGAATCGTGAAGAAGGGGCGAAGGATGACTTTCAGCGCGTCGCGCGGTCCTGCTTCGTCATCGACGACGAGTACCGACGGTTTTCCGCTGATGTTATTGGCCTGCGTATAAGTCCCCATCCAGAGCACTCCCCGGGTGAGATGCATTTCGCGCCGTGGTGATAAAAGGCAATTCCCATGCCTTTTCGTGCACTTAGGCGAATGAATCAATATATTGGCGTGCGTGTGCGTGACGCCACAATATGTAGAACCTTAGCATTTTCAATGGACTATAGCCATTGAAAATCGGTGGAGAAAATGAGACAGCCTCAGCGCCTCGTGAGTTTCGACCGTGTCATTCTTGAGACAGCGCAGGGTCGTTGCTCGATCCGTTATCGGGCCTGCTGATGCCAAGCGTATCCATTCGATACTTCAACATGCGACGGCTGATTCCCAGCATCGTGGCGGCATGGGTCTGTACGTAGTTCGTGCGTTTGAGTGCGTCAAGGATGATTTCGCGCTCAAACTCCATCACCGCTTTTTCAAGCGACAGCCTGCCGGCCAGTGTGTCGTCGCGTAACGACGACGACCGTGTATCCGCCCGAAGGATATTGGGCAAATGTTCTGGGGTGATGACATTTGAACCCTTGGACCAGATGAACGCCTGCTCCACGATATTTTCCATCTCCCGCACGTTCCCGGGCCAAGGGTATCGTGAAATCAATTCCAACGCTTCCTTCGTAAACTCCTGCATCGGACGTTTTTCTTCTTCAATGCGTTTCGCAAGGAAGTGTTTTGCCAGGAGCGGGATGTCCTCTCCGCGGTCGCGTAACGGGGGAAGATAGAGGGCGATGACGTTGATACGGTAATAAAGGTCCTCACGGAACTGGCCCTTGCGCACCAAATCCTCGAGGTTCTTGTTGGTGGCGGCCACAATCCGCACATCGACTTTGATCGATTGAACGCCGCCGATACGGGTGAATTCCCGTTCCTGCAGCACCCGGAGCAGTTTGGCTTGTGTCGTTGGGCTCAGGTCGCCGATCTCATCGAGAAAGAGCGTGCCGCTGTTGGCCAATTCGAACTGGCCGACGCGGCGGGCCGTGGCGTCGGTAAACGACCCCTTTTCGTGCCCGAACAGTTCGCTTTCGATCAAAGTTTCGGGTAGTGCTGCGCAATTGAGCGCAATAAATGGACGATCGCGTCGCGCGCTGTTGTAGTGGATGGCCTTCGCCACCAACTCCTTGCCTGTTCCGCTCTCCCCGGTCACCAGCACGGTCGTGCGGCTGTCCGCAACCTGTTCGATCTTGGCGTAGATTTCTTGCATCGCCGGACTCTTGCCGATCAGGTTGTGGAAGGCATAGCGTTGAACGACCTGCGCCCGTAACTGACGAACTTCCCGTTCCAACTCTTGTGAGTTGAGAGTGCGGTCGATGACGATGCGGAGCTCTTCCACGTCGAAAGGCTTCGAGAGGTAGTCGGCTGCGCCCAACTTCATGGCGTCGACCGCAGTTTTGACCGATTTGGTTCCCGTCAGCATGATCACGGGGACCGAGCGGTTTTCGCTTCGCATCGTTTGCAGGACTGCCAAGCCGTCCGTGCCAGGTAGGATGACGTCCAACAGCACGAGATCCGGTGTTTCCCGCTTGAATGCCTCAAGCCCTTCCGCCGCGTCGGCTGCCTCGGAAATGTCGTAGGTGGGTTCCAGGACGGTCTTCAGTGAGGCGCGAACGCGCGGCTCGTCGTCGACGAGCAGTACCCGTTTCTTCATGTTACTCCCGTGGTGCCGGAGCCGTCGTATGTGTTCTGAGCGTGGGCAAACAAACCGTGAAGGTCGATCCTGTTCCGACATGGCTCTCGACGCCCAACACGCCATGGTGTTCGCGGACGATCTGGTGAGCGATGGTCAGGCCTAGCCCCGACCCCTCGCTTTCACTGTTCGAATGCTTCGTGGTGAAAAACGGATCGAATATGTGTTCGATTTGATCGGCCGGGATTCCTCGGCCATGGTCTTCAACCCGCAATTCAACGCACGAGCTGCCGTCGGGATTCATTCCCATTCGAGTCCTGACGCAAATCTCTCCGCCGCTGTCCGGCGTGGCGTCGAGGGCATTCAGGAGGAGGTTCATCAGCACCTGCTTGATTTGCTGTCTGTCCAGCGACAACAAAGGTAGTTTGGGGTCCAGTTCGGTACGCAACTGTATTCCCCGGCTCGAGGCTTTCGCGGAAACGAAACACATGCACGACGCAACGACCTCGTTCAGATCTTCTTCTGTGGGATGTGGGCTCATGTACCGGGCATAATCCAGGATGTCATGGAGCAGGCGCTCGATCTCATGCACGTCTTCGATCGCCACCCGGCTGAATTCAGGAATGAATACGGGGTCATGCTGGCGCTGCGGGGCGAGTTGTACGAACGTCTTGATGGAGGTGAGCGGGTTGCGGATCTCATGGGCAAAGCCGCCGGCCATGATCTCGAGAGAGCGTAGACGGTCGGTTCGGCGCAGCAGCGCTGAGGACCGGCGCAGTTCTTCCTCTCTGCGTTGATGTTCAAGTGCACTGGCGGCCACATCGGCAAGCGCGTGCATAATCGCTGCTGTATCCTCATCCCAGCGTATGGGGTCAGAAGGGCGGCCTAACGTGCAAAAGCCGAACAGTTCCTTGCGATTCAAAAACGGCAAGGCAATGGCAGCATCGGCAAGACGCAGGGCTCGACCGGCTTCCGGATCTGTCAGATGAACGGCGACGCGTCGGTGATTGAGGAGGGTCGACAGTGGGTGATCTGCGGCCGGCAAGCTGTCGTCTTGTGGCAAGGCAGCCGGAGCCACGGCGGCGATTCGTCGGAAGCATGCATGGTCTTGGTCGAGTAGCCACAGTGAACCATTCGAGGCGCCGGCATGAAGGGTGAGGTGTTCGAGAATGCGTCGGCAGGCGGAGGGGAGATCTGCCTCTCCGCAGACGTCCCGGGCCAACTGGCCGACAGCCCTTGCGGTTGCAGCGACGCTCGATATCATGGAGGCAGAGAGGGTGTGGTTGTGCAAGACCGTGCCCTGCATGGAATACGCAAATACGTAGAAACGGCGGGCCGGTATTCACCCGCCTTTGCGTCTATGGTGCTATAGGGCCGGAGTATACACCTGACTTTTTGATTCAGCCAGCGGAAACAGGCTTTTCGACAATGGCGATGAGGGCTTGGCCGGTCATAGCCCGTTGGATGGTAGGCGTGGTGCGGGTCGCATGCGCGACGAGGTTGGCAAACGAATCTTCTTCGAAAGCAGGCAGATAGCCGGTACGTAGATTTTTACAGAGTCGCGCCATCACCATCAGGTGTGCGCGGGCTTCACCCGAGAATTCGTCCAGCCCCAACTCCTGGAGGTGCGGCCGGTAGATGGTAGCCGGATCGGTTCCGCTCCGAAACGAACTAAGCACGAGTGTGCCGCCCGGCTTAAGGACGCGGAACAATTCACGGACGGCGTGAAGCGGTGACGGACAAAAGCAGATCACAAGGTTTGCGACGATGCGCTCGAACGAGTCCGCTGCAAACGGAAGTGATTCGATGGAGCGACTCAACGACCAGTTCGCCTTTACAGGGGGATGGCTCGATATCCGTCCGGAAAACATCGTGTCAAGGCGATCGAGCGTCTCTCGCGCAGACTTGCGGGCCTCGCCCAGCGCTTTGTAGGAAAAATCGACTCCGACGTAACGAACAGGGGTAGAATGCCGCCAGGCTTGCGAGCGGAGCCGGTAGGAAAGATTCAGGAGAAGCAGTCGCGCGAACGAGTGCACTCCGCAGCCGACGTCGAGCAGTCTCGCGCCTTCATGGACCGGCTGTGCCAGTTGATACAGGTGGTCGGTCAATTGCCAAAAGGCGGGCAGTTCATCTAACGATCCCGTCAGTGTGGTGAAATCGGTCCACAGGTCAGCCGGTGTCGCTTCCCCCGCGGTGTCTGTCGTACGCAATTTGTCCCGTTCGAGTCGGCTGCGGATCGCAATGGTCCGTCCGATCAACGCGGGACTCAACGGGCTTGGGACGAAGCGTGCTGATGGACTCATGAAGAGCTGGCGGAACCGCTCCCACTGGTCCTGGATGGCTGGGACCGCCTCTGCTGCAGAGAGGGTGAGGCCCGGGATGGTCTCAAGACGTCCCTGAGCGCCCAACGCACTGACGGCTTCGGCAATAAGATCTTCAGAAGGCGGCGGAATCAAGAAGTCTCCGGTTTCCGGGGAGGAACGAATGATCGTTGTCTGTACGCGGCAGGTCGCCAGGTCGGTCCGTGAAGATTCAAAGTCGGTGAAGTTGCATTGGACGGTGTCAGCGAGAAATCGATCGATGTCGAGATTCAGGCCCATGAGATTGCCGATGCCAAAGCGGGTGTGGTCCTGGTGGTTCTGCACGAGGTCTCTGCGATGCAGTTTCTCGAGGCTTTTCCGCAGGTCGAAAGTGGGGTTGAGCAGTAGGAGGCTCCTCAAGGCCGGATGCCAATCGGAGCGCCGTACGGCGATTCGGCCTGCCAAGTCAGGGGCGATCAGGGTGGAGGCCGCGTCCGGCCATTGTTGCCGGACCCACAACAAGATGGCATCCAGGTCATCCTCGATCGATGACATCCTGACACATTCAGGGGAGCCTTCGCTCAAGCCGATGTGGTTGCTGTAGTCGAACCTGATGACGCGGACCCCTCGCGCTGCGAGGTAGTACGACAAGGCGAGATAAGCCGTCTGGGTCTGCCCGAATTCGGGGGCAAGCACCACGATCTGCAAGGGCATGGTTTGCGCTTGGCGGAGGACATCCTGGCAAAGAGCTACCGAGAGTCCCTGGCGATTTCGTATGGTTCTGGAGAAGGTAACGATTCCCGAATCCGCAATGGGTTCGGCAAGATCGAAGGCTGAACTCGAGCCTGCAGCGAGCAGCCGATTGACGACGGCATCCGGCCGCCCACTCACGTGCTGGAAGCGGACTCCCAGTTGAACAGGAAGGTCTCCCGCACGACTTGGGACGCTGGTATCGCGGACTGGGAGCGGCCGCACCCAGACGATGGAGCCATTCCATGCCATATCGGGGGTGGCCGAAGGGAGGGCTCCGGCTATCGCCGCCACCGGACCGGTCGGTATCAATTGAATGGCTTGCTGAAGCGTGAAATTGTCGGGGCGACCTGGTAGTTCGACGGCCGCCCCGCTTCGGCTGAGATTGACGATGAGTCCAAGCGGGCGCGAAGGCTGTTCATCGGGTAAATTTACCCGTATAGGAATGGCTAACTTCAGACGCACTGATTCCCTGCGCTCCTTTGCGATTTCCTCTGACTGTTGCACGGCATCACGTTTGGAGCTTGGAGTGGGGAGCGGAATCAGACCTTCAATCGCCAAGGAGGTTGAGCCGGCTACTGCTCCGTCGAGCAGTGAATCGATGACTCTCCGGTCGTGATCTGTGGAAACTGAAAAGGAAATGGCGATGTCTCTTGTGTGCGGTTGAACGGAATTGGGTGAGGATGGGCGTTCGTACACGATGCCCTGCAATTCAAGCAAGCTTACCGGAGTCCTCAGCAGGAGGTAGGCCGGTTGCATATGAAGTGAGCTGGCCACCTCATTGAGCGCCATCAGTGCTCCGCCCGCACTGATATTTCGGATTAGCCCAGGATATCCGCTGGTGCCGATTGCCAAATGCACGGGGAAAGCCACCGGTCGGCGGGCAAACCGCCGGCGATCCACCGAGGGTTCCGTTCTTTGCTGGTCTGATTCGATGGGCGATTTGTCCTCAGTGTAGGCCGACGTCGGTTCCCTTGAGACCAGGGAATGTGCAGGCTCCGCCTGATGGATTGCGGGTATGCTCACGGTGATCAAAAGGCCCGCCTGTCTTCTGCTGTCGATTTCAATCGCACCACCCAAGTGGTGCACGATTTGATGCGCTTGGATGAAATCCACTGCGGAGGCCGTATCTATCTCAGTTGGGATAGCCCGAACCATGTCAGTGTCTGGCTGGTGTTGAATGGTCAGCGTGACGCACTCGCCTGTCGGAGTATTGTCCCCGGCGGTGATTGCCTTGGGGGGGACTGTCTGGGACAACCCGAATGTGTTGGTGCGTATGCGGAGCGGAACCGTCGCGTCCATGTGTCGCTGTGAGTAGGCAATCAGAACGCGCAGGAGCGTGCCGATGCTCTCTGGCGTGCCCAAAATCGCCGGTAGATGCGGATCGAGATGCGTCGTGACGCGAAGCGGGACATGATCCGGTTTGTCATGCAGTCGTTGCAGGGTTTCGTTAATAATGGTGTTGAGGTCGACGAGCGTCGATGGCCGCGCCTGAGGCGCCATTGCCTCTGAGAGTCGCCGACTCAACTGGCTGGCCTGCACCGCATGGGCTGCCATGCTCTCGAGCACCTGTTCAATCTTCAGATGCTGCAGCGTGGCCAACAGTCGTTGGGAATCGTTCAGGATCCCCGTCAATGGTTGCTGCAGCCGATCGGAAACGGTCGCAGCCTCCCGACTCAATTCAAGACGGCGGTCCGATTCGCGCAATTTCCCTTCCAATTCCAGAAGGCGTCCCTGTTGTTCTTTTTGTCGCGATACATCCCGAATCAGTCCGACTGTGCCAAGGTATCGATTGTTACTGTCGTAGAGGCCCTTGGCGGTCAGTTCACTCACAATGGTGTCGACTGGCTGGTTGGGGAGCGCTTTCTTCTGTAATGGGATTTCCAACTGTCGGATCGACCGGCTTCCTGCACGACGTTCATTGACGCGAAATCGCGCGAGTGGCTCCTGGATGGAGGAGAACAGGACGGAGTAGTGCCGGCCGGCAAGCTCTTCAGGCGTGTAACCCAGCAGGCTGGTGACCCCGGGACTCAGGTAGACGAACCGCCCTTCACGATCCAATTCGTAAAACAGATCGCTGAGGGTCTCGACTAACCGAAGGTGGCGCTGAAATGTTTCGTCTAATTTGGTTCGAAGATCGCGTTTTTCGATTGCTTCCTGAACGTAGAACAATAGTTCGGTCAGGAAGGCCGGGGAATTCTTAAACAGTAGAAAGTCGACACCGCTTTGCAGGGCTCGGATGGCGGTCTCGGAATCGGTCCGGTCGGTTTGCAGAATTACCGCGGCATAGGAAGCATTCCGTCGGAGCCGGGAAATGATGTCGACACCACTGTCCGGCGCAAGGTCTTGGTCGACCAGGATGATGTGCCAAACGCCTTCTTGGCTGGCGGCAATCGCATCGTCTGAGGTGTACACCGCCTCGATGCGGCAGTTGGGGAAAAAGCCTCGCAGACTGGATGAAACCAGTTTGATTTCCTCCGCGTGCGCATTCGCGAGGAGAAACTGAATAGCAGGTTCAGGCGACGACATAGGACGTGAGCGCAGCTACCTTCATCAGATTCGGCGAACGGTGCAACTAACTGGGTGCTAAGTCGTCGCCTTCAATGGAGCCAATGAGCCCTGTCCGCTTGGAATGCCGAGTGTTTCAATAGCATACACGGTTAGGGTCTGCACAGTCTTCGACCTGAGGGGGATTTCAATACCTTCGTAGGGGACGGCGTAGTGCCGAGAGGGATCTTAGGTCGTAACTGTTTGTGTAGAAAGGGAAAAGTGATGATTTGAATGGCTGGCCATTGAAAGTTGGCTGAGTATGAGTCGGGAAGGGGCGGGAAAGGTCGGCGCAGTCTGCCGCGCGTTCATCGCGGCAGACTGCTACGGGGTTTCTGCTAAGGCTGAACGGCTGCAGTGTTGGTGCCGGGCTGACAAGAGCCCGGTGTCATATAGAGGAGATAGTTCCCCATCCCGTGCTGGATATTTGGGTTCTGAAGCGGATGGTGATGCACCATCACCATCTCGTAATCATCTTTCTTAGTGATCGGAAAGCCCTTGGCATCCTTGTAAACCTGGTGTGGGAGGAAGTCACGGAAGGTTCCCTCTGAATCCACATCTGGTACGGTCCGAAGCAACGTCTCTTTCGTCGTCTTGTTTTCCAGGGCGATGAGCAGAAGCTCATCATGCCCGTGGGGATAGGCGAATTTCACGCAGCCGTCCATGTTGAACTTCAAGGGGGCGCTGTGAATGGTGACACCCGGCTTAATTTCGATGCCTTCGTCCGTCTGATCCGCACCGCGCTGTCCGAACTTGCTGTAGCAGACGATGTTCACGCCCACCTGGTAGACGTCCATTTCCTGGACCTTCGTCCCCTTGGGCGCAACGTACATGGTAAACCGCGCCATCACGTCTTTGGTCGGCGGTGCCTTATGGTAAAAGGCGACGATGGACATGAGGTTCTGTCCCTTTCCGAGCTTCACCCCATAGCCTTCGGGAAAGCGGGCTTCGGTCATTTCGAGTCCGGCTCCCGCGAAGAACAGGGGTTCCCCGTCGCAGGACACGCTGGGTTTGTCATTGTTCATCATTAGGATGTGGTGCAGGTAATTCTTGGGAAGCGGTCGCCCGTCCTTGGTAAACACCTCGGACTTGTACCCGATCATGTACATGTCTTCCGGGAGTTGGAAGACCTTCTTGGGCATGCTGGCCGCTAAGTCACCCTCGTGTGAGGTCGGCAGGTCGATCGGTCCGAACGTCAGTGCCACGGTTTGATCAGTGATAGCAAGCTTGGTCTCTCCGAGACTCGGCATTGTGGGAATGGCATGGTGATCGTGCCCTCCGTCGGCGAACGCGGCACCAGTCATTCCAAGGATCAGGCACATTGTCGTCAGCACACGGTTCATAGCCCCTCCTTCAGGTATCGGTGGATTGGCCACACGGGTATGAATCAGGCACCCATGGGGTGCTCCGTCGTACAGCTGTATCTATGGAGTCGACGGCGGGGGAGTCAGTCGTTTCCAGGCAACGCTGCCGCCGTGCTGTCGTGGTGGGATATTGTTTCGGTTTCCCACACGGAGGTACCACCAAATGCCCTTGGCCTGGGTACCATCTTCGGAGAGGACGATCTCAAAGCCACCCTCTCGGTCATTGCCGGTCTGAGTCCAAGTGCCCTGCCACCGGCGATCTTTGAAGCTGGTCGTGGTGAATTGGCCACCTTGCCAGGTATAGGGGCCGTTCCCCTGGCGATCCAGGGTCGCGCGATAGGATTTGTTTTCTTCGATCTCCGTCACTTCCCATTCACCGCTCAGGTCGTACGATTCGACTGTCTGGGCCGGGGTATCCGACATCCGATGAAGGAGTCCGGCGGATCCCGTACGGGTGCCGACCATGCCGCCGTCCTGATGCCGGGACGACTCGTGCCACGAAACCAGCATCCATCGTCCGTCCCGACGTTCCAGGACGCCGGTTTCGCGCAAAGGCCAGGCGATGCGCTGGGTCATCTGTCGTTCGGTCACATAACGGATGTACTCCAGTTCCATGGCGAACCAAGCCACGTCACCGCGCGTCCACATTTTTAAGTCGGTGATCGGAATTTCGAGTTTCACGACCGATTCGAACTCGCTGCGCATTTCATCGGCGAGCTGGTCCCATCCGAGATATTTCCGGCCGTCGAGCGTGTATCCGATCGCATCGGCGTCGTGCGCCATGTATTTCGACATGGTGGTCAGATCCCGTTCGGCGTTGGCGCGTACCAAAAGGCGCAATGTGGTTTCCGGATCCTTCGGATCCTCAGCATAGGCCGTGGCGGACATCAGCAAGCCTATGAGAGGAAGGATCGGGAACCAACTGAGCCGTGAGCGCCGAACGAACGAGTCGTCAAACAGATAGGCAATCATACGAAGGAAATTTGCATCCATTCGGGGCAAAGGCTACCTGCTGGTTCCGGGGGTTGTCAATGCCTAATTGCCCTCTTGCTCGGCTGTGCCGGTGCAGATGACGACGGTGACATTGTCGACGCCGCCGTTCTCCAGGGCGGCCTGGATCAACTTCTGGGGGAGTGACGCCGGGTTGCCTTGCGAAGCACGTGTAACTTCGAGGATATGCTGGTCGTTCAACATTTTCGTCAGGCCGTCGGAGCAGAGAATCACCACATCGTCATGCTGGAGGACGGTGGGAAACAGATCAACCGTTACGGCTTGGCCCAAACCCATTGCGCGGGTTAGAACATGGCGCTCCGGATGTGTGGCCGCCTGCGCCGCTGTGAGGTAGCCGAGGCGAATATAATCTTCGACCAGGGTGTGGTCGCGGGTCAATTGCCTAATGGACCCTTCTCGCACTAAATAAGCGCGACTGTCGCCTACGTTGGCAATCAAAAGGTGGGACGGACTTGCGTTCCATGCATGGGCCGAAACCAGCGTCGTGCCCATATTCCGGTATTCTGGGTGGACCGCAACGTAGGCAAGTATTGCCCCATGCGCCTGGTGCAGCATGCCAGTGAAGGCGGCCTTTCGCATCTCCTCGGTCATGGCAGAGGTGCGGTCCAATGATGGGGCGAGTTTTGCGAGTGTCTCGATGACCAGAGCGCTTGCGATGTCGCCTCCGGGGTGCCCGCCCATCCCGTCCGCCACCGCCCAAAGGCGCGCGTGATTGTCCACGAGAAACGCATCTTGATTGGACGAGCGGACAAGCCCTTGGTGGGTGCTCCCCTGTGCCATCCAGATCGGCATTATCTGGTACCCGTTCCGAATGTCGTCGCCGCGGGTGGGCCATACTGAGCGACAAGTTGCTCGTAGACCATGACGGCAAGTGGCTCAAGATTCTTGGTATCGGCTTCGTTGTAACGGACGAGCCGGTCGAGCGCATCTTCGTCGCCACTACAGTGACGTTGCCAGAGCTGCACGGCTTCCCATCCGTCGAGTCCTTGGAGATCGTCGGCACGGGTGATGTCCAATTCGCGTTCGATCTGTTTGAGGCCGCCTTGCAGGCCAAGCCGTCGGGCGGCAAAACAGAGATCGAAGTGGGGCAGCTCCACGCGTAGCCCCGGAAACTGAGTCTTAAGATACGGCACGTCGAAGACGCTGCCAAAAAACGTGATGAGTAGGTCCGATGCGTCGATTGCCTCCTGGAGACGTTCCTGCGAAAGCGAGTCGTGTCGAATCAAGGTGGTCATGCGTCCAGATCGATACAAGCCCACTACCGTGACCGCTCCTTCCTGTGCGGATGTCCCAGTCGTTTCGATATCTAGATAGAGGGCCCGGGCTCCAAAGGTGTGGAATAAGCGCCAATGATCCCTGGAGTGAAGGCACCGCGCGAAGTAGGCGGCATCGCCCTGGTCCAGCGCTGCTTGGGCGGCAAGGAGCTGGCCGTCGTAGAGCGCTTTGCGGCCGGGTGAAATACCCGGGACCTCTGGCTCCTGGAGAAAGGTCGACCACTCACGTACGCCGTGCTGCCAGAGTCGCCGTTCGGTCGAGGGACCGATGCCGGCCAGATGAACGAAGGTGGAGGTCAACATGTCGGGATGGTCTCGAACTACTGGGGATTGTAGCCTTGATTTCAAGGGATAAACAAGTTAGAGTCCGCTGCTGGCGCGGATTTTCAGCGTTCTCACCGCACCAGGTCTTTTCATGTCATTTTGAGAGCGAATGGCGGGACTATGATGACGAACGGCCAGGGAAAACGTATCCGCATCCGCGTGGGTGGGGTTCAAATCGAAGCGGAACTCAAGGGCAATCGGACGGCACAAGAAGTCTATCGCGCCTTGCCTGCCGAGGGTCCATTGAATGTGTGGGGGGAAGAGTTCTATTTCAAAGTTCCCGGAGTTAAGGACCATCGGGAAACTGCCACCACCCAGGTGAAGGTTGGGGATGTGGCTTTTTGGGGAGCCGGGCAGGTTTTGGCGATTTTTTTCGGCCGCACACCCATGAGCATGGGGGCCGATCCCGTTCCAGCTGATCGTGTGAATGTCATCGGTCGAGTGGTCGGCGATGCGTCGGTGCTTCGGCAGGTGATGGCGGCCGCCAGCATTCGTGTCGAGCCGATCGAGCCCGCTCCTGGTTCGCCCGTCACGTAACGCCGATCATATCTCACAGGCCGCATACGAGGTAGGCGCATGAGGTTGGCGAAAGAACGGGTTCATCATATGGCGGAGTCCTTGATCGCTCGCTTACAGGCGCTCGACTTTCTGGAGGTCACGGGAGACCGCAAGGCGTTGCGTGAGGCTCTCGAGCACACGATGACAGAAGAATTGTCCTTGGAGGATCGCCTGAATGCCGAGATTCGCCAGATGATGAAGCAATACGAACGCCAGATCGAAGAGGGGCAAGTGGACTACCAGAAGATGTTCACGATGATCAAACAAAAGCTGGTGCGCGACCGGGGGCTCATCATCTGATGATCAGCGACGACAAAGCGAGTCACCTCTCGCACCTCATCTTGGGGACCCTCAAAAAGAGTGCACTGTGCCGGCTCAAGGAGGATGACGGCAAGGTCCTGCGCGAGATCAAGCGTGTGGTGGCCGCCGAACTCGCCCTGGAGGTTGATATCGACAAGAGGGTGCGCGCCAAGCTTGCGTCCTATTCCAGGCCGATCGTGGAAGGGAGTGCTGAGTGGGAAGTCTTGTACAGAAAGACCGTTGAGGAAGAACAAAAGAAGCGGGCGAAACCGTGAGACGACCATCGGATCAAGAGGTGCGATCATGCGATTGACGACATGGCTTGCCGTGGGGCTGCTCCTCGTATCGTTCGCGGCCTGCGCGAAATCGAAGCCGAAACCACTCGTACCGTTGCAGCTCGGTATGGGAGCGACCGCTCAGGCTATCGCGTTGACGGCCCAAGGCACTGAGGCATACCAAGGCGCACAATTTGCCGATGCCAAGAATTATTTCGGACAGGCGCTCAAGTCGGCGCCCGACTCCGGCCAGGCCCACTACAATTACGCCTTGGCGTTGAATGCGCTTGGCGAAACGGCGGTCGCGCATCAACAGTTCATCGAGGCGGCGAATTTGGCACCCGGCGACAAGATCATTTGGGATTCACCTGCGTTGCGGCCCTTCGGGAACCCCGAAGCGCCCAAAGGACCTCCCAGGGAACATCCCTATGGCACCACCAGACCAACGATTGGAAGCGGCCCGCGCTGACGTCGCGAGGACGGGATAGAGGAGTCGGGAATATGGCGAGTGAATTGGAAGTCGGCGGCAAGGCGCCGGATTTTTCGTTGCCCGATCAGGATGGAAAAGCGGTTTCACTGAAAAGCCTGAAAGGTAAGCAGGTCGTTTTGTATTTCTATCCGAAAGACGATACCCCCGGTTGCACCAAGGAGGCCTGTGATTTTCGCGATTCGCAGGCGCAGATCAAGAAAACCGGGGCTGTTGTCCTAGGCGTCAGCCCTGATGGCGCGGCGTCTCATCAGAAGTTCATTGCTAAGTTCGGTCTGCCCTTCGCACTATTGAGCGATGAAGAGAAAACGGCCGCCAAAGACTATGACGTCTGGAAGCTGAAGAGCATGTACGGCAAGAAGTATTGGGGGATTGAGCGAAGCACGTTCGTGATCGGCCAGGATGGGCGGCTCAAGGCCATTTTCCGCAAGGTCAAGGTGGATGGGCATGCGGACGAAGTGCTGGCCGCGTTAAAAGGTTAAGCTGCTCTGCGTCACTGCGGGAATACCGCAGCGCCAATTGGATATGGATCCCCTCGAGAAAACCTCTCATGCCTACCGTGCGGCAGCCCTCTCTCTCCTTCCAGGCCTCGGGCATCTCTATATCGGTGAAAAACGAGGCGGACCTTTTCTGCTGGCCGGTCTCGTCCTCATCCTGCTCTGGCGATTTGTCCATGCCGCCGCACTCGTCCCGTTGGTTGGGCTGGTATTCTTTTGCATGTGCGACGCGTATCTCACCGTGAATAGAAACCGCGGTCTCCTCGACTAGCAAACTGGCAAACGGAGGCGGCTGTGGACCATCGGGGATGGATTGAGGGGAGCGCTGGACCTCGGTTCCTGGCGTGTCTCCGGAGCGCATTCATACTGCTCATCCTGCTGGGGTGGGGCTCCGCGCTATCGGCGGGGGACAAACTCAGCGGGGTGCTTACGTTGCGCGATGGCCTGACCTCGCCGAATCAGCCCGTACGAATCGAAGCGCGGTTGGTGCAAAAAGGGATGTTGGCCGAGACACCCTTGGGCGGAGAGCCGCTGCAGCTCGAAGTGGACGGGAAGCCGGTCGCCACTGCCATGACCGGCGGAGACGGGCGGGCGTACTTCGAGTACATTCCCCACTTGCGCGGACAAAATGGAATGTCTGTGTCAGTCAATGCTTCCCCGCGTGTGGAGGCGGCGAAGGCAGAAGGGCATGTGTTTGTGTGGGAACGCCGCCGCCCCATTTTACTCGTCGAACTGGCGGCCCTGATGGAACGGAGCGAGGGTGTGGTTCCAGCTATCCTATCGCCGGGGCAGCCGCTTCCAAGACCCTTTCCAGAGGCGGCGGACGAGTTGGCCAAGCTGACTCAGTATTACTATAACGTTGTCTACTTGATCCCCGGTGAGCGGGCTGCCGCCGAATTTCATTCGCTAGAGCCTGTGCAGCGATGGCTAATGGACCATAAGTTTCCGCTCGGGTACCTGCTGAGTTCGGCTGCTGGATCGGCCGGAGTCGGAGCGGTGATTGATCGCTTCAAGCAAGAGGGATGGACCACATTGAAATCAGGAGTGGGGGGAACTCGTGCGTTTGCCGAAGCCTTTCTGGAGCGGCGTCTCGAGGTCGTGCTGGTGCCGGAACCGGCAAAAGGAGAGGCGCCTCGCAAAGCGAAGGTGGCGAAAGACTGGAAGGATGTACGGAAACGGCTGTAAGCCGGTCGTACTGGGAAGCGATTCCTTCACATCCCGAATCATGCTATGGTGGGCGCCGTACGGAGATGTGAAGTCACGTATCAGGTGAAGGAGTAGACGACGTCATGTTGCTTCAGGGAAAAAAAGGACTGATCATCGGGGTCGCGAACAAACACAGCATCGCCTGGGCGATTGCGCAGTCCGCCGCGCGCGAAGGCGCCCAATTGATGTTCAACTACCAAAATGAGCGGCTCCGTGAAAACGTCCAGGAGTTGGTGGCGACGTTGCCCGGTGCGTCGGCCTGTGCTTGCGACGTCGGGGATGACGGACAGATCGAAATGTTGATGAAAGACGCCGGCCAGAAGTTGGGCCGGATCGATTTTCTCGTGCATTCGGTGGCCTTCGCGCCGCGCGAGGAACTGACGGGACAGTTTGTCAACACGACTCGCCAAGGTTTTGCAACTGCGCTCGATGTCAGTGCCTATTCACTCGTGGCAGTCACGCGAGCCGCCGTACCCCTCATGACGGAGGGGGGATCGGTGGTCACTCTGACCTACCTCGGGAGCGAGCGGGTGGTGCCGCACTATAATGTGATGGGCGTCGCCAAGGCTGCCCTAGAAGCGACGGTTCGGTATTTGGCCCATGATCTTGGTCCAAAGAACATCCGCGTCAATGCCGTGTCCGCCGGGCCGATCAAGACCTTGGCCGCGCGCGGTGTATCCGGAATCAGTAAGATGGTCGACCATCACCGGGAGTTCGCGCCGCTTCGTCGGGCCACTGAACAGGGCGAAGTGGGCGACACGGCAATGTTCCTCGTCAGTCCGCTCGGGCGGGGGATCACCGGGGAGGTGATCTACGTCGATGGGGGCTATCATATCCTCGGTTCGTTGGCCTCGGTGGAATAGCCAGCGCGCGCGGCCGTTCCCCCGGCAGGTCTGGAGGGGTGCGGCGCGCCTTCCGGCGATTCTCCGCTGGCCGTCTACTCGACCATCCTGCTCTCATACGTTGCGGCCGGTTGTCGCGGCAGCACTTGCTTGTGCCTTAGTTCTATTGAGCCCGGCCTGGTCTCCCACTCTATTCGCTCGCGAGCAAACCGACCGTGATGACGATGGGCTGGTAGGGAATGTGTCTCTTGTCGTGACTCACGAGACCTTTCTCAACCAGACCGATCGCTACGACCGAGACGGCCGCGTGGTCGGTCGGGTACAAGAAGGCATCGAGACCTCACGCGGTCTCTGGCCGCTGCGATTTGAGTATGAGTATGGCCAGGCGGGTCAACGGTTGTCCGAAAAGGTGTGGGATGGCCGTGGTGAGTTGGTCAAGGAGACCAGGGCGGGTTATGACGAACGGGGCAACCGCGTAGCGGAGGTCGCCGCCTGGGCGGATGGCACGTTCGACGATGCGTCGTTCTATGCATTTGATTCCAACAGCCGCCGCTCATTGGGGCTGCACTACAATGCGCCGCATATCATCAATCGCAACCGCTATCTGTACGACGACCGTGGAAGGTTGGTGCGAGAGATTTTGTCCAGGAATTACCGGTACGACAGCGCCGGCGCTCCGCTGGTCACCTCGGCACTCTTCGAGTTTGGGTATGAGGTCCTTTCCGATTATAACGAGCAGGGACATGTACGCGAAAAGCGGGTGACGGACCTGACCGGGCATCTGCAAACCCGTTCAGAGTTTACCTATGACGATCGGGGAAGTCAGATCGAAGAACGGGTGTTCGATTCGAACGGCAAGCTGACGGAGCGGAAGGAGTATCGATATGAATACGACCAGGCCGGCAATTGGACCAAAGAGACGATGATGTGGTGGAAGGCCCAGGGCGGAACGCCTCAATTGTTTCGGACTCAGGCACGGTCCCGCGAGATCCATTACCACGAACCCCGCTGAACTCCACCAGGTTTTGACACTCACCGCCTTGCAAATAGCCTCACTTGGTTCATCCGGTGTACCTTCCTTTTACGGGGGGCCTTCCATTAAGATGGACCCATTGCCAATGCATCGAATTTGAGGCTTCGGCGGATGCGGGCCAAGACGAGTTTTCACTGCCAATCCTGCGGGCATCAGGCCCCGCGCTGGCTCGGACGCTGTCCCGACTGTGGAGGTTGGAACACCTTCAAGGAGGAACGGCAACCTTCCGCCCCGAAGGGCCGACAATCCCTCGTAAAGGCTGGGCATGCCTCAGCCACGCCGATTTCCGACATTGAAGTGGTGGGCGAAGCTCGTCGCGGGACCGGCTTGGTGGAATTCGACCGCGTGTTGGGCGGCGGGGTTGTGCCGGGCTCTGTTATGTTGATCGGCGGTGATCCCGGGATTGGGAAGACTACGCTCCTACTGCAGGCATTGCCCCGCCTCGCCTCGTCAGGCGAACAGGTGCTGTATGTCTCCGGCGAAGAATCTCCCCGCCAGATCAAGATGCGCGGGGAACGACTCGGTATCGGCGATCGGCATCTCTTGATCTTAGGCGAAACCTCGTTCGAACAGATCATCAAGGCGATGCAGGAGATTCAGCCGGCGGCCGTCGTCATCGACTCCATCCAAACCGTCTATACTGAGCAGCTCACCTCGGCGCCGGGCAGCATCAGCCAGGTACAAGAAGTGGCCGGGCAGCTCATGTATTTTGCGAAGCGGACGGGAGTGCCGGTCTTCATCATCGGCCATGTCACCAAGGAGGGCGCGATTGCGGGCCCGAGGCTCCTCGAGCATATCGTCGACACGGTGCTCTACTTTGAGGGTGATAAGAGCCACAGCTACCGGATCCTGCGCGCAGTCAAGAACCGGTTCGGCTCGACGAACGAGATCGGCGTCTTCGAAATGAAGGAGGGAGGACTCGAGGAAGTCGTGAACCCCTCCGAGCTGTTTCTGGCGGAACGGCCGCAACGCAGTACCGGTTCGGTCGTCGTGTCGAGTCTCGAAGGTACGAGACCGATTCTGGTCGAATTGCAGGCGTTGGTGTCCCAAACCAGCTACGCCATGCCCAAGCGTATGACGAACGGCGTGGAACTCAATCGGCTGACCCTGTTGTTGGCGGTCATGGAAAAGCGACTGGGCCTGCACCTGTCCGGACAAGACGTGTATGTGAACGTCGTAGGCGGGATCCATATCGACGAACCGGCGATCGATCTTGGGATCGTCGCAGCGGTGACCTCGAGTCTCAGAGAAACCCCCATCGATTTTACGACGCTGGTGATGGGGGAGGTTGGACTGGGTGGAGAAGTGCGGGCCATCAGCCAGGCGGAGGTCAGGATCCGTGAGGCAGCCAAGATGGGGTTCAAACGCTGTCTCTTGCCGGATCGGAACGTCGCCAAGCTCGAGCCGGTAGACGGCATCGAACTCATCGGGATCCATGAAGTGGGAGAGGCGCTGGATGTCGTGCTGGCCTGAAGGTATACGTGACGAGGATGTTGTGAAAGGGGCTCGTCTGTTTAATAGGTTCGTCTGTGCTCTATTCTGTTTCGCCTTGACCCTGCTCCCCGGCTGCGCTCTGTTTACAGGGGAGGAACTGTCGCCTTTGAAGCAGGCGACGGCCGAACAACTCGCGGCTTTGTTGCAGGAGCAGGCGGATGCAGTTCAAACGATCAAGGGGTTGTTTAGCGCGAAGATTACCGGCGGAATTCTGCCGATTGGCCAACGTATTCAAGGAACAGTCCATTACCAGCGGCCTGGGGCCATTCGATTGCGCGGATTCACCTCCGTCGGGAGTGAACTGTTTGAGTTCGTGCAGGCCGACGACCAGTTCACGTTGCGGTTGCCGACCATGGGACGAGAAGTGTCGGGCCGGCCGTCGCAGACGGAGCGTATGGGCAATTTGGCCAGGCCGTTTCAATTGAGTGTATGGGCTATGGGTGGAGTGATCGGTTCGCAAGCCGTGGGGGCCGGCGAATCGGTCCGGCTCAGCGAGGATGGTGACCGGTATCGGCTGGACGTCCTGACGCACAACCAGGCCGACAGCAGTGCAACGGTTCTCAGTCGACGCATTTGGTTCGAGCGGCGGAGTCTGTTGGTCGTGGAGGAAGAGCGTCTCTCGCCGTCCGGTGAGGTGGAGGCCTCGATGCAGTTCGAGGACTATAGAGCGGTCGGGCCGGATGGCGACGAGGTGAGACCGGCTGGTGCGATCGATAGACGGGTACTCCGGCCGTTCAAAATCTCCATGAAGGACCGTCAGGGATCCGGCACGTTGCAGGTGACGTTTCTCGAACTGATCTCCAACGAGCCGATGAAACCGGGCGAACTCGGTCACGTGTAGACGCGGGCAGGCGATGGCAATGACAGTGCTCACCATTGAAACGGCGACATCCTGGCAGAGCGTGGCCGTCACGGAGCAGGGACGCACCTTGGCCCTGGTCGAGCAGGATGCCGACGGCTCCCATACCAGGCTGCTCATGCCGGCGATCGATCGCGCATTGAAAGAGGCAGGTATCGGTCTTCGGGACCTTGGAGGCTTGGCCGTCTCAATCGGCCCTGGGTCGTTCACAGGTCTGCGGGTCGGACTCGCGACCGTCCTCGGCTTCCGATCGGTGTTGGAGATTCCTGTTGCACTCGTGCCGACATTGGAGGGGATGGCCTGGCGGCGAAAAGATTGTGCTGGACTGGTTGTTCCCGTGCTCAAGAGTCGAAAGAACGAGGTCTATTGGGCTGTATATGAATGGTTGCCGGGAGGCGGCTTGAAACCCTGGGGCGCAGAGCAGGTTGGCCCACTGGAATCGCTGGCAAAATCCCTGCTCGAAGCCGGGGAGGTTACGGTCTACGGAGATGGATGGTTGGCGTACGGGTCGGAAACGAGGTGCCTCATGGGGGCGAAGGCGGTATCTGTCCGTGAAGTGGACCTCCACCGCCCCTCGGCCTTGGCAGTTGCAAAGGCGGCAGAGAGTCGCTTCCAACGGCAGGAGATCGCAGGAACTGGCGTCACGCCGCGCTACGTGCAGCGGACGGAGGCGGAGGTTCAGTTCGATCGGCGCCAGGGGCAGTCCTCGTCAGAACGGCGGCGGGAGCGGGTGGCGAAGAAGCTCACGCAGCCCAGGCGATACAAGGCCGGACGAGGCGGGACCGAGTCCGCGTCGCGCGCATAAGGAACGGAAGCAATGACACAGGCTCAATCGGGTCAGGATTCCGGTCCCACCGCGATCGTCATCGAACCGGCGACGATGGACATGCTGGATGAATTGTTGGTGATCGAACAGGCTTGCTTCTCCTCCCCCTGGACGCGCAAAATGCTCTCTGCCGAATTGTCCGGCAATCCATTCGCGAACTTTTTGGTGGCGCGTACCGTCGGTTTCCCAAGTACACCGGCGGTCATCGCCGGGTATTTCTGTTTTTGGATCGTGTTCGAGGAGCTTCGGCTCATGAACCTGGCCGTGGTACCGGAGTTTCGCCGCCGCGGAGTGGCGAGGCAGCTGGTCTGCGCAGCCCTGCGGATGGGGTTGGCAAAGGGAGCGACCAGAGCCATGTTGGAAGTTCGTGCATCGAATCAGGAGGCCCAGGCCCTGTACCGGAAAGTGGGTTTCCGTCAAACCTCAACGCGAGTGCGATACTATGTCAGCCCGGAAGAAGATGCAGTATTGATGGATTTGATTCCTTTACGACTGGACGCGCCTTGCCTCGCGGGGCAGGGAAGTCATACAGCGCCAGGCAGTACGGTCGTCGCCATCTAGCTCATTCATTCAACCAGGAGGTGCCTCATGCTGACGGAGACAGCGATCGCAGACCGGTTGCGCCAATCCAACACGGAGTTCCGCGAATTGGAAGCCACTCACCACCAGTTGGACATTGAATTGGCGGAACTGCAACGGCGTCACGTCCTGACGCCGGCTGAAGAACTGACCAAGCGCCAACTGCAAAAGGAAAAACTGGCCAAGAAAGACCGAATGGCCGAACTGATTCGAACCTTCCGCTAGCGACCTTCTCGGCGCAGTGGACCGACCCGCAGAGGGAGACGGTTACGAAGGCTGTTCGAAACAGCGGAGAGTCAGTGCGGTGATCAAGGAATGGGATGCTCGCCCCGCTTGCTACACATATCCAAACGCTGAAACGGCGTCTGATCATCGTCGCGGTCACGCTCTGCGCGGCGTTCGCCGCCGCGTTTGCCTATTCGGCCGAAATGGTCGCCTGGCTCAACCGGCCGTTTCCGAACCAACTCGTGTTCTATGGACCGACCGAGGCGCTCTTCGCCTCGATCAAGGTGTCGTTTCTGGCGGGCATCGTGCTCAGCCTGCCGATTATTTTTTACCACTTCTGGAAGTTCATCGAACCAGCGCTGCTCCCCAAGGAGCAGCGCTGGGCGATTCCCCTGTTTCTGTTGGCGGGATTCCTGTTCGGCCTCGGACTCGTTTTCTGTAATCTCGTAATTCTTCCTCTCGTCATCGACTTCTTCGTCAGCTTCGGTATGGACCGCGATATTACCCCGGCATTGGGGGTGGGCACTTACATCGACTTCAACGTGAAATTCCTGCTCATCTTCGGATGCGCCTTCGAGCTCCCGCTCGTGCTGACCCTCCTGGCCAGAGTCGGAGTCGTGACGTCCACCGTCTTGGCCGCCTATCGAAAACACGCGATCATGGCGGCTCTGATCGTGTCGGCGATCGTCACACCGGACGCGACCATGTTTACGATGTTGCTCATGGCGGTGCCCTTGATGGTGCTCTACGAGATCGGGATTTTGGGCGCCAAGATTTTCGGGCGCGGCGGGGGGCCCACCTCGGGCGTGAATTTGCCGCTCGATCCTGATATACCGATTGAGACAGCTGGACATCGAGTTCGTTGATCCCTCACACATCGATCCAGAAAGGTAGGGCGTGGTGATGGCTTCGCGCACAGTTGTTCTTGCGGTGCTCGCGCTGACCCTGTGGAGCGGCGTACTTTGGGCCGTCGAACCAACGGCCTTCCCCATACAAAATGTGCCAGGCATTCAACAGGGCCATCCCGAACAGGCACCGGGAGGACCCATAGAAGGTGGCACCGCCAGCATCCAGGCCTTGACAGCGACTCTGGATGGGACGGTCTACGCGGGGTCGTTCGGCATGGGAATTTTCCGGAGCAGCGACCGCGGCCGTACCTGGGTGTCGGCCAACGACGGTCTGACTGATCTGTTCGTGTTGTGTTTAACCACGGCCAAGGATGGAACGGTCTATGCCGGCACTTTCCGCGGCGGTGTGTTCCGTTCCCGTGACGCCGGAAAAACTTGGCAGGCAGTCAATGGCGGTTTGAAGCGCCTGGAAGTCAAGGCCTTGATGGCGGACGGCAAGGGACTCTATGCCGGGACCGGGGATGGCGTCTACGTGCTGAACAGTGCCAAGGATAACTGGACGGTGGTGACCACCGGTCTCGACGATATTCTGGTGCATGCCCTCGCCCGTACCCCCGATGGGGCCCTCTATGCCGGGACGTCCGGGAAGGGCGTCATGCGGTACAAGGAGAAGGAGCAGCCGGCGGGATGGGTGAGGCTCAGGCAGGGGCTTCGCGATCATGAAGGGCTGGTGGAAAACTTCATTCGAGTCCTCACGGTGGACAAGAAGGAAAACGGCATCTTCGCCGGCACATTCGACGGCGGGGTGTTTCGCAGCGGCGACGGCGGCAAGAGTTGGTTGCCGATCAGCCGGGCACTGCCGAACGATTCGATTCGCGGCGTCATCAGCAATGAGCGGGGAGTATACGTCGCAACCGGCCGTGGCATTTTCAAAAGCGAGAACCAGGGAAAGCAATGGATGCCGCTGAACAAGGGACTCAGCAATCTCTCGATCCAGGTGTTCATCGAGGGGGAGAAGGGTGTGTTGTATGCCGGCACGAGTTCGGGTGTGTTCCGGAGCGATGACGATGGCGCGTCATGGATGGCGATGAGCCAGGGCTTGGAAGGGGGCACGGTGGCCCCCTTCAAATTTTGATTCGGGAGGGAGAAGACTGATCATGAGCGGACAAGGCAACGGACCGAAGGCAATCATCAATATCACATCGAAGGGGGAGCCCTGGGGACAAATCGTCCTCCGTTTTTTCCCGGAGGTGGCACCCAATCATGTGCAGAATTTCACGACGTTGGCCAAGCAGGGATTCTATAACGGTACGACCTTTCATCGGGTCATCCCTGGTTTCATGATCCAGGGGGGTGATCCCAACAGCAAGAGTGCCGACCGGGCGTCCCACGGCATGGGCGGACCGGGCCATCGGGTCAAGGCCGAATTCAACAGCAAGCCGCACAAGCGGGGGACGCTGTCGATGGCGCGTGCGAACGATCCCGACAGCGCCGGCTCACAGTTTTTCATTTGCGTGAACGCCGCGAACTTCCTCGACTGGCAATACACGGTGTTCGGCGAGGTCGAAAGCGGCATGGACGTCGCTGATCGCGTGGTGAGCGCGAAGCGCGACGGTCGGGACAATCCGTTGGAGCGTGTGGAAATGACGGTGACGGTCGCCGAATAGTGTGAGACGGGAAAGGTGGGACGTAAGATCGTGAAGGCGAACTCATTGCCCGTTCGGATGGCCGTCTCGCGTCTCGCGTCTCGCGTCTTTCGAAGCGCGCTGCTGTGCCTCGTTGCCACGGCTTGTGCCATTCCCCAGGTGCCCTCGCGCACGGTCTATGAAGACCCGGTCAACTTCGTGCGCTTGGAGTTGGATTCGACGGTCCTGCCGGAGTGGCAGCCGAGTTATCTCACCCACCCGGCGTTGTTCACCCAGGAACAATGGAGGCGGTTGTTGCGAGGGTTCACGGTTCAGGAACACCGTGTGGCTCTGCAGCGCTGGCTGCAAGGCGAAGCCCGCCGGGTGCCGGTGTTCCGTGACGACGAGATCGAGCTGCTCGTTCCGCACTTGGTTCAGGCGTTGGCACAGGCCAGGGAGAACGAGCGGGTGACCTTTTACCTGAGTCAACCGCAGACGTCGGTGAAGCGTGTCATCACATCAGGCGGGTTCTATGTGAAAGGGACCGATCTCCACGTGATCGTCGGGAATTGGCAGATCGTGTACGGGATTCCGGCCTACGGCATGATCTATGACCGTCGTTATCCCATGAACCCGACAGTCTCGAAGGGATTTGATCTCCACTTTGACTTCGATCCCGCCATCGTCCAGCAGGAATCCAGTTTCTGGGATTGGCTGCTGGCCAACTCCAAAGACGAACTCGTCATCGATCTCACCAAGGTGTTTCCCGGTCAGGCGGTCTGAAATCTCTTTGCTCGCGGCCGATATCCCCTGCAGCCGCTCTCGTGGTTGCCTAGTATTTTCTTTCTGAGCTGCCTTCCAATACGGCAGGGCCTTCGGACACCTTGCCCGTCGAATCGTGCCTGATCAACAGCGGTTTGAGGTCGGGGTCATAACCGCGAGCCGAGTAGGCCAGCGTGACCTCCGCAATCTTGTAGTCGAATTGGGTGTCTGCCAGCCTGGTTTGCGCGGCCGTCAACGCCACTTCCGACTGCGTGACTTCGACGACGGTGCCGAGACCCAATTTGTAGCGCTGCTTCGAGAGTTGCAGCGCCTCTTGCGCCGTCTTGACCTGCTCCTCCGCCAGCTTGATCTGTTGGGCCAGGGTGATCGTATCCAGGTAGGCGTTGGTGACTTGCTGGGTCAGGGCCTGCTCGATTCCCGTGGTGGCGGCGGAGGCGGCTTCTCGCTGCGCACTGGCCTCAGCCACCTGGTTCTCGATCAGAAATCCGGTGAACAACGGCATCGAGACCATGGCTCCGGCCATCCACCATCCGCCCGTTTGCTGATTTTGCCGAGGGTCAAACGGATCGAAGGTGCCGCCGCTCGCGATAGCCGAAACCGTCGGGAGATACTGCCGTTTTGCGGCGGTCAACTTGGCGTCCGCGGCTGCGGTTTGTTCCCTGGCGCGTTTGACCTCCGGGTGCGACAGACTCTGGTTGATCAGGTTATTGAGCGCTTGGGGCGGCCGTACCTCAACGGAAACGTCTTCGAGCACATAGTCTTCCGCCCCGGCGATGCCCATCGTTCGATTCAAATCCGCGAAGCTGGCCTTGAGATCGTTACGGCTTTTCACCAAAAGGGATTGCGCGTTCACCAGTTCGACGTGAGCCAAGTCGAAATCCAGCTTGGATTTCAACTGTTGCCGGTACAGGGTCTCGATTTGTCCGGCGATCTGTCCCCGTTCCCGAACGGTTTCCTCGGCGATCTGGACGAGGCGCTTGCGTTTCAAACTCGTCAGATATGCCCGCTCGACCTGCACGAACACGAGGGCCCGCCGCGCGTTCACGTCCTGTTCCACCGACCGGGCCGCCAGCTGATTGGACTCGACCAGGTTGCTGGTGTACCCAAAGTCGTACACGCGTTGGTTGGCGATGACGCCGCCCGTAAACGTCGTCTGATTCTCACGCAGCAGGCCGCCTCCGATGAGGAAGCGTGGGTTCGTCACTCCCGCCCCGGCCACGGTGTTGGCGTTGGCGTAGACCTGTGGGAAGTACAGCGAACGAGCCTGTTCCGTTCGAGCCTGGGAGGCTTTCAAATTTGCCGTCCCTTCGGCGACGAACGGATGGTACTTCATGGCCAGATCCACGGCTTGCTGCACGCTGAGAAATCCGCCGTTGTTGAGGCTAGGCGCAGAAGCGCTCTCTGCGGCCGTGGAAGAGATCCAAGAGCCGAGGCTGTACAGGAGGACGGCGAAGCCGGCAAACAGCTGATGTGGAGTCGGGATGCGCATAGTGTCTCC
This sequence comes from Nitrospiraceae bacterium, assembly GCA_019637075.1. Classification (NCBI taxonomy): domain Bacteria; kingdom Pseudomonadati; phylum Nitrospirota; class Nitrospiria; order Nitrospirales; family Nitrospiraceae; species Nitrospiraceae bacterium. The sequence continues at coordinate 801,106 of JAHBWI010000001.1, read as the reverse complement.
TCTCGAGCCGGTCATGATTGAGCTCCATTCCCGGGTGGGGCCGAGGGCGGCGGTCCCGGTGATTTGCGTTCGAATTTCTGTTGCGAAGGCTTGGCCTCGGGGAGCTTGAAGGGGGAGGCTTGAACGGTAGCCCCTTCGAGCAGTTTGCGCTTGCCCACGACGACCACGTCCTCGTCGCCGTTTAAACCCGAAGTAATCTCCATCCAGCGACCGTCGGTGATGCCGGTTTGGACTGCGACGGACTTGGCCTTGCCCTGGTCGATGATGAAGACCGACTTGCCTTTGGGGCCAGCGACGATCGCTTGCGGAGGGAGGACTAAGGCTTGGGGGATTTCGCGGAGGCCCAGCCCGACCTCCGCAAAGGTGCCGGGGCGGAGTGCGTGGTCCCCGTTGGGGAGATCAATCTCGACCAAGAGGCTGCGGGTGGAGGGATCCAGCGCAAGCGTGGAGCGGGTGACCGTCCCTGAGAACGAGTGTCCGGGAAGTTCTTTGACCGTGACCGTGGATTTGGTTTTTCCCGGCGCGATCCAGGGACTGTCGTCTTGCGGCACGTTCGTATACACGCGGACCGTATTGAGATCCATGATCGTGAAGAGGGGAATCGCGCTGGTGGCCGAGGATGTGGCGACTTGGATCAAGGCCCCGGGATCGGCAAAGCGCGCCGTGATGATGCCATCGTATGGGGCACGAACCTTTGTGTAGTCGCGCATCACGACTCGCTGTTCCATCAGGTGTTTGGCTCCCTGGTAGGCCGCTTCGGCGACATCGACGTCCTGTTTGGCGATCACGTCCGGCGATTCATTCCAAACCTTTGCGAGCCGCTCGTAGGTAACCTTCTTGATTTTGTAGTCCGACAGCGCTTGGTGATACTGCTCCTCGACCTCCGGGGCATCGATGATCGCAACGACCTGATCTTTCTTCACCACGTCGCCTTTGTCCGGCCCGATCCATTTCAAATACCCGGACACCTTCGCGTAGAGCGTCGTCTGGTACAGCGGCGCGATATTGGCGGGAAGGGTGACCGTGTACGTGAGGTCGCGTCTGGTGGGTTTCGTGACCTGCACATCGACCGGCGTCGGATCTATCTCAGGCTTCGCGGGCCCTGCATCATGTTCCGCCGTGGAGGCGGTTGCGGTTTTGGCCTGTTGCCCATGTTCCGGCGAAGGCGTCTCCTGCACAAAGACATAGAGCCCAAAGCCGACGGCAAAGGCAGCAAGGCCGATCCACACGAAGGCCTTCCAAGGTTGAGCCGATCGTCGATCGAATGGTGGGGGCTGTATGTCGTCCATCAAATCTCCTCCGCAGTCGCACCGGGCGTCGCCGATATCGGCGGCCTTTCTCGACGATGCAAGACCATGCAATGCATGACGGGCACCACCACGAGCGTCATGATCGTACTGACCGCCAGGCCGCCGACGACCGCGCGGGCAAGCGGCACCATCGTTTCGTTCCCTTCGCCGAATCCAAGGGCCAGCGGCAACAGTCCCAAGATCGTGGCCAGCGCCGTCATGAGAATCGGCCGAATGCGGCGCTTGCCCGCCTCGAGTACGGCTCGTTCGGCCGAGGCACCGTGTGAGACCATGCGGTTGGCGAAATCCACCAGTAAGATGCTGTTCGAAACCACGATCCCCATCATCATCAGGGTGCCGATCATCGATTCGACGTTTACGGAGGTATCGGTCAGCTGCAGCATGAGGACGGTGCCGATCCAGCCGAGCGGTACCGCCACGAGGATGATTGTCGGATCGACGAACGACCGGAACAGTCCGACCATGACGAGATAGATCAAGAGTACAGCCAGAGGGAGCGCCAGGGCGAAGTTTTGAATGGCATTCCGCATGTTGGCCACTTCGCCGCGCAACTGCACGGTCACATCCTTCGGCAGGTGGATGCCGGCGAGGACCTTTTCGATATCTCTAGCCACTCGCCCCAAATCATTGCCGACCGGAGTCACCAGCACGTTGATCAGCCGGGAGAGATCGTAGTGGTCGACCGAGTCGGGACCTGTCTTGAACCGCAAGCTGGCCACGTCGCGCAGAAGCACGGGTGGACCACGGCGTTCGTCTCCCGAGGCATAAAACCCAGCGGACAGATCGAGGTTCCGACCGGCAAACGGCGTGTTCTGTAGGGCTAAGGTAGAGCCGGCCATGCCGCTGGTCAGACTTGCCGTCGGGAGCAAGGGGGTCCGGGCCCCGATGATCGGGATGTTGAGTAAGTCTTCCGTCTTGGTCAACGATTGCTCCGGGTACTGTGCCAGGAGGAAATACCCGTTGGCTGTCTTGGGATCGAGCCAATAGTTGGGCGAGAGCGCAATGTTCGAGCTGATGCCCGTAATGACGTCGACAATCACCTTGTCTTGGGTAATGCCGTAATAGGCTGCTTTGGTGCGATCGACATCGATGTGCAGCTCCGGATAGCTTTTCCCTTGTTTGATACGGACGTCGACGGTGTTGGGCACCTGGGCAACCTGTTGCTGGATGCGCTCGGCCACGGGCCGGATCACGTCCAGGCTCGGTCCCTTGACCTGAATGTCGATCGGCGCCTTGAGCCCGAAGTTCAGGACATCGCTGATGATGCCGCCGGTCTGAAACGCGATTTCGACGCCGGGCAGCGAGGCGCGTAACTGTTTCCTCAACTCGGCGATGTAGTCATCCGTCTTACCGTGATGGCCCCCCACCAGGTTCACCAGCACGAAGGCCGTGTGGTTGCCGGTGTTGGGTGCGAACCGGGCGGCATCTCCAAAATAGAGGCCCGTGTTGGAAATGACCTCTTCCAGGTCTTCCTTGGGGATCACGTCGTGGATCAATTGCTCGATCTGCCCCACGATGGCGGAGGTCTTTTCGATACGCGAGCCCTCCGGTGCGCTGACGAGGAGGGTGAAGTTACCCGCGTCCACTTTGGGAAAGAACTCAGTATGCAGCCGAGGGATGAATAGCGCTCCCACGCCGATCAAGGCCAGCAACGCAGCTACGGCCACCAGGGCCCTGAACCGCACGGCTGTGCGGAGGGTCGGTTCATAGATCGCCAGCACATATCTGAACCAACCTTCGTCTGCGGAGTCGTCGTGGGAAGACTTTCCGTTTCCCGTCTGATACAGCCGGGCCAAGATGACTGGTGTGACCGACATCGATACCACGTAGTCCGCCAGCATGGCGAAGGCAACGGTCATGGCCATCGGGACGAAGAGATACTTGATGATGCCGGTGAAAAACATGATCGGCAGGTACACAATCAGGATGCAGACCGTAGCCACGAAGATCGGCAGGGTCAGCTCGGTCGCACTATCCTCGGCCGCAGACCGGCCATCCTTGCCCATCTCGAGGTGGCGATGGAGGTTTTCCTGCACCACGATGTTGTTGTCGAGCAGGGTGCCGATGACGAGCGCCAACCCTCCGAGGGTCATGATGTTCACGCTCTGTCCCGTCAGGTACAGGCATACAAGCGCCGCGGTCAGCGAGAGGGGAATGGCCAGGCCGACGACCAGGGCAGCCTTCACGCTTTGCAGGAATAGGAAGATCATGATGCCGGCCAGTCCTGCTCCGAGCAACCCTTCCTTTTGGAGATTCGCGATCGCCTGCCGGATATACAGCGATTGGTCGTAGAGAAACTTCACCGCGGTATCGGCGGGAATCTCCGTGAGATGCGGCAGTTTGGCGCGGATGCCGTCCGTGACCTCGAGCGTGTTGGCACCTTCTTGCCGGGTGATCGGAATGTAGGTCGCCTCGCGGCCGTTCACGCGGACGATGGAGGTTTGGATGGCGGCGCTGTCCGCCGCCGTCCCGATATCGCGCACCAGTACCGGGGTGCCGTTCACGACCTTGATGGGGATATCGTTGATCTTCTCGACCGCGTCGATCAGGCTGTTGGAGTACACGTAATAGTCAAGGTCTCCGATCTTGATGTCGCCGGCGGGGATAATGGCACTTTGGGCATTGATGGCCTTGACCACTTCCGAGGGGGAAATACCGCGGGCCAGCAATCGTTGTTGGTCGAGGAATATCGTGACTTGGCGGACCTTACCGCCCAATGGTGGGCCGAAAGAGACGCCGGGGATCGTGGCAATCTGTTGTCGTATCGTAAAGTAGGCGAGGTCCCGGATTTCCTTTGGGCCGAGCGTATCGCTGTTGATCGACAGGTAGCCGATCGGCAGGCTCGACACGCCGAATTTGAACACAGAGGGTGGGTAAACTCCGGGCGGCAGCAACCGGATGATGCTGTAGGCCAGACTCGTCAACTCGGACTGGGCGCTGTCGATCCCATACTCCGGCTGGAAGAAGACCTTGATGTAGCTCATTCCTGCCAGCGACTGGGATTCGATATGTTCCACATAACTGGCCTCGACGAACCGCTGTTCCATCTTCAGCGTGATGCCGCCTTCCATCTCGCTTGGACTCATACCGCGGTAGAAAGTGGTGACTAAGATCGAGGGAAGACGGATCTCCGGGAAGATGTCGATGCGCATCTTTTGATAGGAGACGCCCCCGAGAATGAGGGCGATCATGCAGAGCGCGAAAACGGCGTAGGGGTTTTTGAGTGCAGCACGTGTCAACATCGGGCTTCCGTTATGTCAGGGGTACGGTTTCGATTTATCCAGTATCGGCAGAGATCTCCGGTGCACTGAACCAATTCGTCGAAGGTGCTGGGTTTGATCACATAGCCATTGGCCCCGGCGCGATAACAGGATTGCAGGTCTCGAGCATCGTCGGAGCTGGTCAGGATGACGACCGGGATGTGCAAAAAGCGGATGTCTTGTTTGATCTGCCGCAAGGTATCCAGTCCCAATTCTCCTCTCAGTTTCAGATCAAGCAATACGAGGGTTGGCTCATCTCCGTTGATGTGATCGTTGAGGTATTTCATGGCGGAGCGGTTGCCGTCGGTGACCACCAGTTCGGCCTGGACCCCGGCCTGGACAAGGGCTCGACCGAAGAGTTCGCATTCGCCGGGACTGTCGTCGACCAGCAGTATGCAGGGATGAAGTGTCATCAAGTAACAGCATCAGCACGGAGCATGCCTGGAGAATCTTTGAGGTGATGATTTATAGTTGTCAATATAATCCATGTATTGCGAGCTATATGTAATGAAGTAGGTAAAGTGATAAGCCGTGCGTGCCTGATGGAGTGGGGAGAATTTCCAGAGCGGCATGGAAAAACTCCACAGGAGGATGTTTCGATCGGCCGATCGCTTGGATATTCAAGAGAGAGCGGATCGACCGGTGGTGGAATTGGGGGAATGCGTTCGATGGAGCATCCGGTCCTGAGCCGGCTTATGAAAGAGCCACATTTGCCCGCCGTCCATGGCAGGTGATTATTCGGCTATGACTCATGTCCTGACGCCTGTGATTCCTCGAAAGAGCCGGTGCCGCAGCCAAGGTGCCCATACATCATGCCGAAGTACCCGCAGTAGGCTCCCCCTTTGAATGCCCAGTCGACTCTTGTGACTCGTACGATTTGTCCGTGATCCATGAGAACAGAAAGGTATTGTGAACCGACTGGGACCATCGCGGGGAGGGGAATGATGACGACATAGAGCACCATTCCGGACCAGCGCAGCCCATCGATTTTATAGATCCACTCTTCGCTGCCGTCCTTCCGGGTCGTTATCTCATCCGGCTTGCCCCAATGGGTTTGGAGATCAGTCGCAGAAACGATGATTGGTTCGGGCGTTGTCTTACGTGGAGCAACCGTGCCTCTCGTCGGCTGAATGGCCTGGTTGTCCTCCATGCTGGTGCGAGTGCCGAGGGTCCAGGCCCCGAGCCCTACGCAGCCCTGGAGAGTGATCAGTAGGACGGACAGGAGGATTTGAGGCCAGTACCCTAATGCTGAAAATCGGCCTGCTACGTTCCGTGCGTTGATCTTGCCCATGCTCATCCCTTTCTCTGGTTGTCTAGGGGGCGTCGATTTCATGACCTCGATGATGAGATGGTTCGCAGCCTACTGAGATCCGTCCGACATCGCAACCGGGACGGTCGGGCGGACTTCGCCTATGCGTCAATCTGCACCCTCAGTCCATTGCGTGACAAGAAGAGAAGGTAGGCAATGCGCCGGCCGGGCCACACCGATCCCCGCGTTCCGTATGGTTCGCTACTAGGCTGGGATCTCCGCAATGAACCAACATTCCCACATCGGCGAATAGCAAGAGGAGTGGACCGGCACCGGTGCCGGCACGGCGACCGGACTCGGCGGTCCTGATGGTCAGGATGAGTCCCGTGAACGGTGGTCTTTTTCCGGCGGGGCCCGTCATTCCGGAGTCAGCCAGTTCCTCCTGCAGCCGTTTGCGAACTACAACCTCGCGCAGGGCTGGTTCCTCACATCCGCCCCAATCATCACGGCAGATTGGGAGGGGGCTGCGCGAAACAGGTGGATCGCGCCCGTGGGAGGAGAAGTCGGGCGCGCGTTTGTATGGGATCGTCAGTCGATGAGCGTCTCCGTGCAGGCTTACTACCACGTCGTCCATTCCGACCTGAGGGCTGAATGGCAAACGAGGACCATGATGGGGTTTTTGTTCTAGCGATCCGTTTGACCGGTTCGGTTGAATGGAAACGGGTTTGTCCCTTCTAAGGTAGGATACCGCGGGACCTCCGCTGCCGATACCATCCGTCGTCTGGAGGTGGAGATGGCTCCGCGTGGCTACGTTCGAAACTACTACCGCTTTCCCCTGCACTATCCGGTGATCTTCGGCGGGGCCCCCTTCGTCGGTGAAGGGATCCTGATGAACCTGTCGTTCAAAGGTTGTTCGGTCAGCTGCGATCGCGAGGTGTTGTGTGGCAGTGAGGTTCGCGTGAGCCTGTTGATGGATGATCAGGCAGCCGCGCTCCCAATCGAGCGTGGCAGGATCACCTGGGTCAACGGCCATCACTTCGGGGTCGAATTTGTTCGGCTTCCTCTCGAGGCTCAGCAGCGCCTGAATCGGACGCTTCGCCTCGAACTCATCGAATGGTTGAAGATGCGCAACACGATTGCTGCATTTCGAGGCCTCTCCGATGCCGTCGAGCAGTTGTCGGAATATTGATGGCTGAAAGGGGTTCTGAGGCGTGTGGTCGTGAGGCCCGAGCCGGCGCTGCGGCCGCCTCGGGCCTCAGTCAGCGGTTACTGAATGAAGTTTGCGAAGCCCCCACGCGTAACTTCGGCGCGAATCTTGTCTCCCACCTTTTTCTCGCCCCTTATTTTCTGGGTCTGCTGGCCCACGTAAATGCGCATCTCCGTTGGTTTGATTCCACTGTCGAGATAGGCAGCCCCGCCGCTTTCCACGGTGTACACGTCACCGTCGATTTTGGTGACCTTCCCGTCCACCATCGCATATGCCGGCCCCGGGGCCGTGTCCATTTGCTCTGATGCCTGCGGTGATTCCGCCTTGGCGATGTTGACAACAAGCAGTGCTGCCAAGCCGAAGGTCAGTGTCGCTGCCGTCAAACGAGTTGTTCCGGTCACTACCATGAGTGTCCCTCCTCTATAACGGGCGGCGCCGATTCGGCAGTGCCGCCCCCAATGGTCTGGGAGAGAGCAATCCTCGTGCCCATGCCCACTCTGTCCAACCCCAAGGAAACGAGTATTTACGATGGGGTATTTGATTGGCGCTCCCGCCGCTTACTCGCTCAGCGGAGACAATTGCAGTCACCCTGTCCAATAATGCTCGTCAACGCCTGTCTGCCGGATTGCCTTGCAGCGTGGATCCGACGGCAGCCAAGCAGGCCTCGGCTCGCCATATTGACTCGTCACGTGAACCCACGTAGCCTTTCTCCGTGCGACGCACCGAACCTTGCTTGAAGGAGGATTTGCCATGAAATTGTCTGGTCTCGCCGCCGCGATTGTTGCATTGTTGCTTGTCCCCCTGACGAGCTGGGCTATGCCGCCTGTGGAGTCTACGGTCGAGTATTCGGCCGACAGTGTGATGGAGACCGAGGGTGGTATGACGGTGAAGTCTCGCCTCTATCAGGCGCCTGGGAAACAGCGGATGGAAATGGGTGGGGCGGAGGGGGGTGTCACCATCATCCGCAAAGATAAGCAAGTCATGTGGCAGCTCATCGGCGATATGTACATGGAAATGCCGTTCGACCAGTCGAAGTCTTCCGGGCTCGAGGGGTTCGATATTCAGGAGCAAACCGAGGTCGGCCAGGAAGTCATCAACGGCATGAAGACGACGAAGACGAAGGTGATTGCAGTCAAGAAGGATGGGTCGAAGTTCGGAGGATTCTTCTGGACGACGAAAGAGGGAGTCGTCGTCAAGACCGATATGCTCTCGAAGGAGGGCGATCGAAAGGTACGGATTGCGTTGGAGCTGTCGAATGTCAAAATCGAGAAGCAGGACCCGGCATTGTTCGAAATCCCACCCGGGCTCACGAAAAATGATATGGGTGCGATGATGGGCCAAAGCGGCATGCCCAACCTCGAAGAGATGATGAAAGGGGCGCGCGAGGAGCAGCCGAGAGAACGCCGGCCGTCGCGGGAGCGCAGCGAGAGGAAGACAAGTGAAGAGGAGGCTCCCGTCGATATGAACAAGATGTTGAAGGGGTTGTTCGGACGATAGGGAGGAACACAATGAGACTCACCGGAATCATGGTTTGTGTTTCATTGCTGGTCGCGCTGCCCCTGTCTGCGGCGCGAGCGGACGACCCCTGTCTGGGCGATGAAGAACAGAAAAACGCCAAGGCGGCGGCCGCCGCACTGAAGAGGGCTGAACAGGCCGGAAAGCCGGGTGAATTGTTCGTGGTCTATCGTTCGATCCTGGGGAATGACTGTATCGACCAGTATGACAAGAGTGCGTGGGATCGGGCGAAGGCGAACGTGCCCAAGTTGGGGCGTGAGCTGGCCAAGGCGGCCGAGGCAAAAGGCCTGTGGTATTCGTCCGACCCGGTGCGCTCAGACGGCCAGGCCTCGGCGTTTCAATACTTCGAGGCGATCGGTGAGTATGGCGAAGCCAACCGGGTGATGCTGAAGGCGTTGCAGGCGAAGGCGGACGATCTCGCTCTGTTCAAGGTCGCCTCAAGTGTGGATCACAACCGATGGAACGCCCCGGATTCGAAGACCGGGCAGCGCCAACCCTTTGCCTCGCCTCCTGCTTATCGACAAGAGTTGCAACGAATGGCTTCCTCCGCGGCGGATCGACTCATGAAGGCTGAAGAACAGGATGCCAAGGGCCTCTCAGGCAGCGGCGTGGAAGTCGGGATGGCCGCTGCCAAGTCACTTGAAAAACTGCGGACCGCTGCGCAATGGATGGCGTTCTTGCCTGGGGGCGACAAGTCTGCTCGAGAGCGGGCCGAACAACGTGGTGATACGATTATTGCGCGATCCGACTCGACGTTTACCCAAGCCAATGCTGCCGGATACTACAAATTTGCCGGGTCGTCGAAGGCGAACGAGAAGGCAGCTCAGCTTCAGAAGAAGATCGATGCCTCGCGTCATGCCATGGAAAAATCCGGCGAGCAGGTAAAGGGCGCGATCAAGGAACAAAGCCAGGCCGAGCAGCGGCAGTTCGACAAGAAGAAGGGGGATCTCGAGAAGGAGCTCGGATTTTAGACGGGCAATCGGTGCAGGGGGTGACGCCCTCTCTCTCGATACCTTCGGCAAACCTCAACATGAATTCCCGGCGACAGCATCCTGGGATGGCCGCGATCGCCCTGTTCAAACTTCTGAAGGGCGGTCTGCTGCTGGCCCTCGGCTTGGGGCTCTTGAAGCTGGTTCATGTCGAAGTCGCCACGGTATTTTCGCTGCTGATAGAAGCGCTCCACCTCGATGCGGATTCGCGCTTCATTCATGGAATGGTGCTGAGAGTCGACGCGCTCCAACCCCACAGCCTGCAAGTCGCCGCACTGGTCAGCCTGGCTTATGCCGCGCTACTCACAGTCGAGGGGGTCGGGCTGTGGCTGGAGTTCGGCTGGGCCGCCTACCTCACGGTGCTCTCGACGAGTCTGTTGGTACCGGTTGAGCTGTATGAACTCGTCGAACGGCCTTCTGTTGTGCGCGTAGCGGTCCTGTTCGTGAATGTGGGCATCGTCTTCTATTTGATCGGCCAGCTGCGGGCCCATACCCTGCGTGAGGGAAAAGCTCACACGAACCGAGTGTGAGCTCCTGACTGCGCGACTCGACGTCTGTTGATTACAGCAATCCGAACTCTCGCCGCAGCATCCCGTATAGTTCGAGATCCACATACTGTCCGAACCGGACATAGTGTTCGCGCATCCGCCCCTCGTAGGTCATGCCGACCTTTTGCAGCACGCGGCCCGAGGCTTCGTTTCCCTTGAAGTGCGGAGCATAAATCCTGTGCAGTTGGCGTCCCGTGAATCCGTACTGCAGCACGGCCTTGACGGCTTCGGTACAGTACCCTTGATTCCAATAGGCGATGCCCAGCCAGTAACCCATCCGTGCGTGCTGGTGCGGCGAGACGATGTCGAGACTGATCGACCCGATGAGGCGTTGCGGACTTGCCAGGACGATGGCGAATGAAATTGCGATGCCTTGCTCGTAGGCGGTCTGCCGTTCCGCCAACCATTGCTCCGCAAATCCCGTTTCATAGGGATGGGGGAGAAAGGTGCCTGCTGCGACTTCCTTCGAGGACACGAGATGCTGGATATCTCCGGCGTCCGCCTGGGTGAACTGTCTGAGGGACAGCCGCTGTGTCGTAAGGATGGGAAATGAGGGCATGGCGCCATCAAAGCACATCCACGAGGGGGGACTCAATGCTGCTCAGTCACGATGAGCAGGGAAGGCGGCAATGGCTCGGAGGAGGACTACGAGGACTGATCCTGCATCACGATGCGAAAACGAGTCTCATCTACCTGGTCGTACGCGGAGGTATACTCTCCCTCGAAGAGGCCGCAGCGGTAGAGGCCCGGCAACCATCCCCCCTGAGGACGGGATAATCGAAAATAGCCGGATTGATCGCTCATCGCCATTACGACCCGGTCTTGCGCGGCTGGTTGCTGTTCCCCTGTCGTTTCTGATCGCTCGAGGTAGCAGCTCGTCGAAAGCGGCACCGCATCGTATGAATCCGACACCAATCCGAACACCAGGAATATTTCCGATTGGGCGGCAGGGAAGGTGTCACTTGGGTTGATCGGCACGAAATCGTGGGCACCGGTTGGAAAATCATCCCGCAGTACCTTGGTTGCAGGAATGACATAGCGAAACCAGCTAAAGTCGGAGTCGCGTCCCATGAGCGAGGCGCGAGTCTCCAGCGGTTTGTGGGTCAACCGCATCGCAGCGATCTTCGCGTAGAGCTCGTCTTCCGATACGGTCTTGGCAAAGGGCTGCTCTTTGGCCACCATGCTATCGGCATCCGGTACATGGGGTTTTACCTTGGCCAGCCACTCTCCCAGCTTGTCTTTGCTCAGGACCCGCATGCCGGGAGGTAAGTCGATGTTCTTATTGTTCGTTTCAAACTCTACGGCCGCGTCGTACAGAATTTGGAAATGGACGAAGGCATCCTCCCACCGCTGAAGTTCAACCAAGCATTGCCCCATTCGGAAGACCGTGTCGGCGTATTCCTCGTCACCGATCTCGAGATTTGCCACGCTGCGAAACACCGTGATTGCCTCGCTGCAGCGGCCGAGTTTCATCAGGCTGAGGCCGAGCTGATGCACGGCGTTCGCATCCATCGGGTTGAGCGCAAGGATGCGGCGATAGATCGGTTCGGCTTCGGCGAAGCGGCCGATGGAAAAGAGGTTCCAAGCATCGGCGCGGATCGCGGCCCATTCCTTCCGCTGCGCCGGCGTGCCGTCGGCTGCAAAGCTACGGATGAACCGGCGGCCTCGCTCCGGTCCGTAGAGAACCGCCAGCAGGTTGCGGGCCGGTGATTCCAGCGGTGATCCCGGGGGGACGTGCTGAAGGACATGACGAACATCTCGGTCTGCACCTTCGATATCCAAGACGTCGAAGCGGGCTCTCGCCATTGCGAGGCGCCAACTCAGCACATCCGGAACCAAGTCGACGGCCTTTTGGTAGGACTCCAGCGATTCTTCGAGACGGTCAAGTCGGCGGAGTTCCTGTGCCAGTCGCAGATGCGTCAGTGGATTCTGGTGGTCGATGTCTGCGATCCGCTGAAGTTCGGCGGCGGCATCTGCCTGCTGCCCCCAGCGTAACAAGGTGCTCCATTTTGCCCAACGCGCATTCAGGGCAGAGGGCTGCTCGGCAAGAGCCGAGTCGTAGGCCCGCACGGCATCCTTGGGACGGCGTGATGCCGTAAGGATGTCGCCACGGAGCTTGTGCAGCATCAGTGCATTTGGGTGGTCTTGCAGCCCTTCATCCAGGAGGTCGAGCGCGCGGCTCGGGGAACCGCTGTCCCAGATGGCTTTGGCCTCTTCAAGAACCTGTGCCTCGGAGCGGTTCGACAAGGGATCGGCGATCGACGGCTGGACCGCAGCCAAGGTGCCGCAGAGTGCGAGTAGAGCTGACCGTAGGCGGGTACTCATACGGGAGGCCGATTCATTCCCCAGTCTCTGGGGCGCCACGGCCCCTTTCGTTTACCATAACATATGGCCGGCTGTTTACCAGGGGACGGCCGAAGAATCTCGGCGCAGGGAGACCGGATCTGTGTAGAATATTGATATGCGTAGGAGCATGGGATTTTGCCGAATTCTCCTCGTCCTGGGGTTGCTGTGCACGGAGCCTTGGTCCGGCGCTCTGTCCATTGCCCATGCGGACCATTCGGGGCATGCCGCACCAGGGAAGGATGCGGCCGATGACTCGACCGGTACCCCTCACGTAATTCCAGGAATGACCGTTCCACTGGTTTTGGCTGGAGCAGGCTGGCAGCCGGATCTTGCCGATGCCGCGGTCCGGACGGTCTCGGACGCGTTCACCCTCTTACTGCAGCATCGCGCGGATTTTCCTCGCTTCGACGAGAGCCTCAACAGGAACTTACTTCGGCAGGTCGTGATCGAGCCGCGCGTGCTCAACCGTGACGGGCAGGAGTTTACGTTCCTGGTGGCGCGCACGACGACGCCAGGCCGGGTCAAGCTGCTCATCAATGCGGCCGCCCTTCAGGCGAAGGATTATTTGCACCACCCCGATCGTTTGGCGACCGCGCTGGCCGGTGAGTTTCAGTGGGTGGTGAGTAAGGCCGATACGGCGCCGAAGGTGAAAACGAGCATTGTCGAGCGGGACCTGAAAGGCGCGCCCATTCGCAACGACGCTGAGATTGCGGCCATGTCCCGCGAGGAACGGGGTCAGGCCCTGCAGGGTTTAATCGAAACCTATCTCAAGACGGTCGATGAACAAAAGAGTTTGGAGGCGGAGGCCTATTACGAGGAAGGAACGACGACGGTGGTGCGACCGGCGCAACCGGATTCAACGGTGAAACGATATGATCTGCTGGTTCGCAAGGCCCTACACACGATCATGCAGGATCCCTGGTTTGTTGAGCGGACGCCGCAGGCGGTGAGGAGCCTCCTGAATGGGAAAATCTGGACCGTTGCCTTCGCGAAGATCGATCAACGGGACTGGGCCACACGTACGAGGGTTCTGTCCGAGGAAAAGGCTGTGGTCGTCGGCTCCGCCGAAAGGAGAATCCAACCGGCCACCGTCCTCATCAACCTGCACCGGCGCGCGGCTGCTGACGACCCCTTTGCGGCAGAAACCAAAGGTCTGCCGATGGGAGCACTTTCGTCCGAACAATTGGCGAAGGTCATCGCCCTCGAAATCCAACAGAACATCGTCGAGAAGTCTATGACCGGCCATGTCCTGCAGGATGCGCAGACTGCGCCGAAGTAACGCTCGGTTCGCCGGACAACGAGGCTCCGGCGAATGTGTTCTCGTCTCTCCTATCGGGGTTGGTCAATTCTTCAGCAGCTATGGTTGGCAGGTGCGGCTGAGTGAAATGCCCCGGCTGCGGCTGCCGTCGGCCTGTTTGATCCTCTGCTGTCGTTCGCGGGACCGAATTCTCTCGGCCAACGCCGAGCCTGCGTCCCAGTTCGTCCTCAAGTCCTTACCATAGATTGCCGATACCGAGTAGGTGATCCCAGGTCGGAGAGGCCCACGGTGAGAATTCTGCATCTCGGCAATCCCTATTTCGTGCAGGAACTGCGTCAGCTCGGGCACGATGTGAAATGGGCCGCGCACGACCGGGCGGCTGATCTTCCCTTGAGGCGGCCGTTGGAATCGGTGCAGGAGCTGCTGTCTCGGATCGAGCCGGCTTGGTCTCCGGACTTCGTCTTGTTGGGCGACGACAGTACGCAGCCGGTGGTGCTGAAGTTGGAATCGCTTCCGGTTCCGCTGGTCTGGTACGCGATCGATTCCCATCTCCATGCCAATTGGCACCAACATTATGCGTCGGTATTCGACGTCATCTTCGTTGCGCAAAGAGATTGGGAGCGGTTGTATCGGGCCGACCCGGATCGGCAAACCGTGATGTGGCAGCCGCTCTTCTGTCGCTCCCAGGATGACTATCGGTTGGGTTTGGTACGCGACCTTCCGCTTTCATTCATTGGGACGTTGAACCAGTCTTGGAATCCCCGGCGCGTGGAGTTGATTCAACAGATCCAAGCTCGATATCCGATCGTGATCGAGTCCGGCAGCTATCTCACGACCTTCAATCGTTCGATGGTCGTACTTAACCAATCAGCAGCCGGCGATGTGAACTTCAGGACGTTTCAGGCCATGGCCTGTGGTGCGCTTCTGTTGAGCGAGCGAGTGGAGAATGGTTTTGGAGCGCTGTTCCAAGATGGCGTACACTGTGCCCTCTACGATTCAGGCAATGTCGAGCAGGTGATCGAACTGACCGAGCATTACCGCAGTCATGCCGACGAGCGCGCGGCCGTGGCTGAGCGAGGCTACCAGGCTGTGATGGCGGCCCATACCAGTCTGCACCGGGCCCAGGCGATTGTGGATGCCGTGGTCAGCGGGACGATCTCCGTTGCAGTCTCGAAACGCGCCGGCCGACAGCTGCAGATTCAATGGTCTCTTGCATCGGTCTATGAAAGCTCCGCGCGAAAGTTCCTACAGGCCGCTCAACGGATGACCGAGGAATCCAAACGACGGTATTTCTGCGGAGTTGCCGAACAGTACCAATTCCTCGCCACGACGATCCGTCGGCAACTGGCCCCGCTCCTCGCCGCCTAACGTCTGGCCGTCGGCATTTCCTGTTCGATACATCTATAGCAGCGGATATCCGGCTGCGCCGCGGTCAACTCCGACACCAGCGCCAACACCTCCTGAACATGGGCCGATTGCATATGGCGATCGATGGCGGTCTGATCGATCCACTGCTCCACAAAGGTAAAGTCTCTGTCGTCTGCGGTACCCTGCAGTAGGTCGTAAGACAGGCAACCGGACTCTTGCCTGGTCGGTTCGACCAAGGTTGCCAGCAGATGCTTCAGTTCCTCGACCTTGTCCGGTCTTGCCGTGACCCTTGCGACGACTCGAATGTTTCCCCGTTCCATACATATCCTCCTTCGTTGGATTCCTTGCTGGTTCTACGGCAGACCATGGGTTTTGGATTGGTCGCGAAGAGCCGCTCCAATCCGGGAGACCGTTGCGCCGGCTGATAAGGAAGCGTATCGTAGCGGTGACATGACACGGATCGTTGTCACCATAGGGCTCGTGGGGGCGGCGCTGTGGCTCGTTCGTCCCGGAATGACAGAAGCGCAGCCAGAATCGGGCTTGAGCCAAGCATCCCAGAAGCCCCCCGATGCCTGCTCACTGCTCCGTGACGACGACGTCCGCCGCGCTTTTCCAGAAGCGAAGCCGGGCGAGCGGAACCAGCGCGTGGAGAAAGATGGTGCAAGCGGTTGCCAGTGGCGCAACGGCAAAGGGCTGGTCATTCTGCACCTGGTCGTCTATGACGGCGCTCCGCACTCGGTCGACCGTGAGGCGCGTGGATTCGGGCAGGTGGCGATTGACTCGAGCAAGGCCGGGGCGCGCGAGGCGCTGCGATATGAAGCCCTCTCCTCAGTTGGGGAGCAGGCCATTGCGGTGGTGGAGCCCGGCGACCAACTGAGGGGAGTGCTGGGCAACGTAGCGTTTCTCGTAATGCAGCGGGGATCTCGCCTCATCCTGATCAATGCCCCGGAGTTGGCCGAGCGGGAACGGGCCGCGGCCCTCAAGATTTTCGAAGGCTTCGGTCGCGTCGTCATGGCTCGCCTGTAGCAGGGGAGTCTTATCGCCGGGGCGTTGCTGACCTCGACCGCATTCATTGTTCATGTTCGATATCATCCTCTATCAGCCGGAGATTCCCGCAAACACCGGCAACATCATACGGCTCTGTGCGAATACGGGGATGGCGCTCCATCTCGTCAAACCGTTGGGCTTTTCCTTGGAGAATCGGCTTCTCAGGCGCGCCGGGCTCGACTATCACGAATTCGCGGCCGTCACGGTGCATGAAACCTGGGAGGCCTGCGCCATCCGATTTGCCGGCCGCCGCATCTTTGCCGTCTCGACCAAAGGCTGTCGTTGCTACGATGCCAATGCCTATGGGGTGGAGGACGCATTTCTCTTCGGTCCGGAAACCCGCGGGCTCCCGGCCGAGCTATTGGCAAGTGTGCCTGATGCGCAATGCATCCGGCTCCCGATGGTTCACGGGAGCCGCAGCTTGAACCTTTCCAACGCGGTTGCGGTCGTGGTCTATGAAGCTTGGCGGCAAGTGGGATTCTCCCGCGGCGGATGACGGCGTTGTATAGAGCGAAGGGCAATCTGGACCTGCCGCGAGGCTTCTGGTAGATTCCCGTTTTGTCTCGACCACTCACGACATTCGATTTATCCAGATACAAATTATGAGACGGCGATCGGACGGCTATTGCCTGTCGGTTCCCGTGCGGAAAGGCTTCGACGACCAGCATGACCACCTCATCTTCTGTCCCTGCCAACGAAACTGCCAAGATGAAGATCGTTCAGGTGATTGCCAAGGAACTGGCGGTGGTGCCTGCGCAGGTCGGTGCAGCCGTCACCTTGCTCGATGAAGGCGCGACAGTGCCGTTCATTGCGCGCTATCGCAAAGAAGTGACCGGAAATCTCGATGATACGCAACTGCGCACGTTGGAGGAACGATTACTCTATCTGCGTGAACTCGAGGAACGGCGGACGGCGATTCTCTCCTCGATTGAAGAACAAGGCAAGTTGACGGATGCCTTGCGCACGGCGGTCGAGGCGGCGCCTACGAAGGCTGAGTTGGAGGACCTGTATCTTCCCTATAAGCCGAAGCGCCGGACCAAAGCCCAGATTGCGCGAGAGGCGGGGCTCGAACCATTGGCCGATTCGCTGCTCACCGATCCGACGCTCGATCCCCAAGAGGAAGCGAGTAAGTACATCCGTGTTCAGCCGGCGACCGAGGGGGGCGAGGGGATCAATCTGCCGGACGCCAAGACCGCACTGGAGGGGGCTCGAGACATCCTGGTCGAGCGATTCGCGGAGACTGCCGACCTGCTGACGAAGCTGCGAACCCACCTATGGGAACAGGGCGTCATTTCTTCCACCGTGGTGAAGGGCCAGGAGAGCGCGGAAGAGGAAAAATTCCGGGACTATTATCAGCACGCCGAGCCGCTCCGCATGATCCCTTCGCACCGTGCCCTCGCTCTGTTTCGCGGTCGAGCCCTGGGGGTCCTGGCCATCGATCTGGGATTGGGCGAAGAACGCGAGGCTCTGGTGCCGCATCCCTGCGTCGCGATGATTGCCGCGCATTTTGGAATCGAACAGCGCGGCCGCCGGGCCGACAAGTGGCTCTCGGACGTCTGTCTCTGGACTTGGCGGGTCAAGGCGCACTTGCATTTGAGCACGGAGCTCTTGCTTCAGGTCCGCGAGGCTGCGGAAGCGGAGGCGATCAAGATTTTTGCCCGCAATTTGCACGACCTGCTGCTTGCAGCGCCGGCGGGTCCCAAGGCCGTCCTGGGTTTGGACCCTGGGTTGCGCACCGGCTGCAAGGTGGCCGTGGTGGATGCGACCGGCAAGTTGTTGGAGACGACCACGATTTATCCGCATCTCCCTCGAAACGATTGGCAAGGGGCTCTCGCGACGTTGAACCGTCTGGTCGTCCAGCATGGCGTGGCATTGATCGCGATCGGCAACGGCACCGCCAGCCGGGAGACGGATAAACTGGCCGCCGAGTTGGTAAAGCTGGTAGCCGATCAGCAGCCGGAGCGAACGCTTGCCAAAATCGTCGTGAGCGAAGCAGGCGCATCGGTGTATTCCGCCTCGGCCCTTGCTGCGGCTGAGTTTCCGGAGTTGGACGTGAGTCTGCGCGGGGCCGTGTCGATCGCTCGGCGGTTGCAGGATCCCCTCGCTGAATTGGTAAAGATCGATCCCAAGTCGATCGGGGTCGGGCAATACCAGCATGACGTCAATCAGCGTGCGCTCGCCAGGTCGCTGGATGCCACGGTCGAAGATTGCGTCAACGCGGTGGGAGTGGACGTGAACACGGCCTCATCGGCTTTGCTGGCGCGAGTGTCGGGCCTCAATCGCGTGCTGGCCAAGAATATCGTGGACTACCGCGATGCCAACGGCCCGTTTGCCAACCGCACCTTGCTGCGGAAGGTGCCGCGGGTGGGAGAGAAGACCTTCGAGCAGGCGGCTGGATTTTTGCGCATCAACCACGGCGACAATCCACTCGATCGGTCGGCCGTGCACCCCGAGGCCTATCCGGTCGTGCAGCGCATCCTCTCGCGTCTTGGAAAGGATATCGGCGAAATCATGGGTAGGCCGGCGATGTTGCACGGCCTGGCGCCCGAGGAGTTTGTGGACGAGAGCTTCGGGCTCCCGACCGTGCGCGACATTCTGACGGAGTTGGAAAAGCCCGGCCGGGATCCGAGGCCGGAATTCAAGACCGCCACGTTCCAAGAGGGGGTGGAGTCCCTCTCGGACCTCAAACCCGGCATGGTGCTCGAGGGGGTAGTGACGAATGTCGCTGCCTTCGGTGCCTTCGTGGATATCGGTGTCCATCAAGATGGGTTGGTCCATGTCTCTGCGCTGGCCAACACCTTCGTGAAAGATCCGCACTCAGTAGTGAAGCCCGGTCAGGTTGTGAAGGTGAAGGTCCTGGACGTCGATCAAAAGCGCCAGCGCATCTCCTTGACGATGCGGTTGACCGAACCAGCCGGTGCTGCACTGCAGCCGGCGGCTGCTGCCGGTGCGCAGCGGTCTGGCGCTCCTAGCGCGCCTCGCCAGTCTGGCGCCGTTCCCAAGCCGGTTGGCGCGATGGCCCTTGCACTCGCAAAGGCCAGGGCCAAACAATAATCGGTGACCAAGGCTTCCGGAATTCGGATTCGCTTCAGACATCCGTCTCCATCCGTTCGTCTCTGAACCTCGGACTGATCCGGCCGGATGCACGTGGCCGATTCGCCGGGACGTGGTGACATCCCTCTGTTTCCGCTCACGACTCAGATCTCATGAGCAATTCTCTTCTGTATCCATTCGGATAGCTGTTAGCACAAAAGCATACAGTGCGACGGGGATTTTTCGCCGCGCTGTCCACGGACGATGCACAGCTGCGTGCCCTGCCACCGCGGAGTTTCTCTGCTGCGATGCTCGACGGCACGACGATTGCGTGCCGCCTGGCTCGTCTCAGGGCAGTTCCGCCACCTGCTACGTAACAAACAATTGAGGGTAGCTTGTGGCGATGGTTCTTCATGGATGTCATCTGACACAAGTCTTATCGTCATCGTGTCTGCTACGACATGTACTGTATGGATTTGCAGTCTGTGGATAAGTGGCTGAAGGCGGTGACCGAAAAGATGTTGCCCAGAGCCACTTTTCCCTAGCATTACTTTCTGTTCATTAGGTAATATCCTGCGCCTGATTACGTCATGGTTTGTTCTATATATGTAAGTATACGTATAAACCGTAGGTCTTGTTGGGTGCGACGATTGAGAGTTGCGGTGCTATGAAGGCGATCTTGCTGGCTGGTTGGCATAGTCGACACTGCTTTCCCATTCAGCATTCGATGCCCTGTCTCCCGTTCTTGAACCGCCCGCTCATCACGTATCAACTCGATGTGCTGTGCCGGAACGGTATCTCTGAAGTAGCGATTGCGATCGCGGCTCAGGAGGTCGATTCCGTGAAGGCGATTCTCGCGTCCGAGGAATCGAGCTCGGACCTCCGTATTCATTACGTGGTGGATACCGTTCCTCGCGGTCCCGCCGGGTGCATCAAACAGTGTGAAGAGTTCGTCGGGAAAGAGTCGTTTTGCGTCGTGAACGGGAATCTCTACCTGAATTCGATTGATCTGAAGGGTTTTCTGCGCAGTCATCTTGCCGTCGGGGGGATCGCCACGTTGGGGGTCCTTGGTCGCGAAGTTCCGGAGCCTAAACCGCTGGAGAATGTGCTCTCTAACGAGGAAGGGCTGATCAGGGGATTCGAAATCTTGCACCCCTCTCGTGATCGCCGAAAACAGCACCGGTTTGCGGGGATTTACGCCTTTCGGCCTGAAATTTTCGAACACATTGCGGCGCGAGGTTACGTCGATATCAAGGAACAACTGTTGCCGGCTCTCGCCGGCAAAGGCTTGGCGGTCAATCTCCGGCCGATCCGCGGCTTTCATTCCGAGATCAATGGACTGAGCGAATACCTCAAAGTGCATCAGATCGTTCTGCATCAGTCTCTCTTCGACGAGAGCCGCTTCATCCCACTCGGAGATCGCGTGTGGTGCGACAAGGATGCTCAGGTGTCACCCAGTGCGCACGTCATCGGACCGGTCGTGCTTGGCCGAAATTGTGTGATCGCC
The DNA here is from genome assembly GCA_019637075.1 of Nitrospiraceae bacterium. Classification (NCBI taxonomy): domain Bacteria; kingdom Pseudomonadati; phylum Nitrospirota; class Nitrospiria; order Nitrospirales; family Nitrospiraceae; species Nitrospiraceae bacterium. Next base: position 780,469 of record JAHBWI010000001.1, on the reverse strand, counting down.
GATGACGCGTATGTGATTGGGCCGGCCGTGATCGGGGACGGAGTGCGGGTGTCGGAGGGGAGTTTGGTCCGGGAAAGTATTCTCGGACAGTCCGTGGTGGTCGCGAGAGCGTCCAAAATCGAGTACTCGGTCGTGGGTGATGGCTATCGAACCGAGGAGCACGGAAGGACTCGCGACTGCGTCGTGACCTGCGATCAACCGGCCTCCAAGTTGACGATTGCCGACAATGCGCATCCCTGGCCCCGGCGACGACGTGTGTTGCCCGCGACGGTGACCTGTAACTACCGGAAGAGTTGCAAACGCAGTTTTGACGTCGTTGTGTCGGCACTGATTTTGTTGGCCGTCTCGCCCCTCCTGTTGTTGATTGCCCTGGCCATCAAACTGGATTCGTGCGGTCCCGTCTTTTTCCGCCAGCGCCGCTCTGGGCTGGGGGGACGGGAATTCGACATGATCAAGTTTCGAACAATGCGGATGGATGCCGAAGCGCGGCAGGCCGAACTCTGGGCGCAGAAGAGCGTGGATGGGCCGATGTTCAAGATGGCTCGAGACCCTCGGGTCACCCGCGTCGGCGGATTTTTACGATCCTCGAGCCTGGACGAATTGCCTCAGTTGATCAACGTGCTGCGCTCCGAAATGAGCCTGGTGGGGCCGCGCCCCCTTGCCATGGGAGAGATGCGATTCTCCCCCAGTTGGCGCGATGCGCGTCTGAGCGTCAAGCCGGGCATTACCGGGCTGTGGCAGGTGAACGGCCGGAGCGAGGCGGCCTTTCACGACTGGATTCGTTACGACATGCATTACGTCCGCAACTTTTCCCTGCGGCTGGATGTGAAGGTGTTGGCTAAAACCGTGCTGGTAGTCGCGCGCCGGATCGGCGCGCACTGAGGCGTGATGCAGGAGAAGCCGAGCGTGCTCGACCGGGTTGAGATCTCACGTACCGCAACGACGTTGGCGGGGATCTTGCCTGAAAGCGCCGCTGCCTATCCCGAAACCCCCTGCATCGTGACGAAAGATTCCCAGTATACCTACCGGGAACTCAATCAAGCCTCGAATGCGTTCGCCAACGGTCTTTTGGCGGGCGGGCTAAAGCCCGGCGACAAAGTTGCGCTGCTCATCGGCAACCGGGTCGAGTTTGTTGTGTGTTTTTTCGGCGTCCTGAAGACCGGCGCGGTCTGTGTCCCGGTTAACGTGAAATACAAGGCGGAGGAGTTGCGCTACGTCGTCGACCATTCGGATGCCGCGGTGTTGGTTCTCGGTGAGGAGTTTCGGGACGTGCTTGCGCCTGTCAAGCAGGAGCTTCTCGGCCTCGAACGGGTGATATGGGTCGAGTCCATGCCGCCGAGGCCTGGAATGCGGACGGACTTCGACCACGGGGAGGACTCGCGATACGGACAGTTGCTGGGGCGTCATCCGCGTACGGAACCCGGAGTGGTGGTGCGGGCGGAAGACGAGGCCCTGATGTTTTATACATCGGGGACAACGGGAAAACCGAAAGGCGCCGTCTGTACGCACCGGAATTGCCTTGCCGCGATCGACGGATGGATCGAGGCGCTGCGGATCGATTCCGAAAGTCGCTCCTTGATGGTCACACCGTTTTTCCACAATGCCTTCAATGCATTCGTGGTCACTCTGTTTCGGGCGGGGGGCAGCTCGGTCCTGGTGGAGTCGTTTCAAATGAAATCTCTGGTGGCCGCCATCGCCGCATGCCGGCCCACCCTGATGTTCGCCACTCCGTCCATCTATATCACCCTGCTCGAGGGGGCTGATCCATCCGATTTGAACTCGTTGACCACCTTGGTCTACGGCGCCGCGCCGATGCCGGTGGAGGTGATCAAGCGTTTGAGCCAGGTCTGCCCAGGCGCCGCTCTCTATAACGCATACGCACAGTCGGAAACCTGCCCCGCAATCAGCTTTTTGGAACCACACTATGCGCTCAGTAAAGCCGGGTCGGTTGGGAAGGCTGTCCGTGGCGTAGAGATCGCCATTCTTGACGAGGACCACCGTCCGCTTCGGCCGATGACCGTGGGCGAGATCTGCTGCCGAGGAGCGCATGTCATGAAGGGGTACCATCGCGATCCGGAAAAGACGGTACTGAAGATCGTGAATGGATGGCTCCATACCGGAGACATGGGGTATCTCGACGACGAAGGTTTTCTTTTCCTCGTGAGCCGGAAAGACGACCTCATCATCACGGGCGGGGAGAATTTGTATCCACAGGAAGTGGAAGAGGTGCTGTACGCGCATCCGGATATTCAGGACGCTGCAGTCGTCGGTGTGCCGCATCCGGTGCGCGGCCAAGTGGTGGCTGCGTTCGTCGTGCCCAAAGCGGGAGCGCCCATGGAATTCGTGAAAATTCGCCGGTTTTGTTCGGAGCGGTTGGCCAGCTTCAAGGTCCCCAGGCATGTGCAGGCGGTCGACTCGTTGCCCCGGAATCCAAGCGGCAAGATTGTGCGGGCCGAATTGTTGCGCCGGTTCGAAGAAACGCAGCGGTCGTCGGTCGCGGATGCGTAATCGAAAGGGCAGGTGACAAGATGAGAATCGCCATCGTCGGAGCGGGCGCCCTCGGGAGCTTGTTCGCCTGTTTGCTCAAGGAAAGCGGCCAAGATGTGACTCTGGTGGAGCGTAATCGAAAGACGATTCGTGTTATCCGCTCCAAGGGGATCTGGCTGGTGGACCCGGAGGGCGTGGAGCGAAACGTCCGGGTGCCGATTACGCTCGGGCCGCGGCTCGAGGGAGCCGTCGATGTGCTCCTGTTGTTCGTGAAGACGTATGACACCAGGGCCGCCGTGAACTGTACTAATCACGTCGTCGGGCCTGAGACTTACGTAGGGTCCTTCCAAAACGGTGTGGGAAACATGGAAGTGATCGGAGAGGTCGTGGCAAAGGAGCGCATCTTCTGCGGATCCCTGCCCTACAGTTCGATGCCGCTGGCCGAGAATCGAATTCGGTTTTCCGGCGGAAGCGGAGCCTTGCGGCTGGCCAAGTTCGACAATGTGAACGAGCCGGGATTCCTCGAAGTGGCCGAAGTCTTCAAGCAGACGGGTTTTCCGGTCGAGGTGGTGAAGGATTCCGAGGCGTCTCTTTGGAATAAGCTTCTGATGAACGCGGCGGCCAATCCGCTTTCGGCGATCACCGGCCTGTCTTGCCGGGAAATGCTGGAAGATCAGCATCTCCAGGAAATCATGAGCCTGGCGGTGCGCGAGGTGGCGGCGGTCGCCAGCGCCAAGGGTTTGGCCATCGATGAAGCCAACGACCCGGTCCGGCCGTTGTTTCGGGCTCTCCAGGGGATCGGACCGAATAAGACCACGATGCTTCAGGATTTGGAGCGTCGCGGCAAAACGGAGATCGATTCCATCAACGGCGCTGTCATTCGCGAAGCGGATCGGTTGGGATTGTCCGTGCCGGTCAACCGGCTTCTGTTTCACTTAGTGCAATCGCTCGAACGCCGCACCCTGCTGACACAGGCCCCCCACTCATCGAGTGGGGGGGCCGGAACGTCGTCCTCGTACGCGGTTCCCGCCATGCGCCCGCCGAGCACTCAGCGAGTCGACGCCGAAGCCAAGCGCTGAGGACCGTGATCCTCGGTTGGGCTATCGACCAGGCCGACGGTTGTCTCGGCTGAACGCCTGCTGTGCCGCTTCCAGAGAGAACTGTTTTCGTATACGTCAGCGGATAGGAGAATCAGCGGACATGTCGGAACAAACCACGCGCAGAAAGGTCATGGGCATCGGTCTCGATGGGGTGCCCTCGTCGCTGCTGCAGGAATATATGGATCAAGGCATTCTCCCCGGTTTCCGGGAGATCACCGGGCGGGGCTATCGGTTGCACCAGATGCAGGTATCCATTCCGGAAATCAGCTCCACCTGCTGGACGTCGTTCATGACCGGGGTCAATCCCGGCGAACACGGCATCTATGGGTTCATGGATCTCCGGCCCCGCAGCTACCAGCTCTTTTTCCCCAGTGCGCGAGACGTGCAGGCGCCGACGATGTGGGACATCGTCGGGGGAACGGCGGGAGGGCGAACCTCCTCTTTGGCCGCGCGGCTCGAAGGGGCGTTTCCCGAACCTTTGCGATCGATCGTGCTGAACATTCCTCAGACCTATCCGGCACGGCCGATCAACGGGATCATGACAGCGGGATTCGTCTGTCCTGATCTTCAGAAGGGCACCTATCCGGAGGCGGCCTACGAGTACCTGAAATCGATCGACTACGTGGCCGACGTCGATGCGGGGAAGGCCGTCACCGATAAGCCGGCCTTCCTGAAGGATATCCGCTACGCCCTGCAGAAACGAGAGGAAGCGTTTCTCCATTTCCTGGAGCGTGAACCCTGGGACCTCTTCCTCGGCGTTATCACCGAAACGGACCGGCTGCAGCACTTTTTCTTCGACGCGGCGCGGAATCCGGCTCATCCCCACCACGAACCGTTTCTCGAGCTGTACCGGCATGTCGATGCCGTCGTGAACCGGTTGTTCCATCGCTTCATGGACATGACGGATGGGGAGGGGCTGTTCCTGACGTTGTCGGATCATGGATTCACGGTTTTGGACCAAGAGGTCAATCTCAATGCCTGGCTGCAGCAGGAAGGGTGGCTGCGGTTGCGCGAACAGGGGCAATGGTTCGATCGCATTGCGGACGAGACGCGGGTGTTTGCGATGGACCCTGGGAGATTCTTCGTGCATGTCGAGGGCCGGTATCCTCGGGGCACGGTGTCGGCTATCGACAAGCAGTCCGTGCTCGAGGAGTTGGCCGGTGCGTTGGCGGGATTGCGGGCGCCGGACGGGCGGCCGGTCGTGCGGGACATCTATCTCGGTGACGCGCTGTACCACGGTCAAGCCACCTCGACGGCGCCGGACTTGGTGTGTGTGCCTCAGGACGGGTTTGATCTGAAAGCGAACGTCACCCAGCCGGTGATTTTCCGCAAGGGCCCGATGACCGGCATGCATACCCAATACGACGGCCATTGCCTGTTGCCCGAGGCGCTTGCCGTCGACGGCCGACTGCACATCGAGCAGTTGGCGGGCACGATTCTCGAGTGCCTCACCAAACCCTGTGGAGTGTCTTGTTAGGAGGCCGAATGGATCATCTGACCGCTCTGGAAAATAAAAGTATCTACATCATTCGGGAAGCTTACGCCCAATTCAAGAACATGGCCATGTTGTGGTCGATCGGTAAAGATTCCACGACCATGCTCTGGCTGTGCCGCAAGGCGTTCTTCGGGCGTATTCCGTTTCCGGTCATTCATATCGACACCGGCTACAAGTTTCCGGAGATCTATCGATTTCGGGATGAGTACGCCCGGAAGTGGAACCTCAATCTCATCGTGGGGCGCAATGAAGAGGCGATCGACGCCGGCATGGCTCCGTGGAAGGGTGCCAAGCTCGATTGCTGCTCGGCGTTGAAGACCGACGCGTTGAAGATGACCATTGCGAAATACGGATTCGAGGCGCTGTTGCTGGGCATTCGCCGCGACGAGCACGGCATCCGCGCCAAGGAACGGGTCTTCTCGCCACGGAACGACAAATTCACCTGGGATTACGTCAATCAGCCCGCCGAGTTGTGGGACCAATACCGCTCGGTCTCGGACGAGGGCGGCCATGTGCGGGTCCATCCGATCCTGCACATGACCGAATTGGACATCTGGCGTTACATCGAACGGGAACGCATCCCCATGACCTCCCTCTACATGAGCGACGGCGGCAAGCGGTATCGGAGCATCGGGTGTACCCACTGCTGCACCCCGGTCGATTCCGACGCCGCGAGCGTCGCCGATATTCTGATCGAGCTGCAGACGACTACGACGGCCGAACGAGCGGGACGGGCGCAAGACAAAGAGGACGCGTTTACGATGCAGAAACTTCGCGCGCTGGGGTACATGTGATGACCGATCACCAGACTCCTCACCAGCTCAGCGAGCAAGCGCTTCACGTCGTCATCGTCGGCCATATCGACCACGGAAAGAGCACCCTGATCGGCCGCCTGCTCCACGATACCGATTCCTTGCCCATCGGCAAGCTCGAGGAAATTCAAGCTGCGGCCGAACGCCAAGGCGTTCAGTGGGAATATGCGCACATCCTCGATCACTTTGCCGAGGAGCGCGAGAAGGGGATCACGATCGATTCGGCGCAAATGCAATTCCAGCACGGAGGCCGTCGCTATGTGATCATCGACGCCCCGGGGCACCGGGAGTTCCTGAAGAACATGGTCACGGGATCGTCTCAGGCGGAAGCGGCGCTGGTGTTGGTGGACATCACGCAAGGGATCAAGGAGCAAACCTGGCGGCACTGCTACATCCTCGGACTGCTCGGGATCAAGTCGATTGCCGTCGTCGTCAACAAGATGGATCTGGTGGGTTATTCGCAACGCGCGTTTGCCGAGATGAAGAGCGAAGTCGAGCGCGTGTTGCGGGCCTGCGGTGTCTGCGCGGCAGAGGTGATTCCGATCGCCGCGCGGTTGGGGGACAACCTGGTCACCCGTTCGGAAGAGATGCCTTGGTACCAGGGGCCGACGGTGGTGGAGACGCTCGGTGGGTTTCAGCGGGCCCAGCGGATGAGCGAGGCCTTGCGATTGCCGATCCAGGACTCCTACGACGTTGAGGGATGCCGCATCGGGGTGGGTCGAGTCGAGTCCGGCGTATTGCGCACGGGGTGCCCGCTGTGGGTGATGCCCGAGGGGTTGCGCCTGCCGGACACATGGGGCATCAGAAAATTTCTCGCGCCCAATGTGACCGAGGCGCCTGAAGGAGATTGCGTCGGTATCGAGGCGCCGGAGCAGGAGTGGCGCCGTGGACAGGTGCTCGTCGATCAGGGGCCCGTCGTCTGTCGCGATCGCCTGCGAGCCTCCTTGCTGTGGCTGTCGGATCGACCGGGCCGGCTCGGCGATCGGGCCACCTGGAAAGGCACGACGCAGGAAACGACGGCGCGCATTGCCAGGATCGCCAAGCGATTCGATCCGGCGGAGTTGGCGCTTGTGGAGGCGGATGCCGGAGAGATCCAAGCCTCCGAGGTGGCGGAGGTCGAGCTCGAACTGGACGCACCGGTCGTGGCCGATGCGTTCGGAGCCATTGCGGCTATGGGGCGGTTCACGTTGGAGCATCACGGAGAACCTATCGCAGGTGGAATTGTACTCGCCTCGACCTGACTATAGGGGACGGTCGGGACAGGGCGGAAATCCGCCGGGAGGAGCAGAGAAAGGGGGCCTATGGTCGAGACAGGGACACAGAAGGTGTTGGTGGTCGGGCTCGATGGGGCGACGTTCGATGTGCTCACCCCCATGATGCATCGCGGATTGTTGCCTCATCTTGCGAAGCTGATCGGCGAAGGCGTGAGCGGGCCGTTGCGTTCCGTCGTGCCGCCCGTGTCGGGGCCCGCGTGGGTGTCGTTCATGACGGGGAAAGATCCGGGCCGTCACGGGATCTACGACTTCTACAAGTTTGCGCCGGGCCGGAAAGGCAAGCGCATCATCAGCTTTCGTGACATCCATGCGCGCAGCCTGTGGGAAGTTCTCACGACACACGGGAAAAAGGTGGGCGCCATCAACGTGCCGATCACCTTTCCCCCATACCCCGTCGACGGGTTCATGCTGACGGGGATGCTTACCCCGCCGGATGCCGAGGCTCGTCAGGCGCATCCGCCTGAACTGTACAAGGAGCTCACGGCGCGCTTCGGGACCTTTTCCACCGACGTGTGGTGGACCAATTACCGGGCGAACGAGAAGCCGCAAATTCTGCGGGACATGATCGCTTGCATGGATCGGCGTCAGGAGATCTCCCTGTATCTCATGCGGGAAAAGCCCTGGGAGTTCTTCATGACCACGATCACCGAGACCGATCGGCTGCAACATGCCTTCGGCAATTTCCTGTTCAACGATCCCGAAGCGGACCGCGAGCCGAATGCCGCGGAAGTGCGGCGGTTGCTCGACGAATTTTTCGTCCGTATGGATCAACATCTGGGTGCCCTGCGCGAGGCCGCCGGGCCGGAGACTTCCCTGTTCATCGTGTCGGATCACGGCTTTGGCCCGACCACCGATTTTTTCCTGACCAACCGGTGGCTGGCTCAAGAAGGATTCCTGACGGTGAAGGAAGGCGTCTATCTGTCGAATCTCATTCAGGACCAGATCCGCAGCCATCGGGTCGTACAGAAGGCGGGGCGGGTCTTGGAGCGAATCGGTGTACGCAGATCGGCTGCGGCGGAAGAAGACCGCGCGTCGGCGGAGTGCAATGCCGAATCCGAGACACATCTCATCGAGTGCGTGGATTGGGATCGGACGGTCGCGTTCATGGACTTGGACGATCAGCAGGGAATCTATATCAACCTGCGAGGCCGGGAGCCGCACGGCAGTGTGCCGCCCGAGCAGTACGAGCAGGTGAGGGATCGCGTCATCGCCGCGCTGCGGAAGGTCGTTCACCCGCGCACCGGGCAGCCGTTGTTGACCTATGCGAAACGACGCGAAGAGGTCTATGACGGTCCGTTCGTCGAAGCGGCGCCGGACATCATCTTGTGCTTCAACGATTTCGAAACGTACGGGGTCGGGGTGCTGGGATTCGGGGTCTTTCGTCGGGGGCTCTGGGCCAAGCCGAAGTGGCCGTGGTTCTCGGCACACCATCGAATGGATGGCGTCTTGGTCGCGCATGGGACCAACATTCGACATCGGCGAATGACGGACGCGAGGCTGATCGATCTCTTCCCCACGATGCTGTACGCCCTCGACGTGCCGGTACCGGCCGACCTCGATGGGAGGGTGTTGGAGGACGTATTCACCGACGCGTGCCTGGCCAACCGGTCGGTGCAGTGGAGCGAGGCCGCCGAGCCATTCGAGGCCAAGGGCGAGGACATGCTGACTGAAGATGCGGAAAAGATCATGGCGAGTCTAAAGGGGCTGGGATACTTCTGATGCGCAATACGTGGCGGATGCGGGCGGCGGTGTGGCTGGTGATCGCGGTGTTTTGTACTCAGTTCGGGATCGGGTGCGCCAGCAAGGTGGTGGAGATGGCGCATGAGCCGGAAGAGCCGCCCGGAGGACAGCCCGCCTTTGAGTTCAGCGAGTTCTCCCTCGGGCCCGGCGACGAAGTAGAAGTCGAGGTGTATCAGTACGACGATCTCACCAGAAAGATCACGGTCCCTGGGTCGGGGATCATCTTCTATCCCCTCGTCGGCGAGATCGACGTGAAGACGCTGGGCGTCACGGAATTGCGGCGGGTGATCCAGGATCGGCTCAAGGATCGCATTGTCGATCCACAGGTCAGCCTCTCGGTACGTTCGATCAAGAGCCATAAAGTCTACGTGCTCGGCGAAGTCAAAGCGCCGTCGGTCTTTACGCTGGAGAGTTCGATGCGGGCGGCGGAGGTCATTTCCAAAGCCGGCGGGTTTACCGACGGAGCCGACCGGACGAGTGTCGTGCTCGTCCGCAACAAGGCGGGCAAACCGGATTTGCAGCGGCTGAACATGGACGAGTTTTTCGAGGGGAACAAGCTCACGCCCAACGTGCAGCTGCAGCCGGGCGACGTGATATTCGTCCCGAGGAGCTTCGTGGCCGACATGGACAAGTTCTTCGGCCATGTCCTGCAGGCCTTGTTCCCGCTGGTGTTCTTCGAACAGGCCATCGTGCTGGGTCCGCAGGTGCGCGACGCCTTGACCGGCGCGAGCGGGAAGACTACGCAGACGGTCATTATCACTCCGGCGGTGCGGTAGCGACTGGGACCGGGAGGAGCGGCGGCGTGGGGCAAGAGTTATGGGGAGCAGTACGGCGGCGGATGAGCCGACTGTTCGAGCTGATGTATGACTCCAAGGAGTTGATCCATGTCGAGCGGTCCCTGGATACGCTCTTGCCGCGCTATACGAAACATCCCTCATTTACGGTTCGGGAAGTCGGCGCGACGGACCTCGGTTCGCAGGCCTGCCCATTGCCCGAAGCGGATCGGCAGGTGCTCCTGGATGCGATCGGGGAGGGCTGCCGGGTGTTTGCGCTGTATGACGGGATGGCCTGGGCGGGGTGGATGCTGGTCGGGAGACAATACTCACCGGTGAATCGTGAATTTTGTTACCCGATTCCGCCGGACGACCGACACATCGTCAATCTTGCCATCGAGGTCGAGCCCCGCTACAGGGGCGGAAAAGCGGCGGGGTTCTTGAAAGAAACCGTCATGTTGCGTCTGAAAGACGAAGGGTTCAAACGTGTTCTGGGGGGGATCGAGACCCTCAACCATAGTTCGTTGGCTCTGGCGCGGCACTTCGAGTTTCGGCAGGTACGTCGCGTTCGCGTGCAGAAGGTCTTGGGGATGCGTTGGGTAACCGTCTTGGACGCGGAGCACCAGGGGCCGATTCAGCGGGAACGGGGGCAACGCGCGCCGAGGCGGACACACGCACAGGTGTAGGGTTCCGGTTCGAAGAGTTAGGAAGCAGGCCAGATATGCTGACGGTCACGCGCCTCGCGACTGACGGAGAGTTCTCTGCGGTCGGCAATGAGTGGAACGCATTGCTGCGGGACTCGAAGCAGCATGATCTGTTGCTGACGCATGAGTGGTTCACGATGTGCCGGCGGTGGTTTTGCTCGGAGCACGAGCTGTACGTCCTGATCGTCCGGCAGGACGGTCGCCTCGTCGGGTTCGCACCCCTCCAGATTCGCCGAGTAATGCGTTGCGGCATCACACTGAGGCAATTGTGCTTTTTGCACGAAAGCCTGCCCTGGTATCGAGGCGATTTCGTGGTGGCGGACGAGTCGGATCAGGTGCTTGCGGCCATGTTGGCGTACCTGTCCGAGCATCGGCAGGATTGGGATCTTGCCCGGTTCGAGGGGGTGGCCGAACAATCGCGTACGGTGGCGGCGTTGCCCCGGCTCGGTCTTCCGAACGGACTGTCCCTAGGCGCGTGGGAATCGTTCAATCAAGCTTCGGTGATGCCGATCCAAAGGGAGTGGGAAGATTTTCTGCATTCTTGCGGGGTGCACTTCCGCAAGCATCTGCGCAATAACGAGAACCGTTTGCGGCGGGCCGGTGCCCTGGAGTTTCACTGTACGAGGGAACCCGCCGAAGTCGATCGGCAGCTTCGGATCGTCTACAGCCTTCAGGAGGACAATCACCGGCACAAACAGGAGCAGTCGCCGGAGAGCGACCGGGTCTCGGCCGAAGCGGGTTTGTTTCTCGGGAAGGAATTCTCCAGGAGCGGCGCGGCCGAAGTGAGACTCATGACGGTGGACGGCAAGCCCGTAGCCGGCTGGTTTTCCGTGGACCTGGGGCGCACCTCGTTCGCCCTTGTCACGAAACACAACGTCCAGTTCGCGAAACATTCGCCGGGAATGGTGATGATGCAGGAGTATCTGCGCGACACCTGGCGCAGCGGTGCGGACAGAATCGACTGTTTGATGACGTGGCCCTACGTTCAACGGTGGACATCGCACGCGGAACGGTATCTCAAGATCGAATGTTTTCACGAGGGAGCCCGCTCGAGGTTGCTGCGCGGCGCCCGCGTCGTGCGTGACTTGCTCCGGCCGAGAGCGACGCCCACGCAAGAAGCCGGGGTATATGACTGACTCGAATCCGCCCATTCATGCCCATCCGCTCCCGCGCTTGACGAAGCAGGCGGTTCAGTCCGCCCTTCGGCCGCGCCTGTGGCCCGAACCGTTTACGCCGGAGCGGACCCGCTTCTATTTTCGGGGAAGCAACGCCCTGTGGCATGCGCTCAAAGCTCTCAGATTGGAAGCCGGCAGCCAGGTGCTTTTTCCGGCCTATCATTGCGGGATCGAACTCGACGTGTTGTCGGCTGCCGGCATGGGCATTTCATTCTATGGTGTGGGACGGGGCCTGACGCTCGACGCACGGACCATCGAACAGCAGGTGGGGCCGGAAACGCGAGCCTTGTACGTTATTCACTACTACGGAATCCCGCAGGACCTCACCGAGATTCTGGCCCTCTGCCGCCGTCACCGCCTCGCGCTCATCGAGGATTGCGCCATGGCCCTCTATAGCCGACGTGAGGGTAGGCCTGTCGGAGGCGATGGCGATGTGGCCGTATTCAGCCTCTGGAAGAGCGTAGCTATGCCGTTCGGCGGCGCTCTGGTGGTGAACAATCCGGATCTGCAAATGCCCGAGCCTGGGCAGCCTCCAAGCGGGTATGAGGTCCTGCGGGCAACCAAGCAATTGCTGGAAATGGAGTTTCGAGGGACCGGGTGGTTCGAGGGGGTGCGCAAATGTCTGGAGCCCTTGGCGCGGGCGGCACGCGGCGTGAGTGCGAAGACCTCGCATGATTCCTGGCGGAAGCAACCCTTGTGGGTGCCCCTATTCGCGGTTGAGCGCGGCGAATGGGGCATGACGGCGGTCTCCAGGCATTTATTCTTGACCGCGGATCATGAGGCGATTCGAATGGCGCGCCGGCGCAACTATCTCACGATGGATTCATTCGTTCGCACGCTTTCTTGCGTGGCTCCGCTCTTGAGTGACCTTCCAGCGGGTGCGTGCCCCCTGTACTACCCCGTGACCGTGGAGGATCCGGTAGCCTTTCGGCGCTTCCTCCGCGCAAGGGGGCTGGAGACTTTCATGATGTGGCGGGAGCTTCATCCTCTGTTTCCCGCGGAGAAGTTTTCTGAGGAAGCCTCTCTCCGTGCGCATGTCGTGGCGCTTCCCGTGCATCAACACCTCGATTCGCCGGCTTGGTCGGTGACGAGGGAAGCATTGACGGCCTGGGATCGGGGTCGTGAGTCTCACACCCTCGGCTCGCCACAAACCGTTACGGCGGAACAATGCGTATGAGCGGCATCAATGGGATCGACGCGCCCGACGAGATGAACAGCGAATGGGCACGGGAACTGGACAGAGTGCTCGATGTCGGAGCGCGGGGTGTGTCGGGTGTGTCGGGCGGTGCCCTTCATCACGTCGGCATCGCGGTGCCGTCGATCCACGCGGTCTATGAAGCGATCGCCCGTTCGATCGGGGCGGAAGTGGACTCACCCGTGCTGACCGATCCCCTGCAGAAAGTGTCGGCCCTGTTTTTGTTTCAGCCGTCCTTGGGTCGTCGCATCGAACTCATTGAACCGGTGGGTGCCGCCTCGCCGATCACACGCTTTCTCCAAAAAACCGGCGGGGGCGTCCACCACCTGTGCTTCAAGACCGATGACCTGGATGCTGAGATGGTGCGGCTTAAATCGGAGGGCGCGCGCGTGGTGTGCCCCCCTGTCGAAGCCTGCGGCTTTCACGGGGCACGGATCGCATTCTGTTACACCCGAGAACGAGTCCTCCTCGAATTGGCCGAGACTCCGGTGACCTACGATCGGGTTTCCGCCGACGGGAAAAGAGATCATTGCCGATGTTGAGACGGGTGAAGAAATTGGGCGAGGTGCTGGCTAACGAAGGCTGGCAGGGGCTTGTCGATCGAGTCGCCTGGCGGATGCGACGGTTTGTGCGGTTGAATGAAGAGTTTCTGTGTTTGGAGTTGGATTTGACCACCATCCTACCGCGCTACACGGCTCGTTCCCGCTACACGATTCGTCGACTGACGGAGGCCGACTATCCGATATTGGCGCCGCGGATGAGCCTCGAACAAAAGCTCTACTACTTTCTGTTCCGGGGAGCCCACGAGATCGGTTTCGGAGCCTTCGACGGGGGCCGCCTTGTCGGGCACCTGGGAATGGGGGTGGAGCGGTATCACCTCCGGCAGATCGGCCTCGAATTTGATCTGGGGCCCACGACCGTCTACGGGAACGGATTGGTAGTCGACCCGGAGTATCGCAAGTCTATGGTGACGGGAGCGTTGCTCGAGTACGCGTTTCTCTCCTTCAAGGAGCAAGGCTACAGAAAATGCATCACGATTACGCAAACCACGAATGTCTCCTCGCTGAACATGTCTGCCCATTTTGGATTTCGTGAGATTCAGCGAATCACATCGCGGCGAACCGCGATGATTCGGCGCCGTCCGAGACTGCTGTATATCGAACCGGATCCCTCCTTCGAGAGTCGGAAGCGCCCCAAGCGGGACGAGCGCCTGAAACCGGCGGCGGTCGTTGAAGTCGGCGCATCGGTGTCCCCGCACGTGCCGGGTTCCTAATCGAGCGGCTCAAGGTCTGACATGCTGCAGATTGAACGAGTGACGGCGGTGCGCGATCTCATTCCTCTCAAGGAGGAGTGGGATCGTCTCGTCGCGCACTCACTCAACCCCGATCTCTACGTAACCCATGAATGGGTCAGCCTCTGGTGCGAGCACTTCGTCAAGGACGGCGAGTTATGTGTGCTGCTGGTTCGGGACGGGCACCGACTCGTCGGCGTCGCCCCGCTCATGCGGACTACCAAGACAGTGAAGGGCTTGCCGGTGCGGCAATTGGGATTCTTGCTGAACCGTTGCAATGTCCGGGGAAACTTCGTCATAGCCCCGGAGCAAGCGGATGAGTGCGTCTCCGCCATCCTAGACCACCTGGCCGATGCCAGAGCGGAGTGGGATATCCTCTCGCTCTACGGCATGTCGGATTCATCGGGCGTTTCGGAGACACTCATGCGACTGTCGTTCGCCAACCATAGGAGAGGCTGGTCGGTCTTGCCGATCGCGACCTGGGAGAATGCCATTGTTGACCTCGGAGGCGGATGGGATGCGTACTTCGCCGCCAAAACGGGGCACCATCGCAAACGCGCCAAAAAGGAACTGCAAATCCTGGAGAGTCTGGGCAGGTTGGCCTTCGACCGTTATGACGCACCGGAACAGGTGGAGGCCTATCTGGATCACTTCCTTGGCATCGAGGCGCAGAGTTGGAAAGTGCGGCATGGAGAGTCGCTGTCGGAGCGGGATGAATTCAAGGCCTTCTACCGGGAGATCATTCGACGACATGCGGAGCGTCAGGCTTGGCGTGCGTGGGTGCTTAAGATCGACGATCGGCCGATGGCGACGATTTTCGGTCTGCTTTACGAGGGAACGCTCTATGCGGAAAAGACCACCTATGTGGCCGGAGTAGACAAGGCGTCTCCAGGAAGCGGGGTGATTCGTCACGCGATCGAGCAGTCATTCCGCGAAGGTCTCGCCAAGGAGATCGATCTCGATCAGCAAACCCACTTCACCAGTCGCTGGCAGACCCATACACGTCGGCACCACCATGTGGAAGTGTTCAATTCTTCGGCCTATTCGCGAACCTTATTGGGCCTGAAACGGCTGGTGCGTCTGTGGAGGGGCCGGCGCGGGACGGGAGCGGAATCGTGACGTTGAAGGTGCAGGCCGCTCCAGTGCTGTTCGGCGAAACGTGGTCGTCCGTGGCCATGGGGATGCCCCCAGTGTTATTGGACCGCGCGATCAGCCTGCAGTTCAGCGCCAGCAATGCCCTGTGGCAAGGCCTTCGGCAGTTGGGGCTGAAACCAGGCGACCGGGTGCTGTTTCCTGCCTACCACTGCGGAGCCGAACTGGATGTCTGTGTGAAAGCCGAATTGAACATCGCGTTTTACGATGTCGATCCCAGCCTGTCGATCGATTGGACGGCCCTGCATCGGCTGGTGGATGCCCGGACGCGCGCGCTGTTCGTGATCCATTATTTTGGATTTCCCGTCGAACTGGAGCCCGCGCACGCGTTGTGCCGGGAACATGGGCTGGCCTTGATTGAAGACTGCGCGCACGCGCTGTACAGCCGGGATCTCCGCAATCAAGCCTGCGGCCAGTCGGGAGCGATGGCGGTCTATAGCCTGAGGAAGTTTCTTCCGGTTCCGGAGGGCGGAGCCCTG
Source organism: Nitrospiraceae bacterium (assembly GCA_019637075.1). Classification (NCBI taxonomy): domain Bacteria; kingdom Pseudomonadati; phylum Nitrospirota; class Nitrospiria; order Nitrospirales; family Nitrospiraceae; species Nitrospiraceae bacterium. The sequence continues at coordinate 764,792 of JAHBWI010000001.1, read as the reverse complement.
CGATCGGCCTCCGTGTCCGACAGCGCCGTTCCACCCCCGGCTGAAGAAACATTCAGCATGTTGCGGTTCGAGGCCCAACGGAGCGCGCATCGCGTCGGCATCCCGATGCGGCGTCGAGTGATGGCGCGGGCGGCGGGAACGGCAGGCATTCCATTCGCCTTCTGGAACAGGCTGACCGGTCGGCGAAGGCATCCGAGGGCCAATGATCCTTCGCTCGATTTTGGAGTTGCGGGCGCCGACTGGGGCATGTCGACACTTTCACGCTGGATCGTCGAACGAACGGATCACGCCGCGGTCGTTCGGCGTCGCCGGGCCAACTTCGCGGAGTTGATCGGGCGAATCGGTTCCACCGGGCTGGTCCGGCCACTGTTCACCGCCTTGCCGGACGGAGCCTGCCCGTGGCTCTGTCCAGTCGTCGTGGACGATGCCGACGGTTTGATCGACTATTTGCGCCGTCGCGGGATTGAAGCCGCTCCCTTGTGGCGCGAGACGCACGCACAGTGGCCCGCCGAGCGATTCCCTTCGGCGGGGTGGTTGAAACAGCGGGCGGTCGCGTTGCCCATCCATCAAGACTTGACCGTGGAGCATATGCAGTGGATGGCGAAGGAAATCGAGCAATGGCAACCTTCGGCGTAACCGTCTTGCACGAGGCTTCGGCCTTCGCTGGGCTGCGGGACGAATGGAACGCCCTCGTTCGCGACGCGGGGAAGTCGCCGTTCAGTACTCACGAGTGGTTGAGCACCTATTGGACGCACTATGGCGGTTCCACGCGTTTGTGCGTGCTGCTGGTGCGCGCGGAGGGCGGGCGGCTCGTCGGAGCCTGCCCACTGCAAATCCGAGTCATGGGGGCCGTAGGCCTGGCCTTCGTGTCGCGCGCGACGCTGCTGGGCGCGCCGCTGACCGATATGCAGGACATTCTGGCGCGACCAGGCTACGAGGCGGAAGTCGTCGACTTGATCACCGCCGCGATCGCTGAACAGGGAATCGACTATCTCGATCTGCCGGAATTGCCGGACGAGTCGCCTCTGCGCACCTATCGGGCATCCCTGCGCACCCTGCGTGGTTTGAGTGAAGGCCCCACCGGCAAGTTGCCGTTCGTAGCCTTGCCGAAGGGTTGGTCGGAGTTCTTGGCGACTCGGGGGACGAGCACCCAACGGAACGTGAAATACTACGGCAACCGCCTCTCGAAGAAGCACAGTCTGGAATTCCTGCCTCTGACCGATCCCGACGATATCGAGCGCGAGTTCCCGACATTCCTGGATCTCTACGCCAAACGCTTTGCCGACTATCCGCTGCTGACGTCGAAGGAGTATCGGGCGTTTCGCAGCGAGATGGCGCGGCTGTTTGCGAAGAACGGCTGGCTGATCCTGTTCGTGCTGAAGCTCAACGGACTCACCGTGGCGGCGGAACTGTGTCTGCGAGGCGGGACCACGCTGTATGCGTACAACTCCTGCTACGACGTCGAGTGGTCGCGCGAGGGCACGACGCTGATCATGCAGGCACGGGTTCTGGAGCACGCGATCTTCCAAGGGATCAGCGAATACAACTTTTTGCGCGGGGAGGAAGCCTACAAGGCACATTGGGCGACCGGTGCCAGGACACAGTATGCCCTCCACCTGCACAGACCGAGCTGGCGGGTGCAAATTGTGGAGCGTAGTCGGGGCGTTCGGCACTTGCTGACCGGTGCCGTGGCAACGAGACAAAGGGGCGCGTCATGAGCATGACGATCGAAGCCGTTGAGCTGACCAAGCACTTCACGTCACGCCTGGGGTTACGACAGTGGCTGTCGGGGGGCTCTCAACGTCAGAAGACGGCGGTGGCGGGCGTCTCGCTCTCGATCGAAGCGGGAGAGATTTTCGGTTTGCTTGGCCCGAACGGGGCAGGAAAAACCACGCTGGTGAAGATGCTCAGCACGATGCTTCGGCCTTCGTCGGGGCGGGCCGCCATCTGTGGGCATGATGTGGTAGCCGAGGGCGCCAAGGTGCGGACCCTGATCGGCCTCGTGGCCAGCGACGAGCGGAGTTTCTATTGGCGATTGAGCGGGCGAGAGAACTTGCGTTTCTTCGGGGCGCTCCACGGCATCTTCGGGAAAGAGGTGGACCGGAGAATCGATGAGCTGGTGGACGCGTTGGGGTTGAAAGACGCCGTTGAACAACGGTTCGATTCCTACTCCACCGGTATGCGGCAGCGTCTGGCCATCGCGCGCGGGCTGTTGAACGAGCCGCAGGTCCTCTTCCTGGATGAGCCGACCAAGGGCGTCGATCCGATCAATGCGCAAATCTTGCTCGGGCTGATCCGGGAACGGGTGGCGGGTACGTTTAAGAAGACCGTGCTGATGACGACCCATATTCTGACGGAAGCGGAGGAGATTTGTAATCGGGTGGCGGTGATGAATCGCGGGCGACTGCTGGCCTGCGGGACCATCGGTGAAATCCGTGAGTCGGTCCACAGCCTACAACGGTATCTCCTCAAAATCGGTGGGCTTTCCGAACAGGATGTGCGGGATTTGGCGGCGATCGACGGGATCGTGGACTGCGCCGAGGCGGTGCGCATGAACGGCATCAGGACCCTCGAGGTGACGTTTCCTCGCGATCGGGCGGTGTTTCCCGAAGTGATCGAATTCATCGTGGGGCGTCGAGGACGCGTGTTGGCTTGTACGGCCGAAGAATCGAAGTTCGAAGAAGTGTTCTGCGATTTGATCCGAGAAGGAGGCCGCGAGGAGCATGAATAGCACGGCGTGGGCATTTCTCAAGCGCGACTGTCTCATGGCCACCAGCTATCGAACCGCGTTTCTTTCGCAGATGCTGCTGCTCTTCGGGGGCGTGTCGGTGCTGTACTACGCGGGACAGGTGTTGGGACTGAGCCAAAGCCCTCTGCTCAAGAACTACGGCGGCAACTATTTTGCGTTCTTGTTGGTCGGCGTGGCCTTCGTCGACTTTCTGAACGTCAGCTTGGCGACGTTCAACGTGAGTATCCGGGACAACCAAATGATGGGAACGCTGGAGATGATCTTGCTCTCGCCAGTCAAAGTACCGGCGTTGCTGATCTACTCCTCGCTCTGGAGCTATATGCTGGCGTTGCTCCGATTTCTATTCATCCTTGCCGTGGGCGGAGCGTTTTACGGTTTTCGATTGGAGAATCCGAATCTGACCGGTGCGGGTCTGATCTTGTTCTTTTCGATCCTGTCCTTTGCAGCCGTGGGGATTCTCATGGCGGCGTTCGTCATGGTGTTCAAGAAGGCGGATATCAGTGTGGTGATGAGCCTTGCCTCCGTATTTCTCGGCGGCGTGGTCTTTCCACCCGAGGTGTTGCCGTCGTGGACCAGGCCGCTCTCGGCCTTGCTCCCGATCACCCATTCCGTGCAGGGGATGCGAGAAGCCTTGATGCGGGGAGCTTCGATCGAGCAACTGATACCGCAGATCGCGGCGCTGGCGTTGTTCGGCCTGGTGCTCTTCCCTCTCGGCTTGGCGGTATTCTCCTACGCCGTGAATTGGACCAAAGCGACCGGTACGTTGGGGCAGTACTAGAGCTGGACAACGAGATGAACGGGCGGGAAGCGGATCACGCAGGGGGAGAAGCGAAGCGCAGCGTCCGACAGCAGGTCGGAGCTTGGCTGCGCGGCGTGAACTACACGGAGCGACTTGCGCGGTACCTGGGTGCGGCCACCATGGGGAGCCGGTGGGATCGGGGGGTGGAGTTGTTGACGGAGGTGCCCGGTTCCAGGGTGGTCGTATTGGCGCCGCACATGGATGATGAAACCGTCGGCTGTGGCGGCCTCATCCGGAAGATGACGGAGTCCCGCAAGGATGTCCGCGTCCTCTTCATGACGGACGGGCGGCAGGGTGACCGCCGGTTGGCGGAGTTGTCCGGGGCGGAACAGGTTGCCCATCAGGCGGAATTGGTCGCGACGCGAAAAGAAGAGGCCAAGCGCGCATGCCGTGTCTTGGGTGTGTCGGCGGAGTATTTTTTGGATGAGGAGGATGCACGCTTGCGTTCGACCGAGACGGTAAGACAGGCGGTCTCCGCGTTGCTGGATGACGTGAACCCCGATCTTGTCCTGACCCCGTTCTTTACGGACGAGCACGCGGATCATAAGGCGACGGCGGCCATCCTGCTCGACCTGATCGCGGAGCGGCGGCCGGCGTTCATGTGCCTCGCCTACGAGGTCTGGACGCCGCTGTTTCCAAACGTGTTGGTGGACATATCGGACACCGCGGCGACGAAGCGAGAGGCGCTGCAGGCCTATCGAAGCCAGTTGAAAGACAACGATCTGGTGTCCGGCGTATTCGGTCTCAACGCATATCGGCATATGGCATTGGGCGGTACCGGTTTCGCCGAGGCCTATTGGATGGGCCGTGCGGCGGAGTTTCTAGGCCTGTATCGACGGCACGCAGGACTGCAGGAGATCCGTGACGATTCTACATATTCATGATCGCGCAGGGCGCTATGGAGGCGGAGAAGTCTACCTGGCTCAGCTGCGCGCCGGACTCAGACTGCAGGGCCATCAGTGCCCCGTCTTGTATCTCACCCCGACCGGGTCGGAATGCGATCCGGGGGAGGAGATGTGGTGCGAGCGGAAGCCCCACGGCCTGTTCAGTGGATTTGGCATGCGCCGATGGCTTGAACCACTGCTCGAGACCATCAAGCCGGATGTGGTGCATTGCCACTGTTTATTCAGTCCGGTCAGCCTGGCGTGGTTGTGCAAACGGGTGCCGACAGTGTTTACGTTGCATAGTCTGCATCTGCTCCCTCGGAGAAGCGGATGCGAGCCCATGACGGCTCTGGGGCAGTACGAGCGGTTGCTTCGGCGGGTCATGCGACCGGCGCTTCGGCGGTTGGCGAGTTGGATCGCTCCCAGCGAGGCCTTCGCGGAGGAAATTCGAGGGGAAGGTTATCAGCGGGTCACGGTCGTACCGCACTTCACGGACAAGCGGCCGTCGAGTCGGGATGATCGGACCGAGGGAGAGACCATTCTCTTCGTGGGACGACTCAGCGCCGAGAAGGGCATCGAAGTCTTCCTTGATGCGCTGCCGCTGCTTCGCGCGCAATCCTGGCGCGCCGTCGTCATCGGGGAGGGACCATTGGAGGCGCCGGCGAAACAGCGTGTCGTGCAGGAAGGACTGGCAGATCGCGTCCGATTTGCCGGGTGGTTGTCCGGGGCCGATCTGGATCGTGAGTATGAGCGGGCGGCGGTGTTGGCGGTGCCCTCGACGGTGAAGGAAGCGTTCGGTCTGGTGGGAATCGAGGCCATGGCATTCGGCAAGCCGGTAGTCGCGTTCGATGCCGGCGGAATCCGCGAATGGCTCCAGGACGGCAAAACCGGCTATCTGGTGAGGCAGGGGGATCCGTCCGATTTGGCTACGCGGATCGACGAGGTGCTGCAGCATCCGGAGCGGGCTCGGGCCATGGGGGAGGCGGGGCAACGACTGGTGGAGGAACGTTTCCGCGTAGCGCCTCACATCCACTCGCTCCTGCGCGTCTATGAGAAGGCCGCCCGAAACGGTTCGATGGGGGCGGTGCCGGAGGCCTATGCGTATCGGAATTGACGGGGTGGCGTTACAGAGCCCGTCTTATCAGGCGGGTCTCTACCAGTATACGCATCGGCTCGTGCACGGACTGAGCGAGGCGGGCGGGTCGCACAGCTATTCATTGCTGTTTTTCAACTGGCGTAGTCAGACCATAGAGGAGACCATCCATCGCTACTCCGTTGCAGCCAACGTGCAGAAGCGGCTGTGCCGTGTGCCCTTCCGCCTGTTGAGCGCCCTCGATGCCTGTTCCTTTCCGGTCGATCGATTCGTCGGCCGGTTCGATGTGTTTCACGGCCCCACGTTCCGGTTACCGCCGGGGCGTTATGCGAAGCGTTCGATGGTCACCGTGCATGATCTGAAGTTCTTGGATCCGGACCTCTATTCACCCGGAGACCGAGCCGGTGCGGAGCAGTTCCGGCGGCATACGGTCGATGCGCTGGAGAGGGCCGATGTTGTGGTCGCGGTGTCGTGCTTTACCCAGAATGATCTGGCCGAGCGCCTGAATTGTCCGAAGGAGCGCATTCGCGTGATCTATCCGGGAATCGGCGACGAGTTCCATCCCGACCAACAGGTCGATTCGATTCGTGAGACGGCGACGCGGTATGGGTTGCGGGCTCCCTATGTCTTGTTCGTGGGGTTCCATGAGGAAAAGAAAAACCTCCTCCGTCTCCTCGATGCCTTTGCCTTGCTGCAGGGGCGGGTGTCCGAGCCGCATCAACTCGTCTTGGCAGGCCCGTTCGGGCCTGTGACTCCGGCCCTGCGCCGTCGGATCGCCGAGCTACGGATGGGCAATGCGGTGTGTCTTCCGGGGGTGATTACCGCAAGCGATCTGCCGGCAGTCTACGCGGGTGCCAGGGCCTTCGCGTTTCCGTCGTTGCACGAGGGGTTCGGAATTCCGCCCCTCGAGGCCATGGCCTGCGGCGTGCCGGTCATTGCCTCGAAGGCTGCCGCCTTGCCGGAAATCGTCGGTCCCGCCGCGCTCCTTGTCGATCCGGCGGAGACCGATTCAATCGCGGATGGATTGTCGATCGTCCTCACTGACGCGACGCGTCGAACAGCGATGCGAGAGGCGGGCCTGCGTCATGCGCAGCGGTTTTCGTGGAGGAAAATGGCCCGCGAAACGATGGCGCTTTATCAGGAGCTGGCATGACGAGCAGTGCGAGCATACAACCGCATCCCACGGTCTTTCTCGTTATCGATATGCCGATCGGCGCGTATTTGCATTACTGCGTGCAACTCGGTAATGCGCTGGTGGGGACGGGCCAATGTGCCGTGAGGCTCGTGGCGCTGTTTGAGGACCGAAGCAACCCGACGGTTCCCGACGATGAGCGGCGGTTGTTCGCACCAGGCCTCGAGTTTCAAGTATTGGGGCCGGCGGGTGGGTCGAGGCTACGGCGGTATCGGCAATTCTTTACGAACTGGCGGCGGCACCTTCGCGAGATTCGCCGAGCAGGGCAGGGTATCGTCCATTTGCATACGGGCACGGGCTGGCCTTGGTTCGATACGGCGTTGCTGCTCGCGTATCGTGTGCTGCGCATCCCGGTCGTCCGCACGGTCCATGAATTGACGACGGCCGAACGGGTTGGGGCACCGACGGCTATCGAGCAGGCGTTGGGTGCGGTGCAACTCAAGCTGGCGGACGTGGCCATCGTGCATGACCAGGAGCAACGCCTGCGCCTGGCCCCGCTTCTTGGCACCAAAGATGCCGCGGTGGTGCCTCACGGCAATTATCTCTGCTTTCGCTCCGGTGCGGCGTGCGAGGAGTCGGTTCCTGACGACTCTGGCGCGCCGCTGCGGGTGTTGTTCATGGGCGTGAAGCGACATAAGGGGATCGAGGCCTTTCTGGAGGCCATGCGTCGCTTGCTCGCCGCCGGCGAGGCCGTCACGGCGACGATCATCGGCCGTGTCAACACCGGTGACGAGGATTTGCTGGACCGTATCAAGGAATTGCCCAATGTGCGATTGGAGGCCGGCTATGTTCCGAACGGGGAGATCGAGCGACAGTACCGGCGGCACGACATCGTTGCGCTGCCCTACATCAAGGGCACGACCAGCGGGGCGGTGCACTTGGCCTATGCGTTCGAACGGCCGGTGATTGCGTCCGACCTGCCGTGCTTCCGCGATCTGGTCGTCGAAGGGAAAACCGGTTTCGTTGCAGCAGCGGGCGATGCCGGGGCCCTGACGGAAGCTTTTCGTCGGGCCATTGCCGCGCGGAGCAGGCTACCGGAGATGGGAACGATCGGCTTTCAGGCGGTGAGTCAGCCGCGCTATTCCTGGGAGAGGATCGCCGGAGAGACGTTGGTGGTCTACCGGCAAGCGAGGGCCAGGCGCGAGGGACAAGCGGGGCAGGCTTCCTACCAGTCGCTTGGAGAAGATGCTGCCTCGTCACCCAACAGCGACGCGGCTGCTTCCAGAACGTCCGTGACCTGAATGTGATCGAGAGGATTCGGTCCCGGCTGCTCCAAGGTGAAGAACGGCTGGTGTTCGTAGAGATGGGATTCCCCCGGCTTATGCAAGGCGACACAAGGCCCATCGGGGCAGATGACTTGGCGCGGCGATGTGTAGCCGAAGAGCCCGATGGATGGAGTGCGAAGCCCGAGGGCGATGTGGAGCAGGCCGGAATCATTGCCGATGAACAGTGCGCAGCGAGAAATGAGCGCCGTGACTTGGGGCAGCGTGGTGGTTCCGATGAGATTGACGACTCGCGGCGAGGCAAGATGCGCTGTCAACTTCTGTCCGATGTGCCGTTCCGGAGCGGTCCCGAGCAACAGGATCGTACCGTCGTATCGTCGCAGGAGGCAGGAGAGCAGCTCCGCATAGCGCGAGACATTCCACTGGAGACGAGATTCCCACGTGGAGCCGGGGTGCAGGGCGATCAGCGGAGACAGTCTGTCGATCGGATGTCCCAAGAGCGTATCCAGAGCGGCGCATTCCGACTCCGGTACGCGGATGCGAATCTGGTTCACGCGGGGTGCGATGCCCAGTGTGCGAAGGAGATTGAGATTCTGATGCAGGATGGGTTCGTCCGGGGTCAGTGGAATTCGGACGTTGTTGGCAAAGCCGGCGCCGGAGTGGTCGAAGCCGACCCTGATCGGCGCGCCGAACAAAAATGTCAACACAGCATGCTGGAGCATGCCTTGTCCTCTGGCTGGGTTGACGATGAGATCGAATCGCTCGTTTCGGATTTGCCGTGCGAGGGCGAGCTTCGCTGCGAGCGTGCGATGGTCCTTGGTGGGGTTGTAGCCGAAGGATCGCGAAAGGATGGCGGGGTCAGGCAAGAGTCCGAAGACGGTGGTGTGGAAGGGAGAAAGGGTGCACAGCTCGGAGGCAGGAAACGTCGCCTTGAGCGATTCGAGGAGCGGAAAAATCCGAATGATGTCCCCGACCCCGCCGGCCTGGAAGACGAGGATGCGGCGCGGCGAGCGGAACTCATGCAGTGGTTTGGATGGGCCGGCCAGCGTTGTGCCGATTCCGGCGATGGCTTTGAATGCGACGTCTTTGATGGTGCGGCCCAACATGGCGCGCGAAGAGTAGTGTGAGGTCGATGCGCTGTCAAGGTCCCGCAAACGAAGGAAGGAACGAGGTCCGTGCGGATCGGCATTGATGCGCGGCTCGGACTGCGGTCCGGGGTCGGTCGCTATACCAGGGAGTTGATCGACGCCGCCTCGGCTTACGCCCCCGAGCATACGTTTGTTCTGTTTGTGAAGCCCCGCGACCTCGACGTCTTGACCGCGCTCTATAAGGGCAGAAGCAACATCGAATGGAGGGCCATCCCAGGCACACCTTTTCTGCTGGGTGAACACCTGTCGCTCTCGTACGAGGTGACGCGCGCTCGATTGGACCTGTTGCATATCACGTTCGACTACGGGATGCCGCTGCTGGCTCCCACGCCGACGGTCTTGACGGTGCATGATGCGTGGTTCGAGGCAGAGACGTTTTTTCGGTCCCGTTGGACCAAACTGTATTTTCAGACCATGACCAAACGCGGCATTCGCAAGGCGACGCGGATCATCACGGTGTCCGAATTCGTGAAGGGGAAAATCCTGACGTTTTGCCCTTGGATGCGGGCGAGGGCGGAGGACATTCTGGTCGTTCCGAACGGCGTCGGCGAGGAATTCTCTCCCTTGAATGGGGCCCAACAGGGGCAAGATCGGCCGGCGGCGCGGGATCCCTACATTCTGTATGTGGGTGTGCTCGCTGCCATCAAGAACATCATGGGGTTGCTCGATGCCTACGCGTATCTCCGCCGGATCATGCCTGCCGCACCTCGGCTTGTAGTGGCGGGAAAGCGCGACTCGAGTTTCCCCGATCCGCTGCCGCGCGTGCGAGAACTGGGGCTGGAATCATACGTTACCTTGCCGGGCTATGTGTCGGATCAGGCATTGCCGGAGCTGTACCGGCGAGCGGCGCTGTTCGTGCTCCCGTCGTTCCACGAAGGGTTCGGCATTCCCGTCATCGAAGCCATGGCCTCCGGGGTGCCGGTCGTGGCTTCGAATCGGGGCGGTCTTCCGGAAGTGGCAGCCGGTTCGGCTCGATTGGTGAATCCGTTGGATCCCGAGGACATGGCGCAAGGAATGAAGGCGGTACTGTGCGATGCCGCTGCGTCGCGCCTCATGGTGGAGGCCGGCCTTTGCCGGGCGAAGCAGTTTTCATGGAAGACGTCGGCGAGGCGTACCCTGGATGTATATGCAGAGGTGGGAGGATGAGCGCGCGCGTGTTGCATGTGCTGACGACCACCGCCGGAGGGCTCGGGCAGGTGGTGTATGCCATCTTGGACGGATTGGATCGTCGTGAATTCAAGGTGGCGGCGGCGTTTGGGCCCGGCTATCCGATGGATCAACAGTTTCGCGCCCGTGGGATCGAGGTGTTCCCCGTCCGGATGCGAAGGGGCATGAATCCGATGAACCTGCTCGGGTTCTTGGACCTGGTGCGATTGCTCCGGCGCGAACGATTCGACATCGTGCACGCGCACAGTTCGATTGCGGGAGTGTTGGCGAGGGTTGCGGCTAGACTGGCCGGTGTGCCGATGGTCGTGTTCACGCTCCATGGCTACGCGACGCTGGATTTCGACCGCTCGCCCTTGCGGCCGCTGTTCTGGACGATCGAAAAACTCATGGATCGCTGCACCGACGGGTATGTCGCGATCTGCCAGTATGTGAAAGACACCTGGAGCGGCAGAAAATTGGTCGATCCCGACCGGGTCGCCGTGATTTACAACGGCGTGGATCCCGAGCGGCTGTCGCAAGCCGTCGATACCGTGCGGATGCGGCGGGAACTCGGTGTGCCGGAAACCGCGCCGGTCATCGGGACAGTCGGGCTGCATGAGGTCCAGAAAGGCACCCGCTTTCTCGTCGAGGCGATGCCGGCCGTGTTGCGGGAGTTCCCCACCTGTCGGCTCGTGTTGGTCGGAGATGGTCCCTTGCGCGCGGAGCTGGAAGCGTTGGTCGGGCGATTGGGCCTGGGGGAGTCGGTGATCTTCGCCGGGTGGCGAAACGATGCCGCGACCTTGCTCCGGCTGTTCGACCTGTTTTGCCTGCCGTCGTTGCAGGAGGGATTCAGCGTCGCGTTGCTCGAGGCCATGGCCCAGGCCAGGCCGATCGTGGCGACCGCCGTGGCGGGCAATCCGGAAGCGGTCGTGAATCGGGAAACGGGATGGTTGGTGCCGCCCGGGGATGTGGAGGCGTTGGCGGAAGGATTGTTGACGCTGCTGCGCCGGCCGGAGTGGGCTGCAGAATTGGGACAACGCGGGCGGCAGCGGTTGCTCGACCTGTTTACGTTACGCACGATGCAGGACCAGTATGCCGCGCTCTACCACCGGATGCTCATGGAAAAGAGAGGTGGCCATGCATTGTAAACGCTGGGGACTCTCCGTCTTGGGGTTGATGGCATTCATGTGGTGTGGCTCGCCACCGGAGACGCGCGCGGCCGAACCGGCAGGGACATCGACGATCACCGTCAATGCCAAAGAGGCGACCGGTCCGATGCCGTCCCTGTTCCGGGCAGGCATGTTTCTCAACGAGTATCCGCTCGATCAGTCCTTCAAGACCTTCTTTTCAGAACTGAAGCCGGGGCTGATCCAGGTCATGCCCTTGAAGGATGCTTTCGATGTCGGGTCCCTGGCGGAGTACGTACGCCAGTTGCCTTCGCTGCCCTCGACCAAGTGGGCGATGGAGGCTCACGCTCGAGGGGGGCGGGTCATCGTGGGGCTCACGGAGATGCCACGATGGTTGCGGCAAGGCGGCCAGGACGGATACCTCCGGCCGCCGCGCGATCTGAGCGGCTGGTCAGACTTCGTGGAGGCAAACGTCCGGTTCTTCAACGAGACATTGAAGCTCGATGCCTTGTTCGTCTTGTGGGACGAGCCGGATTCCCCGATGTTTTGGAAGCATGCGACCGAGCAGGATTATTTTACGCTGTACCGCGCCTTTGTCGTGGGGGCGCGCCGAGCAGATCCGGCCGCGAAGGTCGGGGGGCCGGCCACGTCCTGGTGGGGGGCCAAGGGCCCCGGCTCGGACGGCAAGCAGCCGATGCTCAAGAGTTTCATCGATTACTGCTCGCGCACCTCCGCGCAGGAGGTTGGGCTACAGAAGCTCCCGCTCGACTTCGTGGTCTGGCATCAATTCAATACCGATCCCAAGGGGGACCCGCTGCTGTACCGGGTGCCGGTGGGATTTGTGCGGGAATGGCTTAAACAGGGCGGCTACGATCCGGCGACGCCGCTCATCAACGGGTCATGGAACAGTTGGCTGAATTTCGGCAAGGATCCCAACGAATTGAGCCAGGAGCGCGATCAGAGCTTTGCTGCCGCGTACGCGGTGCAGGCGGTGGTGGCGATGGAGCAGGCTGGGATTGCGGACCATAACTTTTTCAATCTTTTCGAGAACTGGCAGTGGAAATCCCTGGCGCAGGGCCGTCGCGACAAGGAATTCGGCGGCAAGGAGTTTTTCGGGGGATTCGGGCTCTTCAATCGCAGCGGCATCGTAAAGCCTGTGTTCAACGCGTTCAAGGCGATGGGTATGTTGGAAGGATCGCGGTTGCGGGCAACTACGAATGATCCCTACCTGTCGGTCGTGGCGTCGAGGACGGAGGAGGCGGTCTACGTACTCGTGGCCAATTTTCATTGGCCGGCCGAAACTCCGATGGCGCTGAAGGGACGCACGCTGATCGCGAACGGCTATTCCTTGCAGGAACTGGCCGGCTGGGCGAAGGTCTTGACGCCGGGCGTCGTGCAGGAAGTGGAGTCGGGGAAGCGATCGATCGGCAGCTTGGCGCTATCCGATTCGGCGAAGAGAGAACTCGAAGCACTTGCCTATCTCGACGAGTTCTATCGCCAGCGCGACAGCCGGAGGCCCGTTCATATTGCCCTGGACGGGGTACCCGGCGACGGCAATGCGGCGCTTGACGTCTATGCGGTCGACGATGAGCGAGGGAATGCGGCCCGGGCAGGCTCGGCGATTGCGGCGTTGCAACCCAAGGCGGTCGGAAATATTCAGGCCAAGGTCGGCGAGCAGCTGACGCAGTGGGGCCTGACGAGCGGGGAATTTTCGAAGTGGGATGCGCCGAGGCAGGCGCGGGAGATTCAGTCGGTCTTGCCGAAGCTCTCGGGGGAGCAACGGCGCACGGTCGAGGGGCTCGTGCAACAGACGGCCGGAGAGACGCTCGCTGCGTTGAATCGCTCGCCGGAGGTGGGGCTGGTGAAGCAGTCGCTTCCCCCGGTATCGCGTGCGTCAGGCGGGGTGTCGTTCGAGGCGCAAGTGCATCCCTACTCGGTCAATTTGTTCGTCCTGCACACGAAGTAAAGGACCAAGCGGAAGATGGCGCAACAGGTGCCGCTCGTACAGACCATCGTGGTGGGGGCCATGCTGGCCGTGTGGACCTGTCTCGACCCGATCGTAAGTGCGGCGTTGGGGCTCGATTGGTTTCCCTTCATGCTGTCGGCCGGGCTGGCCGCCTGCGGACTGGTGGGCGTGGTCGTCCTTCGTGGAATGGACGGGGTGTGGAGACACAAGGAACTGTGGGCGATCGGCTGTACGATCTTTGCAGCCCAGTTCAGCGGGGTTGCGCTGGGCAAACTCGACGCATTGGAGTTTGCCGTTCTGGTCCTGGTCGTGTTCTGGCTCGTCCGCGCGTTTGTGGAAGTCGACCGGACGGTGCAGGTGACGCCGTTCTTTTTCCCGATGATGGGGATTTTGTTCCTTGCGATCTTTCATTTCATCCAGCGGCCTCCGGTGACCAGCTACATCGCGATCGGCGAGAAGATTTTGATGTTCCTGATCCTGGTCGATCTGATGCGCACCAGGGAGTCGATTACGATCACCGCCAGATGCATTGTGTGGGTGGGCGTCTTCTCGGCGGTGGTGGCGATCGTGCAGTTCGTTCTGTTTTTCTTTTGGGGGATCGTCTGGACCATCGGCGCATCGGAGGAGAAGGCCCATGCCATGTTGAAGCCGACCCTGCTGGGCATGGTCGTCAGGGCCATGGCGTTTTTCCCGAACCCGGCCGGGTTGAATACCTATCTCCTATTCGCCTGCGCATTGGCGCTCTCCTTCGTGTTTCTGTCGCAGGGGCTTCGATGGAAACTGGCCTATCTGTCCGCCGTCGGGCTTATGGCCATTGCGGTGGTGTTGACTTGGAGCGCGGGGGCATTGATTTGCCTGGGGGCGATGTTCGTGCTCGCCCTGTTCGTGTATCGGCCGGCTCTCAGTATCCATATCTCGGCGTTGTTCCTGCTCTGCGGGATCCTGGTCTATCTGTCCGGGCTTCACAAAATGGTGCTGGAGATCGTGAAGGGGTTCGGAGGAAAAACGTCCGGCTCCATTCGCGTGGAACTGCTCGAGCTTGCGATGGCCTCGCTCGAACGGAATCCGTTCGTCGGGATGGGACTGCAAAACTTTGGCCGATTTTCCGGCAACTTGTTTCCGACAGGACCGTGGCTGTTCAAGTATCCGGTACACAACGCGTTCATGCAAATGGCGACGGAACTCGGGATCGTGGGCGGGGTGACGTATGTCTTCATGGTTGCGCTTATGTCGGTACGCCTTGCGATCGTCTTGTGGGGACGTTTGGATCAGGAGCTGAAGTTGATCTTCAAGGGGATGTTGCTCGGATGGGTGGCTCTGCTGGGTCACTTGCAAACGGAGCCGATGGCCTACGAGAGCACGTTTTGGGTGATTATGGGCGTGATGGAAGGGGCGATCATCATCGTGTTCAAACAGCGTCGCGAGGAGACGGCCTCGATACCGGCGGCTTCGGTCTTGGCCTCGGCGTAAGACATTGGTGAGGGACTGAGTATGTGGACATTGGGGATCAATAACATGCACGATGCGTCGGCCGCGCTGGTCCGTGACGGCCGGATCGTCGCCGCGGCGGAAGAAGAGCGATTCGTGCGGAAGAAGCACGTCTCCGGGTTTCCGAAAGAAGCGATCGCCTACTGCCTCAAAGAAGGAGGCATCACGCTGCAGGACGTGGCCGCCGTCGGCGTCTCCTGGCGCTATTGGGTGCTGGGGCATCGCGTCAAGTGCGCGGTCAAGTCCGCGGCGGAATCGATGATGCAGTTTCGGGCGAAAGCCTCCAGGGGCGCGGGGCAGATGACGAACGAGTGGTATCAACTGTTTCGGTTGCGCCGTCTACTGGAGTCGAACTTCGGTAAGGGGTCGTTCGAATTGTTTCACCTCGACCACCATCATTGCCATCAGGTCAGCGCGTTCTTTCCGAGTTCCTTCGAACGGGCGGCCATCTTGACTATGGACGGGGCCGGGGAAGAAGCCACGACGGTCTTTTCCCTCGGCGAAGGCACGAAAATTCACGAAATCAAGCGCATCAACCTTCCGCATTCCTTGGGGCAGTTTTACGCCTCCATCACGGCGTTTCTGGGATTCCGCGTGCAATCGGATGAGTACAAGGTGATGGGCATGGCCCCTTATGGAACTCCGCGCTACGCCGAGTTCCTGAGGGAACGAGTGCTGCAGTCGAAGCCTGAAGGGGAGTTCGTGCTGAATACCTCGATGCTCGACTACCATGCAGCGAGGTCCGGACAGTTCGTGCCCGAGTTGCTCGAAGTGCTTGGGGCTCCTCGCCGGCCGGATGCATCAGTTGAGCAGCGGCATATGGATATCGCCGCCAGCGCCCAGGCCGCGATTGAACAACAGATCATCGCCTCGGCTCGATGGCTGTATGAGCAGACCAAGGCCAAGGATCTCTGCATTGCGGGCGGGGTTGGGTTGAATTGCGTGGCCAACGGCAAGATTTTGGGGGCGACGCCCTTCGAACGAATTTACGTGCAGCCGGCTTCTGGGGACGCCGGGACTTCACTGGGGGCGGCGCTGCATCTCGCGCATGAAGTCGGTCGCGTGGAAAGTCGGGATGCCATGGACCACGCCTATTGGGGGCCGCAGTTTTCCAACGACGAGGCGGAGGCCGCCGCCGCTGCATCCGGCTTGCCGTTCGACCGGTTGCCGGACGAACGGCTGTTCGACGAGGTGTCGCAGGCGTTGGCAGACGGGCAATTGGTATTTTGGTTCCAGGGACGGATGGAGTGGGGACCGAGGGCCTTGGGCAATCGCAGTCTGTTGGCCGACCCTCGCCGCGCGGAAATGCGCGAGCTCATCAACGTGAAGGTAAAACGGCGCGAGGAGTTTCGTCCATTTGCTCCCGCGTTCCTGGCGGAGTCGGCGTCAGAGTATCTGGCGAGTCCGCATCCGTCGCCGTTCATGACTTTCGCGTTCAAGGTCAATCCTGAGAAGGCTCCGCTGGTGCCGGCGACCACGCATGTCGATCTGACGGCGCGGCCACAGACCGTCTCCGAGCGCACGAATCCGAGGTTCTGGCGCCTGCTGAAGGCGTTTGCAGCCAAGACCGGTGTGCCGGTCTTGTTGAATACCTCGTTCAACGTGCAGGAGCCGATCGTCTGTACCCCTGAGCATGCGGTGGCTTGTTTTCAACGGACCGAGGTCGATCTTTTGGTGATGAACAACGTCGTGGTCCGCCGGACGGCGCAGTGAGGTAACACAGTACATGGATGCTTATACGTTGTACGATTATTGGTACGTTTTGTATCGCAAGCGGGTCACGATCTATTTGATCGTGCTGTTTTCGATCATCTTCGCCGCAGGACTCAGCTGGCTGCTCCCCGGGGTCTACCAGCCGCGGGCAGTCTTCTTCGTTCCCTCGAAACCGGACTCGATGACCTTCTACTCGGAAAACTCTTCCGGGCAGGTGGCGCGCTTGCCGCTGATGCCCGAGGCGAGGGGCGAGCAGCAGAAGGTGTATCTCGGCATGCTGGAGTCGAGCGATTTGCGGGAGCGGGTCCACGCCAAGTTTCCCCAGAAGAGCCTGCGGGAGATCAAGCGCGATGTGGATTTTGAGAGCGGGGACGATTTCCTCGTGGAGATCCACGTTCGGGACAAGGATCCGAAGGTGGCCGCCGACATCGCCAACATGTATGTGCAGTTGTTCGATGAAACACTGGCCGGGTATTCCCTGCAGGCCACGGAGCGCAAGCGGGCGGAAGTAGAAAAGCAGCTGGCCGAGACCAGGACCAAATTGACCACGGCTCGAACCGAACTGGCGAACTTTCAGAAGAGCAACAAGCTGGCGAAGGTGGAGGAGAAGAGCGAGTCCCTCGCCAAGTACCGCCAGGAATTGGAAAAGGAGATCGAAGACCTGAAGGTCAAGGTGAAGCAGGCCGAGCAGAAGATTGCGAGTTCGCAGACGGAATTCGCGAAGGAATCGGTGGTGTTCAGCGAGTCCGAGGTGTCCCTCAGCAGCAATTCGATCGTGGAGAACCTGCAGAAGCAGATCTCCGACATCGAGAGCCAAATCGCCCGAGCCAGGTCGCGGTATACCGAGTCGCATCCGGAGGTCGTGAGCCTGCGCGCGCAATACAACATGAAGCGCCGAGACCTTGAATCGGAGATCAAGAAGGTGGTGGCGAGCGGCGCCAAGGCCCCCAATACCTTCGTGGAAACGCTGCGGCAGGACCTTGTCCGGTCCATGGTGGAGAAGGAAACCCTGCACGCACGCATCAACGGACTCGGCCAGGCGCTTGAGAACGTAGATCGCCAAATCGCGTCGGTGCCCTTTATGCAGGCCAACTATCAGGAACTGAGCCGGCGAGTCGATCAATACCAGCGGTTGGCGGACAATTTGCAGACGACGATCGAGGAAATCGCCGCGCAGCGCAGCCACGACATGAAGTCCTTGGTGATTGTCGATCGTGCGGTCCCGCCCAAGAATCCGATTTTCCCGGATCCGGTCATCAATACGCTGGTGGCGATCGGATTGGGATTGGTCGGGGGGATTTTCTATGCTTTCCTGATCGATTATACGGAGCGCATGGCTCTTGGCGTCGATGAGGACATGAAGGAACTCGAGGCGGAACTGGCGAAGGAGCGCCGGAACGGCGGTATCCCGCAAGGCAGTGAGAAAGAGGTGGAGTTGCTATGAGAGTCCTCAGTCGCCAGTTGGTCCGGCGCATTGCATTGGAAGAGCGGCGTGCCATCATGGATGCGCTGCAGTCTGCGGAGGCGCGGGAACATGAGTTTCTCACGCCTCCGGGAGTCGTGCGCCGCTACCACGGAGTCTTCGAGTGGGGGGGGCGCATTCTGATGGCGGTGTTGCTCGCGTCGTTCACCGTCTTCTTCAATTATTTGTTGTTCGTCCGCATGCTGCACTACCAGTTCGAATTTTGGAGATAGGTGCGTCCATGTTGTGGTTCAAGAAGCAGGGGGGTGAGAAACCCCATCCGTACGAGGCTGTGCGTCTGCGGGTCCGCCGGTTCTGGGAACCGACGTTAGCGGAGCGGCGCGTCGCAGGATTGTCCACCGGGCTGTATCCGTTCAATGGCGCCTGGCTGACGGAAGCGGACATTCGGGCAAAAAGGCAGAATCTCGCCCGTACGGATCGTGCCTTGCTGGCTGATCTGGTCTTGGTGGCTGGAGTCGCTCTTGCGGTCAGCGCGGTATTCATTCTGCTGGTGGAATTTGTCATCTAGGTCAATGTCGAACGGAGCAATTGGCAGGGATCCTTCAGGAAGGAATGGCACATGATCGGGAGAATCTGGAGCATGCTCGCTGGCGGGGTCATGACCCTCGCCGTCGTAGGGATCGCGTTTGCGGCGGAGGGCGGAAGTACGCAGAGTCGCGGTGGCGGGTCCAAATGTGTGGGCTCATCTTGTGGGGCGGCGGCTTTGAACGCCGATGCACAGGGCGAGCAGGGGGAGGAGCCTTACTCCCTGGTCGCCCCCGACTACATGATCGGGCCTGAGGACGTGCTGGAAATCACGGTCTGGCAGAATCAAGACCTGTCGAAGATCGTAACCGTCAGGCCGGATGGAAAGATTTCGCTGCCGCTGATCAATGACGTGATGGCGGCGGGCAAGACGCCGGCGCGATTGACGAAGGAATTAAGCGTCCGGTTGCGTGAGTATGTCGAGAATCCCTCGGTGAGCATCGTCGTCAAGGACGTGAACAGCTACAACGTGTTCGTGCTCGGCGAGGTGCTGCGACCGGGCAAGTATCCCCTCAAGATCAAAACGAATCTGCTGCAAGGCATCGCGCTGGCGGGAGGCTTCACGAATACAGCCGCGCGCGACCGCTTGACGATCTATCGATTCGGCAAGAACCGCGAAAGGCTCAAGCTGAATTACGACGACATCGTGGTGCGGGACGACGAAAAGCAGAACATCGAGCTGGCTCCAGGGGATGTCGTTCTGGTGCCGTCTCAAAAAACGGTCTTGCGGTGAGCATCCGCGTGAGCAGTCCCGGGCGGCGACCGATCAAGTCGGCGCCGTCTTGGAACAAGAGGAGCAAGTCGGGATCCTTGGTTCTGGGGTAGCCACCGTGAAAGTCGCGCAGCCCATCGCCGTGGAGGAGCAGACGCGTGTCACGAATCGCCTAGTCTGCCCGGTGTGCGGCGGGGCCGACGCAGCCCGCCTGTTTGTCTCCCGCGATTTTCAATTCAAGATCTCCGGCCGCTTCCAGGTAAGTCGTTGTGTCGGGTGCGGTCTCGACCGGCTGGATCCGATGCCGTCTGCCGAAGAGATCGACGCATACTATTCCCGCCTGGATTTATATCCGTACGGCCTTGCCAGACTCGGTCGATTGTCACGGCTGAAGGCCCTGCTGGGGCGGCACCTGGTCGGCGCACTCTACGGCCCGAGGTATGGCGTGGCCCGCCTGCTCGCCGGCCCGATGGCGAGACTGCTACGGAAGCGGTTGCTGCCGCTTGAACCGACGGGGCGCACCCTGTTCGAGGTCGGCGCGGGAAACGGCGCCTTTCTGCAGTCCATGCAACAACTCGGCTGGCGTGTGGCCGGCTGCGAGCTCAGCCGCAGCGGGGTCGATGCCTCCAGGGCTCTTGGGCTTGCGGTCGACCAGGGGACACTCGAGAGCGGCCGCTACCCGTCGGGGTCGTTCGACGTGCTCCGCCTGGATCAAGTGTTCGAGCATCTCCACGATCCGCGTGGCTTCCTCCGGGAGGCCTCCCGTGTGGTCAAACCCGGCGGATTTCTCATCATTGGGGTACCCAATGCTGAGGCGGCGTCCTATGCTCTGTTCGGTCGTTGTTGGGGCTTGCTGGGACTGCCGTTCCATCTGTTTCAATACTCCTCACGATCTCTTGAGACCTTGGTCACGGAGGCCGGGTTCACCGTGCAATGGTTTCGCTATATCCCCATGCCGGTCTGTTGGGTGTGGAGTCTCAACAACTGGGTGAACGAGCGGCTCGGCGGCCATGCCGACCGGGGCGTGATCAACAACCGCCCGATCCGGCTCTTGGCCAAGTGCCTGTGGGGGCCGATCCTCCGATTGTTTCTCCTCCTTGCTCCGAGGCGGGCGGAAGTCGTCATGGTCTACGCCAGGCGACGCCCGCATCAGCACGAAGCCTGAGCGTATCCCTGCTCCCGTGAAAAGAGTCAGTCGGGCCGTCGCGTGAGTGTGACCCCCAGCGGTGAGGTTCGTCTAGTTGTCGAGGCTATAGCGTCTGAGCTTGGCGAGCAGGGTCTTGTAGTCGATGTCGAGGGTCTGCGCGGCTTTGGTTTTGTTCCCAGCGTGGGCTTCGAGTACTCGCTCGATATGCAGACGTTCGACAGTGTCGAGCGTCAACTGGGCGGCATCCGTATGCAGGGGAGGCGTCGAGTCAGGAAGCAGCCGTCTCACATCCGCAGCGGTAAAGGGATTGCCGCCGGGACTCAGCAACAACAACCGCTCCAGGACGTTGCGCAATTCCCGGACATTTCCGGGCCAGCGATAGGCGATCAGCTCCTCCATGGCTTCTGTCGTGCACGGACGTGCGGTTGTGCCGGGAATTCTGAGGATCTTCAACAAGTGTTCGACGAGGCGGGGAATATCCTGCTTCCGTTCACGGAGGGGTGGAACCCGAAGTGTGACGGTGTTGATCCGGTAGAGAAGGTCATCGCGAAAGCGCCCTTGCAGCACGAGTTCTTGAATGTCTTGGTTGGTTGCCCCAACTACGCGTACGTCGGCATGGAGGGACCGTGTGCTCCCGACCGGTCGGTATTCTCCGCGGTCCAAGAAGCGCAAAAGGCTCACCTGCATGGGCCCCGGCATCTCGCCCAGCTCATCCAGAAACAGAGTGCCACCATCCGCGGCAACAATGAGCCCGGGTTTGGCGGCCGCCGCTCCCGTAAAGGCTCCCTTCTCGTGGCCGAACAGCTCGCTCTCCAAGAGTTCCCGGCTGACGGCGCCGCAATTGACGGCAATGAAGGGGCCGGTGGATCTGCGGCTTTGAGCATGGAGGAGGCGAGCCACCACTTCCTTCCCCGATCCGGTTTCCCCTTGAATCAGTACCGGGGCGTTGGAGGGGGCCACTTGGGCGATTTGTCCCTTGAGCGCTTGCCAGGATTGGCTGATTCCTTCGACGAGTACGTCATGATGGTAACCGCCCTGCCGCGCCGCAAAGTTCTCCCGGCGCAAGTCTCGTAGGGTCCGCAGCTTGGCCAGCGCGGCCGTGACGGCGGCGCCGTCGAAGGGGATGTCCTTCACCAAGAAATCCCAGGCTCCGTCCTTGATCGCGGACACGGCATCGGTCACATCGCCATGCCCGGTCAGCACGAGGACGTCGACGTCTGGTTGCCGCTCGCGGACCCAACGCAGAACCGCGCGGCCGTCCACGCCCGGCATGCGGAGATCCGTAATGACGCAATCGAACCGCTGTTCGCCCAGGCGATCGATCCCCGATTGCCCGCCGACAGCCGTCTGCACCTCGCAACCTTCTTCGCGGAGCAGTCGCTCGAGCGTCAGGCGTACAAACTCTTCATCGTCGATGACTAGAATGTTCATTCGTGAACCGTCGCTCGTCGTTCGTGATTGGCGGGAAGCCGATGGGGCACATCTCAGTGCAGCGGAAAGGCCAGAAAGAAGGTGCTGCCTTCGCCGGGCGTCGTCTCTGCCCAGGCCCGTCCGCCATGCTTCTCCATGACCAGCTTCACGATGGCCAATCCCACCCCGGTTCCCTCGTAGTCTTGAGGGGCGTGGAGCCGCTCGAAGAGTCCGAAGATTTTCTCTTTCTGCTCCGGGTCGAACCCGATGCCGTTATCCTTCACCCAGATGATGCGCTCGCTGCCTGTTTGGCGTCCTCCGATGTGAATATCCGGAGCGGAGGCTTGCCGTGAAAACTTCAGCGCGTTGTCCAGGAGATTGACGATCGCCTGGCGGACGCTCACCGGTTCGCCGTAGAGGTCGGCAAAGGGGAGGTTCAGGTGAATTTTCGGCCTCGGTCCCTGACTGCTGCTGAGGCGATCGTTGACCAGGTTGCCGATCATTTCCAGCACGTTGAAGTGCTGCCGGGGAAGATCTTGCCGTTCGAGCCGAGAATACTTGAGCAATGCATCGATCATGTGGGTCAGCCGCAAGGCGGACGTCCGGATCACGCCGATGTGGTGGCGGACTTGGGGATCACCCTGCTCCGCAAACTCCTTTTCGAGGAGGGACGAAAACCCTTCGATTTCTCTCAACGGCCCCTTCAGGTCGTGTGCCACGGAATAGGTGAAGGCTTCGAGTTCTTTTGTCTTCCTCGCGATCGCGGCGGTCTGTTCGCGCAGGCTGATCAGCATGGAGGAGAGGGCCGCCGCCAAGCCACCCACCTCGTCTCGATTCGGCCAGGCTTCGAATTGCGCCGTGAGGTCGTGGTGGGCCACTCGGTCCGCGGTGGTGGCCAAGCGGCGCAGGGGGGAGGCAATGGAATGACGCATCACGCCGTAGGTGACCACGATCACGAGTCCGAGCAGGGCGACGAATCCAAGCACAAGGAGTCGAGCCTCCGCGACCAATCGGTCCCCTTCATGTTTCATTTCAACGTCGATCAGGCGATGGACGTCGATCAGGATGCCGATCGAACCTTCCAGGCGCTCGACCGTGTGTTCGTACTGGCGCTCGATCCCGTCTTGGGTTTCTTGGCCGCTTCGGGGTCCGGTTCCACGGGCGCTCATCGTGCGGTGAAGCTGCGCCAAGTTGTTCAATCCGTCGGCGACCTCGGCCATCGCCTGGTCCTCACGATCGGCCAGATCACCCCGTCCGTGCTGAATGAGCATGCCGAGCATGATCGGATGGGTTCGCGCGGCGTGGCTCGCGCGGTAGGTCTCGAGAGCCGAGACGGTCTGGCCGTGCATGAGCTCGATTCTGGCCAGCGTCGCCGTCTGTTCTCCTGCTGGCTGGTGTTCAAGCAGGTGATGCACTTGCCGGAGCATGTGCGCGACCGACTGTTGCATGGCGGCGGCCGTCACGACGGCCGGGACCGTGATGCGTTGGTGGCGATCGACGTAGCTGTTGACCCGGGAAAGGTAAAAGAGCGTGGCGCCGAGGGTGAAGAGGAGGAGGCCGACGATCAAGCTGAATGACAAGAGCAGCTTCTTGCCGATCGACAGGTGCCGAAACCGACCCTCGGATGCGCGACGCATGGCGTAAGGTACCATAGCCGGTGAGGCCCTACCAGATGGGCTTCATCCGTACGGTCGTTCTACGACCGGACAGCGAGCGCCTGCGCCGACTGGACGGCTGTGCATGCACCCGATCGACCATGGCGTTGTGGCTCCTTGTGCGTCTAGATGATGGCATGGCGAGTCTTGTCTACACTGCGACACGGTCCATGCGGGACAACCAATCCGGCAGCTCGCGCGACGATTGCGTCGGTTCGGCGAGCTGCCGGCTTCGTTTTTGGAAGAAGACCGGACTCCCGCAGCCTCCGTGCCTTTGGGAATCGGCCTCCCTACGTCCCTCGTCCTCGGTCCGCTCCAATGCGCGATCCCGGCATGACCGCGGATCCCGACCTGGTGCTTGATGGCTTCGACCGAGTCGCCACCGACGATGAAAATCGACAGGGGAGGTCCCTTCTGCCTTCGGATTCTAGCGATTGTCCGGCACGGGCCGGCTCTCACGATCGAGTCCCGGTTGCACGGGCATCGCGGTCAGCGCGTCCCGGTAGCGAATCGCCAGCTCTTCCCGCTGGTCGGGGGCGAACAGCCGGCCGCCTGATTTCACGGTGACTAAATGCTCTTCCGGCTCGAAGGTGGCATCGAAGGCCGGGGAGCGTTCTGGTACGTTCGGCATCTGCCGATCGTACTTACTGATATCAGGTCCCGGACCATGGCGGTCATGCACCTCTGCCAGGGCGACATGGAGGACCGGATCCTGAACGGAAATCCAGCCGGTCGTGGTTTCCTCTTCGCCGTGCTCGGTCGCGTGACTCAAGTGAAAGTACACGCGTTCGGCGGCAGACGCCTGCGACAGAGCCTTGGCCAATGCTGGCGCCAGAATCGCGATCTCCTGGTCCCGAAAGGCGCGGGTCTTGTCGGCCTTGCCGACGAAGAGTTGGTGGAGCCAATTGCGCCGTTCCCAGACGCGCACGCCCCGCAGCAATGTTCCCACCTCCGTCGCCGTGAGCGTCGCGGGATGTGAGTTCGTCGTCGAGTCCGGGTCCTGTTCCACGCGCACGATGTTCAGCCCCGATTGA
Organism: Nitrospiraceae bacterium; assembly: GCA_019637075.1. Taxonomy (NCBI): domain Bacteria; kingdom Pseudomonadati; phylum Nitrospirota; class Nitrospiria; order Nitrospirales; family Nitrospiraceae; species Nitrospiraceae bacterium. The sequence continues at coordinate 740,298 of JAHBWI010000001.1, read as the reverse complement.
TAGACCGACTTCGGAGGGACGGAGGGCCGGCCGGCGCAACCAGCGAGGAGCGTGAGCCCGAGCAGCAGGCTGAGCACAGGGGTTGCGAACGATGTCGTCACGGTTGTCTGTCCTTTTCTTTCGTTCATGGTTTCACCTCTTGGGGCTGCGCCGGTTGCGCTTCGGGAGCCACGCGATCGAAGCCGTATTCCTGCAAGATGGATTGCACCTCCGGACTCAAAAGAAATTGCGTGAAGTCCCCGGCTGCCGCGATGTTCTGTGCCGTCCAGACTGCGGCGACTCCGTACCGAACCGGCGTGTGGGAGGCAGATGGTACCGTATCGAGGATACGGACCTTCCCGTTGGTCCCGACATCGGTTCGATAGACGATGCCGATCTCCGCTTCGCCCTTAGCCACCAGGTCGAGCACGGCTCTGGAGTGTTCGCCGAAGACGTATTGCGATTTGAGTTTGGGTTCCAGCTTGCTGCTCTTTAGAAACTGGGCGGCCACTTTTCCTACCGATGAGGTTTTGGGGTCTCCGACCGCAATTCGTCTGACCGGCACGGATTCCAATTCCGAGATGGAACGGATGGGGGCGGGGAGTGCCGTTCCGGTGATCAACACCAGCGACGTGGCGGCATAGGCTCGTTTCGTGCCTTGGATGACGAGGCCTTTGCCGTCGAGCTGGTCGAGCTCTTCGAATAGGGACGGCAGGTACACGTCGATCGGCGCCCCTTCCTCGATCTGCTTGCGCAGAGTCTGCGATGGGCCATACACAATGCGGACCGCGACTTCCCGATGTTGTGCCTCGAACAACGGAAGCACCTTTCGCAGGGCGTCCTTCAGGCTGTTCGCGGCCGCGATGGTCAAGGTCTCGGTTTGTGCGGCGGCTGGTTTCGGGCTCCAGCCGATCGCGACGACAAGGACCCAGATGAATGCGAGTGCGATGGCATGAGTTCGTAACCTCACGATGTCCTCCTGTCTGTCACTCAATATGTGTTCGCTTAGAAGTAGAATTGGTATTGGACATTGATGCGGTTTTCGATCAGATCCCGCCCGAACCCTGGCTGGGTTTCGAACGGGAAACGGTCGGGGGCTCGTCCGCCGCTGCCCAACGTAATGTTCGAATAGTCGATCACGAGCCGGTTGTTATAGGTGCCGTCGAAACTATAGTTGATCGCGGCGCCGAACTCCTTGACCAGATCGTTCACTTGTCGAGTCGACGGATCCATGAACCCATAGCGGACGGCGAGCTCGAGCTTTCTGGGAATCACATATTTTCCCACCTGCACGTACCAGCCATAGGCCTGGCCGAGATTCACCGGCGTGCCTAGAAACTGCGCCTGGGGAATCGTGTTCAGGTCGAACGGGCTGGTTCCGCTGTCGGCGTTCCGCACCCGCTGGTGCCGATAGTACCCTTCCGCCTGGAACGACCACCCTTGATACTTGGCGATGAAGTCCGCTTCATAGGTTTGGAAGTCATAGATGCCACCGGCCAGGAGCCGCCCGTTGTAGGCTTTCGTAATGGCCTGCCGATACGCACGGTCGACAATGTCGGAGCGGATGGAGCTCAGATAATTTTGCGCTGGGTTGTAGGCGTAACCGAAGGCGATGGCCGACTGGAGCGTCCGGGAGTTGAGGATGTCGCCCTGGCCATAGCCGGGATTGCCGGCAATCTTGTAGAGCAACCGTACCGTGTACATCATCTCACCGGTCATGAAGCGGGTATCGTAATTATAGGTTCTGGTCGTCGTGGCGTTCGGCGCGCCGGGCGTCCCGCTTTGAGGCAGCACGTTCTGGCTGACTGATACGCCTTCCCTCGCCAGATTGGCTCCCACGCCTCCCCAAATGCCGATGGCATAGTTGAACCTATACTGATCTTCATCACTTGAAATGCTGACGCCGATGTCGCGGCTGTTCTGTTGATTGGCGGCGAAGGCGTTCTGGACGATCAGGTTGTCCGCAAATGTGGACGTCGCCATTGAGCTGATCGTGGCGCGATTGAACCACACGCGCTGTTGACCGGCTTGGATGGTCAGCCATGGAATGTGCCAGGACGAGATGTAGGCGTCGAGGAGCCCAGCACGCCCGCTGCCGCCTTCTTGGTTCCAAGTCGTTTGATCGAAGGCCCACGAAATGTTGTAGCGAAAATCCGGGTCGAAGGCGTAGCCCAGAAACTGGAGTCTGGCACGGGGCACACTGAACTGGTTGGAGTCGCTTTGCCTACGGACGGCCCGGTATTCGACCTGCCCGCCCAGGATTTCCGGATTGCGGGAGTCACCTACGGTTCCCCAGGCTTGGTTGTAGGTGCTGTGGGTGTAGCGAACCTGAGTCAACAACCGAAGCTTGAGGAAGAACTTGTCGCCGACGCGGAAGTTCAGGCCGTTGTTGACGTCGATCGTGTAGTTCGGCTTCGCGATCTGCTCGCGCTTTTCAATCACCTTCAGACCCTTGTCATATTCCTCCTGCGTGATGATGCCTCTTAAGAGGAGGTATTTAAGGCCGGGGTCTTCGCCCGAGTAGTATTCCCATTTGCCCTCCTTCTTCACCAGCTGTCCTTCCTCGACCGCGAAGGCGGATGGGGAAGGCAGGCCGACCAGCAGGCCGGCTAGTATGCCGGCAATCCCTAACGTTCCTCGCTGCATGACATCTCTCCTCATCTACGGGTGACCACGAAGCCTTTGGAGGCTGCTCTCTAACTATTTAATGCGTGGATCGAAATGAATTATCTGTAATCCGATGAGGTATAAATATATTATCTTTAATAACTTTGTCAACAATATACGATTCAAGATCGATCTTCTTTTGAGGCGTAAATAATAATTGACAATTAGTAAAGTATTAAGGCATTCTCCGGCCTCGATGACTGCTGAAGCCAACTCTCCAGTGACGCCCAGGATTGATAACCACCTCAGCCGACTACGCGAGGCCAAAGGCCTCACGCGCGCCCAGTTAGCGGCCCAATCTGGCGTCACCCGCCAAGCCATCCATGCCATCGAGACAGGCCAGTATCTGCCGACCACCGCTGTCTCGCTGCAGCTCGCGCGGGTGCTCGCCTGTCATGTCGAAGATTTGTTCTCGTTGACGGATGCGGAAGAAATTATCGAAGGCGTGATCGCGCGCGACTCGCCGGACTCGGCCGTGGGACAGAGTCGTCGACGGGTGAAGGTCGCGCGAGTCGGCTCCCGTTTCGTCGTCCGACCGGTAGTCGATCTGGGGGAAGTGCTGAATTACACCGTTGCGGCCGACGGGTTACTGGTCGATCCTTTGCCCCATCGGGGCAAGGCTGGTGCACACTCGGCGCGCGTGCGACTGTTGCGAGATCGTCGAGCCATCGAACAGGAAATTTCTGTTGCTGGATGTGATCCTTCCATATTTCTCCTCGGCGAACACTTGCGTCGCTATAAAGACGCCTGTTCAGTCGTGGGATGGACGCTGGGCAGCACGGCGGCGCTGGACGCCCTGAAACGAGGGGAAGTGCATGTAGCCGGTGTGCATGTTGTCGACCAGTCAGGAGAATCGAATCTGCCATATCTTCGCCGTCACCTAAAGGGCACCAATTACTTGGTCATGACTTTTGCGGTGTGGGAGGAAGGGCTGTTGGTTGCTGCGAGAAATCCCCGTGGCATCAGCGGAGTTGCCGATCTTGTACGGCCGGATGTCGCGCTCATCAACCGGGAGGAGGGTTCTGGGGCGCGGTTGTTGTTGGATCAGCGCTTGGCTGCATCCGGGATCGCAGCGGCCGCCATTCGTGGATATCAGTCTGTTGCCCGGTCTCATGTGCATGTTGCTCGTCTCATTGCAGAGGGTCGTGCGGATGTTGGGGTGGGCGTTAGAGCAGCTGCACAACTGTTTGATCTCGACTTCCTTCCCCTGCAGCATGCGCGGTATGACCTCGTGCTACCGAAGGCGTATCTGCAAGACCATCCTGCAATCGAATCGTTTCTGGACATCCTTACGAGTAGACCATTCCGAACCGAGGTTGGTGCGCTGGGTGGATATGACACCAGCGAGATGGGAACGGTGCGGGAGTTGAGTGCCAAAAGATGAAATTGTCGGAGCAGTATGGATGCGGAGATGAGTATGTGGACCGACGAATTCCAGCATGATGCGCGAGTAGGCAATGTCTGTCGAGTCGCTGGCCGGTGGATACCTAGCCTGGCCCTGTTGAGTGCGGTCGTACTCGCCATGGGTGGCTGTGGGTGGGGATTGAGCATGACGCAGCCGACCAGTGCCACTCGGGACCTGATTGTCGCCACGTCGCCAGGCGTTCAAGACGCTATGGCTCAATTGGGCCTCGCCTTCGAGAAGACCCATCCGGACGTCCGGGTCAGGCTGTCAGTTGATTCCTCCCTCGACCTCAGACGAACGATCGCTGGGATGGAAAATCGCGGCAAGTCGTTCATCGGATCCGGGCCGATTCACTTCATCGCGCCTGGCGGAGACGAAGTCATCACTCGTATGGAGCAGAAGTATTACCTGCTTCCAGAGTCCAAAGCGCTGTATGCGACGGAGCGCTTAGTGCTGGTTGCCCCTGAATCTCTGAGTGAGGCGCCGAGCTCATTCGAGTCCCTGGCGAAGCACGAGTCGGTGCGTATCGCGGTGGCGGATACGACGACGAAACTCGGCGTTGAGACGGATCGGCTCCTGTCGGCCCTGGGCCTAAAAGACAAACGGATCGATCGTGCCAGCGACCGTGCCGGCATTCTTGACCATATGCTCAGTGGGCAGGCCGATGTGGGCATCATGTTCGGCCAAGATGCGGTTAGGGCGCAGGATCGGGTGCGAGTCTTGGCTGTTGCGCCGGCCGCTATGTACAAGCCCATTCCACACTCCATTTCGATGGAGCGCTACTGCCCGGATCGGGCACTCTGCGCCGAGTTCCTTCGATTCGTCACGAGTCAGGAAGGGCAGGCGGCGTTGCAACGTCTCGGCTATGGGCCGGGCAAGCCCGCAGAAATCACCGTGCACCTATTGGGTCAATAACCGATATTCGTGTTTCGTGGAGAATTAATTATGCGCCTGCGTTTCATCGTCGTTATCGGATTCTTGACGGGCTGTCTGCTCGGACAGTCCGTTTCCTGCGCGCGTCTGCCCTATACGACCAAGGTCGTGCACGAGGATGCCCGCGTCTTGGTCAATCTTCAACACGAGGTGGGTTCTACCACGTACGCTCATCCGGCTGATTTGAGCAAGTCGGATTTGACTTCCATTTTGGAGGGATTTTCGTTCAGGCCCAAGCAGCGTCTGCCGCTACGCTGGTTTGCCGAGGAGATTCCGCCACGGGCTGTCTTTCGGCAGGATGAGCTTGAGGTGCTCAGCGGGCAATTGGCCGAGGCGTTGCGACTGGCAGGTTCCCAGGAGCGGGTTCATTTCGAACTGCGTGCGCCGGGAATGAATCCGGAGATCCGAAAAGACGTCGTCGCCGGCTGGGTGGCTGTGCGTGACGGCTATCTCTACTTCACCCTTGAATACGACCATGTCCAGATTCCGACGCATAAAGAGGACCCCTACGACTACAACTATCCGACCCCGGCGCCGCCGCCGGTCGAGTACCTCCTCTACTTCGAACCTGGTCGTTTCTGGGGCGTGGATGAGCAGGGGCGGCAGGCGCTGCAGTATCGTGAATTCTTGAAGGCTCCTAAGAGCCCTCCCGCGAGCGGGCGGTCATAGCCCGTCTCTTCACAGACCTCATATTTCTTGGAGATATGCATGCAAAATGACAATACGGATGGCAGAGCTTTGCGTACGCGGTGCGGCGTATTCCTCCTTGTCATGCTCTGGCTGGGCCTGAGCGCGGCACCCTCATGGACTGCCGACACCGGCAAGCTTGTAGAAAAAGATGGTCGATATGTTTTCGTCGAAACTATGGATCCGGCGACAAGGTTGCTGTTGGAGCGCGCGGTCAAGCAAGGGACGATTTCGCAAGAAGAGTTCGACAACGTCATACGAGAGTCGCAGGAACGTTCCTATCTGCTCCAGCCCAGCTTCAAGGCCTGGTACGACCGCGGCTTCAACTTTTCCATGAACGACAACGATTTTTTCCTGAAGATCCGCGCACGTTTTGCGACCAGGTATACGCAGCGTTGGCGGAACGATGCCTATCGCGATTCCGGTGATTCCAAAAATTTCCCTGAGCTGCTCGGTGTCTTCGGCGACTATCGGTCCAATCGCAGCATTGGTGAAGCGTCGTCGTTCAATCTTCGCACGGCGCGCCTCTATTTCATGGGGCATCTCTTCAGCCCTGACTTGAAATATTACATTCAGCTCGCGGGTGAGACGGCGGAGAATGCGCAGGCTCCCGGTGCAATTTCGGTGTTCGACATGAATGTGACGAGTACGCACCTCCCTTGGTTGAATGTCCAAATTGGACAGTTCAAGACCTACTTCAACCGCTCACAGATCAACTCGACGGCTTCCATGCAGTTCGCCGGTCGTGCTCTTGCGATGGATGCCTTCACGGCCAACGGTCTGAATCGTCGGGATGTGGGTATCACCATTATGAACGACGAGGAGGTCTACCCCGTCAATTATTACTTTGGCGTGTTCAATGGGTCGGGTCCGTTGATCAACCGCTTCGCGCAGTTTTCCAGCGAGGAGCCGACTGTCGGCTGTCCTGGCGGGCAGACGGGGGGAAATCCTTTCCCGTCTCCGGCCGGCTGTCAGGTGAACCAGCGGAGCCTGAATGCTAACCTGCGAACGAACGTGAACCAACTGATGTACACCGCTCGCCTGCAGGCTAACATCCTCGGCCGAGTCGGCTATGGAGAAGGTGATCTCGCCTATTCCGAAACCCCACAATGGGCCGTGGGCGGTGGGTACGCCTACAATCCGGCGATCGACACCAGCACAAACAACGGCTTCGTCGGGATTGATTTGGCAAATCTCAGCGTCAGGCGCTCGTTGGCTGCTTTGGGCAATGGCCGCATGCTGGGGCAGGGCGTAGTCGACTTCTCGACGTGGACGCTCGATTCGGCATTCAAGTATCGTGGGTTTTCACTACAAGCTGAGTATTGGTTCCGGACCATTACCCGGCATAACAAAGGATTGCCCTGTATGCAGACCGCCACCACCGGAGGCCCCTGTACGGTATTCGCGCCGAACCAATTCGGCAACTCCACCGGTTGGTACGTGCAATCTGGCTACTATCTGATTCCGCGAAAAGTGGAAGTGGCGGCTCGGTATGCGTGGTGGGATCCGGACACCAACTCCGGCGGCGACCTTATCAAGGAAGTCGACGTATCCTTGAATTGGTTTCTCAGCGGCACGTACGATCACCAAATTATGCTGACGTACAGCAACGTCGCGATGGGCATGGGTGGCTTTGCCATCGGCAGGAGCGCGCCGCTCCCTGCGGTGGGAGGCGTATTCCCTTCCGGGAATATTCCGCTCGATCGGAATGCGGGTACTCTGATCGAAAATGCGTTTCGTATCCAATACCAGATCTTTTTCTGAGGAGGTCGCATCATGAAGCTCGTTGCGCAGGTTTTCGCTCTCCTCCTCGCACTGTGTCCCGTCGTGGCAGGCGCGGCGGAACTGCTTGTCGCTGCCGCGTCGGATCTCAATTTTGCCATGAAGGATCTGGTGTCAGTGTACGAGGAATCGACGGACCAGAAGGTCAAGGTGTCGCTGGGTTCATCGGGAAACTTCTTTGCCCAGATTCAAAACGGCGCGCCGTTCGACCTGTACTTTTCGGCGGACATCGCCTATCCCAAGAAGCTTCAAGAAGCGGGGTTGGCCGTCCCCGATTCGCTCTATCGCTATGCAGTCGGTCGAATCGTGTTGTGGACCCCCGGCAGTTCACCTCTTGATCTCAGCAAGGGGCTTGATGCGCTGAAGGATCCAGGCGTAAAGAAGGTGGCGATTGCCAATCCTAAACATGCCCCCTACGGCCGGGCCGCGATGGCGGCACTCGAGCAGTCAGGGCTTTCTGGTGCTGTGAAGGATAAGCTGGTGCTCGGCGAGAATATCTCGCAGGCCGCCCAGTTCGTGGAATCAGGCGCCTGTGATGCCGGAATCATCGCACTCTCGTTGGCCATGGCCCCGGCCATGAAGGCGAAGGGGCAGTACTGGGAGGTTCCGGTGACCGCCCACCCGCCGTTGGAACAAGGAGCTGTCATCTTACGTCAATCCACGAGGCAGGAGGCAGCCCGGCAGTTCATACAGTTTATGCAGGGCCCCCAGGGGCGGGAGATCATGAGCCGATATGGATTTACGATTCCTGAGTAGTCCCTCGGTGCCAGCGATGGCAAGCCTGGCCTTCTTGGTCTGCAGCGGTTGCTCCGAGGCGGTGATGTTGACCCAGGAGTCTTCACAAGGCGGGATCGTGACCTACCTGTATCGAGAGGATCGTGGTGGCCCCTTGGGCACGGCAAATCGCCGCGGTGCGGTGCAGGTGATGGAACGAAAGTGCCCCAACGGCTACAGCGTCGTCCGGGATGGCGAGGTAAAGGCCTACAGCAGTGTGTCCAGCATCGAGGGACAAGAAGGGGAATCCTCCTGGCACCGCTGGGGCATGGAATTTCGCTGCAAGTGAGGGGGGCTTCACAATGGGGTCGCGTCTGAATTATTCCAGGATGCGTTCGTGAATTGGCTAGCTATCTGGGTTACGGTGAAGCTTGCCAGCCTTACGGCCCTCATCCTCTTGGTGGTGGGCTTGCCGATCGCCTACTGGGTCAGTTTCTCCCGTTGGCGCTGGAAGTTCATCATTGAGTCCGTCGTGGCCTTACCATTGGTGCTGCCGCCGACGGTACTCGGCTTCTACATCCTGGTTGCGATCGGACCACATAGTCCATTCGGCCGGCTCTATGCCGATCTCGTTGGGCACCCGCTTCCTTTTACGTTTGAAGGTCTGCTGTTCGCCTCCGTTCTCTACAGCCTTCCGTTTGCGGTTCAACCCTTTGCTGCGGCATTTGAGCAGGTTGACCGCCGGTTGATTGAGGCGTCTTGGACGCTGGGCGTGTCGAGAGCCAGAACATTCTTCAGATTGATTGTGCCGCTGTCCGGTGCCGGCCTGGTGACCGGGACGGTCTTGAGCTTTGCCCACACGATGGGGGAGTTCGGCGTGGTCCTGATGGTCGGTGGAAATCTTGAAGGGGTGACGCGGACGGTCTCCATCGACATCTATGATGAAGTCCAGGCGTTGAATTACGAGGCCGCTTCCCAAACCGCCCTGTTTCTCCTGGCGGTCTCTTACCTCGTGTTGCTGGCGATCTATGCCCTCAACCGAAACGTCTGGGCGGTATGGCCACAGAAATAGCCGTCGACTTCGTCAAGCGCTTCCGCGGTCAACGGCCCATACGGGCGCAGATGACCTACCCTGTCGAATCCTCCACAGTTTTGATCCTGTTCGGTCCTTCGGGGGCCGGAAAAACGACGATCCTTCGTTCCCTCGCCGGACTGGAGTGGCCGGAGGAGGGGAGCATCAGGTTCATTTCCAGAACGTGGCTGGATACGGCGAACGGTATTCGGGTACCGCCGCAAGATCGCCAGATCGGTTACATGGCACAAGACTATGCGCTGTTTCCTACGCTGACCGTAGAGGGCAACATTGCCTATGGGTTGGCGCATCTTCCCGCCCATGCGCGTGCGCGGCGGGTGGATGAGGTCGTGGAGAGTTTTCAGTTGCGTGGATTGGAGCGGTCGAAGCCGGGGCAATTGTCCGGTGGACAGCAGCAACGGGTCGCGCTGGCGCGCGCCGTGGCGCCCTGTCCGTTGCTGCTTCTGTTGGATGAGCCCCTTTCGGCGTTGGACATTCCTGCGCGCTTCCACCTTCGGCACGAATTGCGGGCTCTCTTGACCCAATTGGCGCTCCCCTCGATCATCGTGACGCATGACTGGGCTGAAGCGTTGGTGCTCGGCGACGTGATGGCGGTGGTCAGCGGGGGCGAGGTGTTGCAGATCGGCGCGCCGATGGACGTGTTTAGTCGGCCCGTCAATGCCGAAGTGGCGCGGGTGGTCGGCGTGGAAAGCGTGCTTAAGGGGACGGTGGTTTGGGCGGGTGGAGGCCTCGTTCGTATCGATATCAATGGGGTTGTTGTGACTGCGATGGCGCCTGACCCATTGGATGCGAAGGTCTTCGTCTGCATCCGGGCGGAAGACGTGACGATCGAGCGTGGGCGGCCGGAGGCGACGAGCGCCAGGAACAGTTTGTCCGGGATTGTGACCGGTGTCACGATGTTGGGGGCCATGGCGCATGTGGGCGTCGATTGTGGGTTCGGACTGACCGCGCTCGTCACCCGGTCGGCCGTGGACGAGATGGAACTCGCGACGGGTGCTGCGATCGTCGCGGCGGTAAAGGCGGGGGCCGTGCATGTGGTTTCGCGCCAGAAAGACAATTGAGTCGGCAATCCGCCTCTATCCTTAAATTCTCACTGATCTCACCTCCAATTCTCACGGTACAGATCTATAGTTCGGGGTATGCCGTGCTGTCGGGCGGCTCATGCGTACCGAACGAAGGGAGGTGAATCGTAGGCGCGCCATGGGATTGAAAAAACGGCAGCACCCCTCGGATGTCCTGACAGCGAAGGAGGCGGCAAAATATGTTCGCCTGACGCTGCCGACGTTCTATCGGTACATCTGGGAAGGAAAGATCGAGGCGCCCAAAATCGGAGGCCGATACCGATTCAAACGGGTACTGCTGGATCGTTGGCTCGGCAAGCACAGTTCGGGCACCGAGGACGTCAGTGGGCGGAACAAGCTCACCGGGCGGGTGACAGCGATCAAGCGGGATGCCATCATGGCGCAAGTGGACATTGATATCGGCGCACACAAAATCACGGCCGTGATCACTCGGGATGCCCTCGATGAGCTGGGAATCGGGATCGGCAGCTCGGTCGTGGCTCTCGTCAAGGCGACCGAGGTCATGGTCGTCAAACACTAAGGGGGACATGATGAAACTGAGCGCGCGCAATCAATTTCAAGGCACGGTGTCGAAGATTACGGAAGGGGCCGCCATGGCCGAAGTCGTGGTGAAAGTGGGGAACCTGGAGTTCGTCGCCGCCATCACCGAAGGGTCGGTGAAGAATATGGGGTTGAAGGTGAACGATTCGGTGACGGTTGCTGTAAAGGCGACCGAGGTCATGATCGGTAAGTAACACTCGTTGATTTCTGTCCGACAGCCTGCCTACGATGCCGGCGTGAAGCTGGTGATCTGGGCAGGCAATCGGCATGACCGTGGAGGCGCAGAAAGCATTGCGGCTCCCGTTTCTCACGGTCGAGACACTCTGTTCGCTCTCTTGCGGCACCGAGCGCATAGAGCCAATAGCTCGGTGGCGGCAGCCGTGACACTGTTGCCATCGGGCGATTCTGCCTTACGAATGGCAACCCATCCCCGCCGGCTCACTGGCCCGCACCATTTGCCACGCGTCGCTCAGCCTCCGCTCTCGGCGGCTCAATATTTCATCGCTGCGCAAGCCTCTGATCGCTGTGGGCTTCGATTCCAGAAATGCAGGTGCATAGGGTGATCGGGATGGGCAACGAGGTGACGCTCAACATCTTGAAGGCCTTTCCTAGCGGGTTCACCGTGGACTGTCGGCTGCAATATCCCTTGGGGCCTGCCACAGTACTGATTCTCTTCGGTGCTTCCGGTTCGGGGAAAACGACGATTCTCCGTTGTCTGGCCGGGCTCGAATGGCCCGACCGGGGCACGATCCGATTCAACTCCCATACATGGCTGGACACGGAAAAGGGAATTCGTGTGCCTCCGCAGGCGCGTCACCTGGGTTTCATGTCTCAGGACTATGCGCTGTTCCCTCCGTATACGGTCGCCGGCAACATCTCATACGGTCTTCATGGCTTGAATGCGATGGATCGAGAACGTCGCGTTCAAGAGGTTGTGGCGCTGCTGCGTTTGCAAGGCTTGGAAGACCAGAAGCCCGCTCAACTTTCCGGAGGGCAGCAGCAACGTGTGGCTTTGGCCAGGGCCCTCGCGCCCAAACCGCAGCTGCTTCTGCTGGATGAGCCGCTCTCGGCACTCGATGCGCCCACTCGGGTCCACTTACGAGGAGAACTGCGGACGTTGTTGCATCAACAGGCGCTCCCGTCGGTGATCGTGACGCACGATTGGTCCGAAGCGCTGGCATTGGGGGATTTGATTGCCGTCATCGACAAGGGCAGCGTCCTGCAAACTGGTGAGCCGATGGCGGTGTTCAGCCGGCCGGCCAATGCGGATGTCGCGCGGGTGGTCGGTATAGAGACGGTGGTGCGGGGGACCATTGTTGAGACACGTGATGGCCTTGCAACGGTGCAGGTCGGGGCGGTGCGCCTCACGGCATTGAACCCTGACGAACTGGGACCGGAAGTCTTCGTCTGCATCCGGGCCGAAGATGTGGTGCTTGAACAAGGAGGCCCTTCCGCAAGCAGCGCACGCAATCATCTGAAGGGGATCATCACGGGAATCAGTCCGCTTGGTGCCTTGGCAAGAGTGACCATCAACTGCGGATTCGCCTTGAGTGCGACCGTTACACGTTCTGCGGTCATGGAATGCCGGCTTGGGGTTGGCGGAGTCGTGGTGGCGGCGATGAAGGCCGGCGCCCTGCATCTGGTACCACGGGATGGAAGCAGGGAGTCAAAGCCCTGATCCTCAGGCTCGGTGGCCACGCGCCGTCTGTTCACGCGCTGAGGCCCGGCGAGCACCATCAAATCAATCAGGGGCAGCCGGTGCACAGAAGAGAATGGTTTTGGCAGACAACATTTCTCGACGCTCATGCCGGTGTCTGGCATGAAAACATCCTCTCCCCAAGTTCTGTGGATATCCCTGTTGATAGAGTAAGAAGAGACAGAGATTGCCTCGTATTAGTGATTCCGTCGACCGATTTGCCTAATTTTTGTGCATTGTCCAGGCTGTCTCGTTGTGACGCAATATGTAGTGGCATGGATCAGTGTCGTATGGATTAGCATACGATGGTTTTCACCGTCCTAGGGCCGATCAGCCCCAGAGCATGGATTACCGATTGGTGCCTCGTGCCTGTGTTTTTGAGCTCAGCCAAGAGGAAAGGCAGACAGCGGTTACCTGGGGATGACCTGTGTCATGTTTGTCGTTTCTATCTGCATGGCGGGAGGAGATTCTGATTGCCAGAAAATTGAAAAAAGAGCGTTGACAGGGCCGTAGTTGATGTGTAACCATTGGTTACATGATGACTGGAGCTCAATTTCGCCGTCTTCGAGAAGAACTCGGGCTGACCCAGGAACAGTTAGCCGAGGCCCTTCACACCACCCGCGTTTCCGTCGCCCGCTACGAAAGCGGGATGCGGCGGATCGGCGGCGCCGTTCAAGTCGCCATCACACAACTTGCCCGAACCGCGCAGATTCCTCTGGTCGGCATTGTCGCCGCCGGCAATCCCATCGAGCCTATTGCACAATCCGAGTTCATCGAAGTGCCTCGAACCATGTTGCGCGCAGGAGAGACCTTCGCTCTGCGCGTAAAGGGCGAATCGATGATCGATGAAGGGATCCTTCCGGGCGATCTCGTCGTGGTCCGCAAACAGGCGACTGCGCAGAACGGCCAAATCGTCGTGGCATTGATTAATCGCGAGGCGACGATCAAGACCTATTTTCGCAAAGCCCACCATATCGAACTTCATCCCGCCAATGCCGCGATGATCCCGTTTGTTGTCACCCCGGCGGATGAGTTTGCCATTGAGGGCGTGCTCATCGGAGTGATTCGTCATTGTGCCAATGTCTAAGCAGGGAGGTGTCTTCATGACTCACAATCAACAGTACATGGTTGAGCGATTGAGTGAGCTTGAGCGTGTGGTGGAGCAGCTGACCGGACGGATCGGGGAGTTACAACGGGAACTCCGGCAGTCCGCCGCATTTCCAGAGCGTCGGCAGGGCGGGTCTTGCCTTCGCACCCTGTTCGGTGCTGTGCGATCGGCCGGTACCTCGCGTCCCCCCATTCGGGAAAATAGGAGGGTTCAACGCCATGAGCACTGTCTGTCCTGACATCCAAGACACCACAGCCGGCTGTTGTGCCGATTGCGGCCACATTGTGACACGCCGAACTGCCTATCACGACGAAGGGCGCCAGGCCATTCGGGAGATCTGTATACGCTGCCTCGTTCTGGCCTACCAACGGCGCCAATTTGAAGCCGGCTGTTGCGGGTAAGCTGAGCGAAGGTCCTCCGGGATTCTGACCAGATGAGCGGGCGCTTCTGCTCATCTGGTGTGCCTTGTTTCTGTTCCCCGCTACTGTCCCAACCGATGTTCCTGCTGAAATTCCTGCGCCTGGTTTGGCTTGACGTCTTGCCTGAGAACACCGAGTGGGCCGAGGAGAGATAGGGTAGTTGTCGAGCCGGGACGGTCTTCTGCTTCAGCGAAGCAGTCCACCCCAAGAAGTCATCGACTATTAGTGTTGGAGATCCGACAGGCGTGTCGGCGAGGTACCACTACGTGCTTCCGCCAAGCGCTCGGATGAGAGTGTTCGCGCGTGAGATTCTCCCTGTGAGATCTTCCGGTACTAGTGTCGGATCAGCTGTGAGGTGGTAACGGGAAGTATGGTGGCGGTGACCCGGATTGAACGGGTGACCCGCGGCTTATGAGTCCGCTGCTCTACCAACTGAGCTACACCGCCACTGATGTAAATGCCGCCGCAGGGTTTGACTGCGCCGACTCGGCTGAGCCGATAGGAATCCGCACTATAGCATCCCGCCTGTTCGGCTGACAATTCCCCTCTGCTGGTTCAAGGGGCCGGCTGTGCGCGCCTATGCCCCCCTGCATGTGCTGACGTTTGTTGTCTCGCAGAATATTCCCTGCGCATGCGAATCCCTTCTCTCTGTGATCGCCCATAGAAGTCATGGGACATATGATGGCGTTCGGTCATGTCTCAACTTGGTGCGTTCCGAGAAGGGAGAAAAATCCACTCAGCCTGGAGTATTTTTTCTCTAGACATGCTATAAGCAGTCCCCTCGCTTTGCTTGCTCTCCAATAAGAGATACGTAGTGACGAACCTGCGCACCTGATGAGCCGGTTCGATGGTTCTGTTTCAAGAGGGCCGCGGACGCGTGCCGTCTTTCCCAATGCGCCGGAGCGATATCTTGCCGCGGCGGGACTTCACGGTGCATGTGAAACGGACATGGTTCGCCGAAGATTCGGTGACCGCCAATGAGTGAGAGGGAGGGGACTTGATGGCGTGGCAGGAGATGAGAATTCGAGACATCCGTTCCGAGAGGAGTTCGAATCTGCAGTGCGGAAGTCTGCAGGAACGGAAAGGCGATTGCAAACCCCGGTTGCTCGGTCGCAGGAACATGACGAGTGCCTATGTCTGCCTGATGGGCGGGCTACTGGCCTTCGGCGTGTCATACGGAACGGCCTTGGCTCAGTTCGCGCCGCTTCCGCCCAAGCCGCCGCAGTTTCCTGAGGCTCCGCCTCCGGTTCAGCCTCCGGCCCTCGAACCTCCCGCCCCCCAACCCCCGGCTCCGTCTGGTGTGCCCCTGACCGGAGCGAAGATTCTCGTCAGGGATATTCAGGTGGTCGGGAGCACCGCGTTCACTGCCGGGGAACTGGCCGAGGTAACGAATCCCTATCGCAACCGGGAATTGACTGCCGACGATCTCGAGTCGTTACGGCTGAGCCTCACTCGCTTCTACGTCGACCATGGTTATCTGACCTCCGGAGCGGTGATTCCTGAGCAGGATGTCGTCGATGGGGTGGTGAAGCTCCAGGTCGTCGAGGGCAAACTGGGTGAAGTGAATGTCGAAGGAGCCAACTGGTTCCGGGCGGCTTATTTTCAGAGCCGTATCAATCAAGCGGCGGGACCGCCGCTCAATGTCGTTCGCTTGCAGGATCGGCTACAGCTCATGCAGGCGAATCCCCGGATCGAGCGTATCAATGCCGAACTTCTTCCCGGAATGGCGCTGGGCGAAAGCACATTGAACGTGAAGGTCAAGGAAGCGAATCCTTTGAAGGCCTGGCTGGAATTCAATAACTATCAATCGCCGGTCGTTGGCGCGGAACAGGGATTTGTGACGTTGGCTCACCAAAACCTGCTGGGATTCGGCGATACGCTGAGTTTACAGTATGGCCGGTCGTCCGGCGTCAACCCCATCCTGAATTTCCGGTATGAGGTTCCCGTCACGCCGCAGGATACCACTGTGGCGATTCAATACCGGCGGTTTGATTTTGCGGTGAAAGAGTCCCCATTCGACGTGTTGGATATCAAGAATAAGGCCCAAATCCTCGGGCTGACCGTCCGGCATCCTGTCTACCGCGCGGTCGACCGGGAGTTCGCACTCTCGTTGACCGGCGAGCATGAGCGGAATGAAACGACCCTCGCCGGGACGCCGGCGGATCTGTCCGCTGGAACCAGCGGCGGGAAATTCCGGGTGACGGCGCTGCGATTCGGACAGGAGTATGCCCAGAGGTCGGCGGAGCAGGTCATTACGGCTTTGTCCCGGTTTTCCGTCGGAGTCGGTGCATTGGGTGCCACGGCCAACGGCAGCGCCGAAGTGCCGGATGCCAGATTCTTCTCCTGGTTGGGCGAGGCGCAATGGATTCGCCTGTTGCCGTTCATGCGTACTCAGCTCGTAAGCCGCGGGGTCGTGCAGCTTTCAAACGACCACCTGTTTCCGTTGGAGCAGATGGCGGTCGGTGGACGGTATAGCGTGCGTGGATATCGGGAATTCACGTTGATTCGCGATAATGCCGCCATGGGGTCCATCGAGGCGCGCGTGCCGGTCTATACGAACAAGGCTGGGGTCGATTCTGTGTTCCTGGCTCCGTTTGTGGACGTGGGGCATGGTTGGCAGACGACCGTGCAAACCCCCGATTCGCCTCCGAAGACCTTAGCCAGTGTCGGTATCGGAGCGATTTGGAATTTCTGGCGGGGAAGTCATTTCGAGGTGTATTGGGGAAAACAACTTAAGAAATTCGACACAGAGCGGGGCAATCTGCAGGACCACGGCGTCCACCTGCAACTGGTCGTGGAGGCCTTCTGAGCCGGATCGGCTCTAGCAAGACTCCTAATATACTTTCGTGTGCCTTGATCTTACTTGTGCAGAAGCGTAAGAGAGGGGCCGCGCGACCCCTTTCTGACAAGGAGTGAGATTATGAACAGGACCTCGACCGTGCAGCAGGCGCTGGTGCGGAGCCTCGGCGCGCTGTGCGCCCTCTGGCTCGTACAAGCAGGACCCTGTTGGGGGCAGGCTACCAACATTGTGCCGACGCCCGGTGCCTTGGGGACTGGCGGACTCGGCACCACCGTGAATTCGTCCGGTAGCACGGTGAGTATCACCGGCGGCACCAGACCAGGAAACGGCCCGAACCTGTTTCATAGCTTCAACCAGTTTTCGGTCGGCGCGGGGAACACGGCGGCGTTCGTCAATCCCGGCGGTGTGTCGAACATCATCAGCCGGGTGATCGGTGGGTCTCCGTCCAACATCAATGGGACAATCCAGGCGCTGAACGCCAACCTATTCTTCATCAATCCCTCGGGGGTCATCTTTGGGCCCAACGCGAATCTGAACATTACGGGATCGGCCTATTTCAGCTCTGCGCATATCGTGCAGTTCAGTGACCAGCGGGTGTTCACGACCAGCACCTTCGGGTTCGACAACACGCTCTCAACGGCCACACCGATTTCCTTCGGGTTTTTGGGGTCCGGTCCGTACGGGCCCGTCGCGCTCTCGCCCGGTGCTTCGCTTCAAGGTAATGCCGTGATTGGTTTGATCGGCGGGACCGTCCAAATCGACGGGGGGCGGATTACGGCTCAACGCATCGTGCTCGCGAGTAACGCGGCAGCCGGCGGCAATGTCAGCGTCGAGCCGACGGTGTCGAATCCTTTTGTACGCATTTCCCAAGGCGGTCAGGTCCAGGTTTCCTCCGGCACATTCCTCCAAGCAGGCGGAGGTGGAGTGATTCCCGCGTCGATCGATCTGTTCCCCGGGAACCTAACGGTTCCAAGCGGCGCACAGACGAATACAACGGTAAACCCGGTGACACAACAGATCACTCAAATCAGTGTGGTGGGCCAGTCCGGAGGGTTGCCTCCTCTGCCCGTGGCTTCGGCTACGACGTCGGCGACGGTGGTGCTCTCGAATCCCGTGGATCCGGTCCAGTTCCTCAATCGCGCGGCGATCGTCATGCCGGTCCAGTCGCCGGACGCACCGGTGGCTTTAGTCACCAGTCGATGTGCATCGAGAAAAGATGGTGAGTTCAGCACCTTCGTCCAGTCCGGCAGGGATGCAACACCAGCCGAGCCGGGCGGGACCTTGGCGAGTCCGGTCATGCTGGAGCAAATCGGCGCGTCCGCACAGGCGGCACCCGCGTATCCGCGGATTGTGCAAGTTCCGCAACGCGCTGCCGGTCACGCTGTTGAAATCTGGCAAGGCTGCTAGAAAGCCGGGAGGGGAATGATGCTGAGACGACGAGCACAGCGTGGAGTTCGGATTGGCAGAGGGTGGGCCGGCTTGCCTGAAGGGAGAAACCGCCGGGTGTGGGGACGCACACGGTGGAGCATTTTCGGCGCGGGATTGTTGTTCGGGCTGCTTTTCTTGCAAGGTCCCGCAACGGCGCAACCCGCGAACGAACCGGCCGGGGATGCGGCCGGTCAGAGTGCCGCAGGGACGGCGCGCTTTCAGCAGGGGGCCTATGCGCAGGCGGGCGTCCATTGGATGAATGCGGCACAGCTGTATGAGCAGGCAGGACAGCCGAAGGAACAGTGTCAGGCGTTGATCAACCTGGCGCACGCCTTTCGCCAAGAGGGCCAGATTCGTCGGGCACAGCTGACATTGCAGCAGGCGCTGAAGCTGTCCGAGCAGATCGGCAATCGCGGGTTGACGGCCACGATTCTCGGACAACTGGGCACTGCATCTCATGCCATGGGCAAGGAAGTTGTGGCGGCAGAGCACCTCACGAAGGCTTTGGCCCTGGCACGCGAAGAACGCAATTCTTCGTTGGTGGCCAGCTTGTTGAACGACTTGGGCAACGTGCTGGCCGCGAGGCAGCAGTTCCCCGAAGCCGTGGACGTGTATGAAGAAAGCCGAGGATTGGCGAAAGAAGTCAAGAATCCGCCGCTGGGCGTCATCGCGCAGGTCAATGAAGCCACCGTATTGATTCAGGACGGGCAACTCACCCAGGCGCAGCGCCATTTGGAGGAAGCGTGGGGCGCGGCGCAGCTGTTGGCGAACAGTGGAACGAAGGTGAATGGGTTGCTGGCGATCGGGACGGGGTATCAGGAACTCCAGGCTGCCTCAGTGGCGGCTGCGACACGCGGTAAGTCTTCGGGCAATGCGGCAAAGGTCGCGTCACCAACGGGACCAGCCGTCGGGACCACGGCGGGAAGTTCATTGCTCCAGCGCGCGTCGGAGGCCTATGCCGCCGCAGGTGAGGCGGCAGCGAAGGTGGGAGATGCACGGGGGCAGTCCTATGCCTACGGGCTGATGGGTGGGTTGCTCGAACGACAGAAACAAACGGCGGAGGCGCTCGATCAGACCAGGAAAGCCGTCTTGGCGGCACAGAGAGTGTCGGCGCCGGAGGCGTTGTACCGATGGCAGTGGCAGACGGCCAGACTGTTGAAGGCGAGTGGGAAAGAGGACGAAGCGGCGGCTGCCTACCAGCGCGCCCTGTCGGTGTTGAAACCGATACGGTATGAGTACTCGGTGGGCGCACAGGGGCGACATCACTCGTTCTACACCTCGGTGGCGCCCTTGTTCCTCGAGATCGAGGACTCCTTGCTGCAACGCGCCTCGGTCGCTGGATCTTCCGATCAAGCGCAGCAGCTTCTTGCCCAAGTTCGGGACACCGTGGAAGCTTCCCACGCCGCTGAGTTACAGGATTATTTCCAGGACGATTGCGTGACGGCGGCTCGAGCCCTGCGTAAAAGTGGGAGAATTCCCGCCAACGCTGCGGTGGTGTACCCAATCGCATTGCCTGATCGCTTGGAGCTGCTCGTTGAGACGGCCGCCGGCTTGAAGCAAATTCGTGTGCCGGTCGGAGCCGAAGCCGTGACCAAGGAAGCCAGGACCTTCCGGCGGTTGGTGCAAAATCCCGGTTCCAAGGCCTACCTTGCCTCGGCCCAGAATTTGTACGGATGGCTGGTTGCCCCAATCCACCAGGATTTGCTGGCCGGCGGTATTACGACGCTCGTGATGGTTCCGGATGGCGCGCTACGGACGATCCCCATGGCGGCCCTCCACGATGGGCGGCAGTTTGTCATCGACAAGTATGCGGTGGCGATGGTGCCGGGAATGGAGCTGACGGACCTCAGCACAATGGCGCGAGGCAAGGGAGGGGTGCTGACCACAGGGATCAGCGAATCGGTGCAGGGGTTCCCTGCAACCCCGACCGCCGCGTCCGAGGCGCAAGCTGTCCGTACCCTGTACGGGGGGACGATGTTGATGGATACGCAGTTCTCAGCGCCGTCGTTCGAACAAAACATCAAGGATGAACGGATCGGCATCGTGCACGTGGCCTCCCACAGCGAAATCGGTCATGACGCCGCTTCGTCGTTCGTGTTGGCCTATGATGAAAAGATTTCCATGGATCGGTTGGCGCAGATGGTTGGGATGATGCAGTATCGCCGGGAGCCGCTGGAGTTGTTGACCCTCAGCGCCTGCGAGACCGCGATCGAGGATGACCGTGCGGCCTTGGGCTTGTCGGGCGTGGCAGTCAAGACCGGATCCCGGAGCGCAGTGGCGAGCCTGTGGCCGGGAGATCCCCAATCGACGACGGAACTCGTGGGGGAGTTTTACCGTCAGTTGCAAACAGCCGGCGTCGGCAAGGCCGTTGCGTTGCAACGGGCACAGCAGAAAATATTGTCCCAACCAGGCCATGAGCACCCAGGCTTTTGGGCACCGTTGTTGTTGATCAACGACTGGCGTTGATCCCACGGCTGCGCAAGGCAGCCGAGCTCGCTGATGAACCGTCCTCGGGCTTTTGAATCGTGATGGCTTGAGGACGGTATCAACGGCGCACCCCTTTCTCTGGCGTCGCCCCAAACATTCCTCAAGACTGCAGCACTCTGTTTTTCTTAGCCCATCTTTTCGATGCGTCGGCCTGTCCCAGACCAAAATCAATAGCAGTATTTTGAATCCTGACATGTTATAAGCAACTTTTTCGCCGCCGTCGTTTCACACATCCGGACGGTCCACTGTCGGGATACATCCCACCTCGGATTGCCTGTCTCGGAGCTCGGATGGCTGTCGGCGTGACAAACGCATTCGAATCATAGCGGCCGTTCGGAGCGGGAAGGAGGCATGCGCGTGAGTGAGTGGGTAACATTTGAGATGGGTGAGAGCAGGGCAGCAGGTGCGGCGCGCATGGGGAAGAGTTCGCACGACATGAGCCGCTCAGTGCCGTTACGTGGAAGCTCGTTCGGTCGGTTGCTGTGCATGGCCGCGGGCGTGCTGCTGTTCGGCGGCCTGGTATCCCCGGCACTTGCGCAGTTCGTGCCGCTGCCTCCGAAGCCACCGCAGGTGCCTGATGCGCCGCCGCCGGTGCAACCGGCCCCGCTCGAAACGCCGGCGCCTCGTCCTCCGATTTCATCCGGCGTGCCCATCACAGCTCCGAAAATTCTCGTCAAAGGTATTCAGGTCACCGGCAACACGGCATTTACCTCGTCACAATTGGCTGGTGTCACTGCTCCGTTTGTAGATCGGGAACTGACTGCGGAAGATCTGGAAGCGCTGCGACTGGCCTTGACCTACTACTACACGAATCACGGGTATGTCACGTCCGGTGCGATCATCCCTGACCAATCGGTGTCCGACGGCGTGTTGACCGTCCACATCATCGAAGGGAAGCTGACAGACATCAACATTGAAGGCACGAATTGGTTTCGGCCGTCCTATTTCCGAAGCCGGATCGAAACGGCGGTGGGGCCTCCTCTCAATGTGAACACTCTCCAGGAACGTTTGCAGTTGTTGCAGGCTGACCCTCGCGTTCAGCGGTTGAATGCCGAATTGCAGCCTGGATTGGGGCGAGGCGATAGTCTGTTGAATGTGCGGGTGACCGAGGCCAATCCGCTCAAGGTCTGGCTGGAGTTCAACAACTTTCAATCTCCTGTGGTCGGGGCGGAACAGGGCTTCATCACGTTGGCCCACCAGAATCTCTTCGGTTTCGGCGATCAGTTAAGTCTGCAGTATGGACGATCCGCCGGCGTCAACCCGATCTTGAACTTTCGCTACGCAGTGCCCGTGAATCGGTACGACACGACGGTGGCGGTGCAGTATCGCCGGTTCAATTTCGCCGTGAAGGAGAGCCCCTTCGACGTGCTCGATATCGAAAACAAGGCCCAAATTTTCGGGATCTCCGTCCGCCAGCCGATGTATCGCCGCGTTGATCGCGAGTTCGCCATGAGCTTGACCGCGGAGCATGAGCAGAACGAAAGCTTTCTCGGCGGGCAACCGCAGGAATTGGTGCTCGGTTCGCCAAACGGCAAGTTCAAGGTCACGGCCCTGCGGTTCGGCCAGGAATATACGCAACGGTCTTCCGAGCAAGTGCTCTCGCTGCTGTCCAGATTCTCCGTCGGCGTAGGGATTCTGGATGCCACAGCGAACGGCGATCCCAACAGACCGGATGCGCGGTTCTTTTCCTGGTTGGGTGAAGCCCAGTATCTCCGTCAGTTGCCCTTGTGGCGATCGCAATTGTTTGCTCGCGGGCTGGTGCAACTTTCCAACGACCACCTCTTTCCCCTGGAACAGATGGCGGTCGGAGGACGCTACAGTGTTCGCGGTTATCGGGAATACACCTTGATTCGCGACAACGCCGCGATCGGTTCCATCGAGTGGAGGGTACCGGTCTATACGAGCAAAGCCGGTGTCGACACACTCTTTCTGGTGCCGTTTTTCGACATCGGGCGGGGTTGGGATACCACGGTGCCCACACCCACGAGTCCCCCGAAGACGCTGTCAAGTCTCGGGCTCGGCACCGTGTGGAACTTTTGGAAAAACAGTCGGTTCGAGCTCTACTGGGGCAAGCAACTCAACAATTTCGACACGCACCGCGGCAACCTCCAAGACCATGGGGTGCATCTGCAGTTGGTCGTCGAGGCGTTTTGATGACGCCGCATAGAATTCCGTTCGAATGGCTCTCGGAGGATTTCCCGCGAAGCGCCGACTGGAGCGGCTTTGTGGCACATCGATGCTCTTGCTCCTCCGTGCGGAAAGGAGTAAAGAGACTGGACGCTTGCCGGGATCGACGGAAAGGAGGAGGGGTATGAATATCGGACACCCTGGAGGGGGCCACCTGACGAAGTGCCTGGGCCTCTCGCTTGCGATGCTGTGCAGTATGGCTTCGATGGTCTCTGCTCAAGCACTCACGGCGCCCGTCGCCGACGGCTCTCTGGGCACCACTGTCACGCACAATGGTTCGCAAAGCCTCATCACCGGCGGGTTTCGCCCGAACAGCGGCGCCAACCTCTTCCACAGTTTTCAATCCTTCGACGTCGGAGCCGGCCAAAGCGTCTCGTTTGTCAATCCCGGAGGAGTGCTGAACGCGATCGCCCGCGTCACGGGTGGAAATATTTCGAACATCAACGGCACCGTGGTCATGAACGGAATGAGTCTGTTCCTGATGAATCCAGCGGGTGTGCTGATCGGTCCATCCGGCAGCATCAACACGAGCGCCTCCATCTACATTACCACTGCCACGTCCCTGCGTTTCTCAGACAACGCGGTATTCTCGACCTCGCCTTCCAGCGTGTTTTCCTTCAGTTCCGCCGCCCCCACGGCTTTCGGATTCAGCGGAGGCGGCGCACCTGCTCCGGTTGCGATTCAAGGCTCAACGATCTCGGCGCCGAACGGTGTGCTCATGATCGCCGGCGGACCGATCAGACTCGAAGCTGCGCACCTCACGGCTGCCACGCCGGTTTTGCGGAGCCTCGGCTCGATCGGGGAAGCGGCGCTGCCGTCGAGCGGAGCCGGCGTTTCCGGGACTCCAGGAAGCATTCAGGCTACGACCGGTACGGTCATCGAAGTAACGCCGGCCTTGGCCCAGTCAGGGATCACAGCGATCCAGCTCTTTCCCTCGACCCTGACCATTCCTCAAGGCGCGTCGGTTTCAAACACCACGAACCAGAGCGGCGGATTGATCCGTGTCTCGGTCAGCGGTGGTGGTACTTTTCCGACCGACGTATTCGGGGCTCCAAGCAGTGTGTTCGAAATCAATCCCTTTGCCGCTGCTCAGGTGCTCCAATTCAATCAGGAGTCCGCGCAGCTTCTGCAACAGAACGTTCAGACGGCTGCCACGGTGTTTGGACCGCAGTCCTTGGCAAAAAACTCCGACCCTTGCGCGGCGAATCGGTTCGGGCAGGCGAGCAGTTTCGTCCAGTCGTCGCGGGAGGTGGCCCCGCCGCAGCCAGGCTCCGCCTTGTCGAGTCCTGCCGTGCTGGAAGAGGCCGGGGCTCAGTCGAGCAGCCTGGATCGTGCCCTCGAGGTGGCGGGGGCGCCGGCTCAACCGGCGTTGCCGCCCGCACTGAACCAGCACGACCTGACGGGAGCGTGCCGATCATGAGGGAGGGGACGATGGACTCCAATGTATCCATGATGCAGGGACGGCGGAGCATGTCGGGGGCGAGTGCTGGAAACGTTGCCGACAGGCCTGTTCGCACATTGGTCATGACTGGCTGCTGCGCGCTGGTTCTATTGGCCTCTGCAGAAGTGTTCGCAGACGCGAGTGGCTTGCCGGAACCGGCTGGTGCCGTTCAAGAAATGCAGCAGGGCAAGCGCCGGTTTGCCGACGGTGCGTTTGGCGAAGCCGCCGTGCACTGGACCCAGGCCGCGCGGCTGTATGAAGCCGAAGGGAAGGCGCGTGAGCAAGCCCAGGCCCTGATCAATTTGGCCCACGCTCTTCAACAGGAAGGGCAGGTCAAGCGCGTGCAAGAGACGTTACAGCACGCCTTGCAGATCTCTGAACGGGTCGGTGACCGGACGCTCACAGCCACGATTCTCGGCCGTCTCGGCGTCTCGTTCCATTCGCTCGGTCAGGGTGCGCAGGCAGCCGATCAACTGACCAAAGCGCTGTCGCTGGCGCGCGAGGAAAAGAAACCGGCTTTGCAGGCGACGTTGCTGAACGACCTCGGCAATGTGCTGGTGGCTCAGGATCAGATGGCCGAGGCGATCGACGTGTACTCGGAGAGCAAGGCACTCGCTGGCCAAACCCGACAAGCCACCTTGGCTGCGACGGCCCAAGTCAATCTCGCGATGGCGCTGCTTGACGACCAGCAATTTGCGGAGTCGGAGCGGGCGTTGGATGCGGCGGCAAAAGAGGTGCGGGGCCTTGAGGACAGTTACGCGAAATCGTATGGGCTCTTAAACATCGGCCTCGGGTACGACGATCTCCGTTCCGGCGGTTCGTTCCGCAAGGCCGCCTCGTCGGAAGATGCCAAGAAGACCTCCGCGAAGGCGGCGGCAGCGGCGGCCTATAAGCCCGCCACGGCCACATTGCTCCGGCATGCCTCGGACTCCTTTGTCGCAGCGGCGCAGGTGGCAACGAAACTCGGCGACGCACGGGCCCAGTCCTTTGCCTGGGGCTACATGGGCTCCTTGTTGGAACGGGAGCGCCGGTATGGTGAGGCGCTGGATTTTACGCGGAAAGCCAGTTTGGCGGCGCAGAAAGTCAATGCCCCGGAATCGCTCTACCTCTGGCAGTGGCAGACCGCACGGCTGCTAAAGGCCGGCGGGAAGGACGATGAGGCTATTGCCGCCTATCAACGGGCGATGGGAGCACTCAAGCCCATCCGTTACGAGTATTCTGTCGGTTACCAAGGGCGGCATCATTCGTTCCGTCAGACGGTGGCTCCGTTCTTCACGGAAGTCGAGGATACCTTGCTTCGTCGCGCAGCCACTGCTCAATCGACGGAACAGACCCAGGAGTGGTTGGTCCAAGTGCGCGATGCGGTGGAAGCCTCGCACGTCGCGGAACTGCAGGACTACTTCCGCGATGATTGCGTCTCCAAGGTGCGGGTGGCGCAGCGTGGTCAGGCATTGCCCGTCAATACGGCCGTGCTGTATCCGATCATGCTGCAAGATCGACTAGAGTTGGTGGTACAGACATCGGGTGGACTCAGACGCTACGGCGTGCCGGTCGAGGCCGAGCGGTTGACTCAGGAAGCCAGGACGTTCCGGAAACTCGTGCAGGATCGGCGTTCGCAGGGATACCTGGGGTCGGCTCAGTCGCTGTATAAATGGCTCGTTGCGCCGTTGCAGCGCGACTTTCTTGCGATGGGGGTGACGACCCTGATCGTCGTGCCCGATGGACCGCTGCGAACGATTCCGTTTGCCGCGCTCCATGATGGTCGCCATTTCCTTGTCGATACGTTCGCCGTGGCGGTGACACCGAGCATGGAATTGACCGATGCGCGCCCCGCGGATCGTGCGAGGAGCCAGCTGCTGTCGATGGGATTGACGGAACCGGTGCAGGGATTTTCCGGATTACCGCATGTCGCGACGGAGGTTCAGGCTATCAGGGCGCTCTATGGAGGTCGGCTCCTCATGGATACCCAGTTCGTGTTGCCTGCGGTGGAACGGGAACTCAAAGAGCAGAATGTGGGGATCATCCACATCGCATCGCGGGGCGTGATCGAGGGAGAGGCTGCAAGCTCCTATGTCGTGGCCCATGACGAGAAGATGTCGATGGATCGATTGTCGCAGTCGGTCGGACTGCTCCGCCACAGGCAGACACCGGTCGAGTTGCTTACCCTCAGTGCAACGGAGACTCCCGTTGCCGACGATCGGGCGGCGCTCGGACTCACGGGGCTTGCGGTGAAGGCCGGCGCGCGGAGCGCTTTAGCCAGTCTCTGGTATCGGGATGATCCGGCGATGTCCGAACTCGTCGCGGAGTTTTATCGGCAGATGCGGGATCCCAGCATCACCAAGGCCGCAGCCCTTCAACGGGCGCAACAAAAGATGATGGTGGAACTCGGGCGCGAGCACCCGAGTTATTGGGCGCCCTTCATTCTGATCAGCAATTGGATGTAAGGAGGGGAGAGGCGGAGCGGGCGGTCAGAGTTTCTTGCCCGTCATGAGTTCATACGCTTCGTCGATGGTTCCAACTTCGTAGACGAGCAATTTGGATTCGCTCCTCAGATAGGCCAAGTTCACTCGCGGGGCATAGAATTGACCGCGAGGAACCAGCAGCATGCGGTATCCGGCCCGGGCCGCGGCTTTGGCCTTTTCAGCGACCTGCGTGACTGGGCCGATTTCTCCGGACGGAGTCAGTGTGCCGGTCACAGTGACATCCTGCAGGAGACGGTCTCCCTTCAATATCGCCAGAAAGCCGACCGCCAAGGCGACGCTGGCGTCGGACTCTTCCCCGCGTGATGGTCCCGTAAAGTTGGCGTAGAGCGACAGGATGCCGGTCGGTCGGATCGTTGGAGCGAGCCGGTCTAAGGCAAAGCGAAACGCCTCCGGGATCGCCGCCATGCCTGCGCCGCGAACGGGCACTTGGCTTCGGCCCCACCGCAGGCTGAGAGGGTCGGGCTGCGAACCCTCGTCCCATTTCATAGTGAACATCGGAAACCCCTGCGACTCGTCGGCCGGGGTTGCCGTGGAAATCGGCACGGAAAGCGAACGGCCAGCCGAGGCCGGGGATGTGAGAGTCATCAACAACGCGAGGCTCGCACAACATGCCAACGCGTATCGAGCGGTCTTGCGCGGGACTGAATCTACTTTGGTGTCGTGTGCCGACATGGATTAAGTCTAGATGATGATTGAAATCTGTCAAACGCACTCGAAT
The DNA here is from genome assembly GCA_019637075.1 of Nitrospiraceae bacterium. Lineage (NCBI taxonomy): Bacteria > Pseudomonadati > Nitrospirota > Nitrospiria > Nitrospirales > Nitrospiraceae > Nitrospiraceae bacterium. The sequence continues at coordinate 712,649 of JAHBWI010000001.1, read as the reverse complement.
GGGTCTCATCTCGTTGCGGCTTCCGTACTGGAAACTCTGCGGTCATTTCTTCTCAATAGAGAGGCTGAACCGGCAGCGTGTTCACGCAACTCACCCCGCGAACGCGCCCGTCGCGGCAGGATTTCTCTTTTTCCCTCAGCGTGTTACTCTGCGCCGCTCATGTGATCGATGTGATGGAGTGTGCCGGGGTGAAGGGTATGGCATGACGAATTCATGGCGGAACGCGGTGCTCGTGACGGGAGCGTCTTCTGGTATCGGGGCCGCTTGCGCCCGGTATCTCGATGCGCAGGGTTTTTCCGTGTTTGCCGGCGTGCGTCGTGTGGAGGACGGTGAAGCGCTGCGACGCCTTGCCTCGGATCGCCTTACACCGCTTCTGCTGGATGTCACGGATCTCGTATCCATCGAGGCAGCCCGTGCCTGTGTCGCAGAAAAGGTCGAGACTGCGGGGCTGGCCGGTTTGGTGAACAATGCCGGCATCGCGGTGGCCGGCCCGCTTGAACTTCTGCCGCTGGAGGACATGCGTACGCAACTGGAGATTAATGTGCTCGGGGTGTTGGCCGTCACGCAGGCGTTTCTCCCGTTGGTCCGGAAAAGCGGCGGCCGCATTATCAATATGAGTTCTATCGCCGGCCGGGCTGCGACGCCGTTTCTCGGCGCATACTGCGGTTCAAAGTTCGCATTGGAGGCCATGACGGACGCCTTGCGTTTGGAACTGGCGCCCTGGGGTATCCGGGTCACGCTGATCGAGCCGGGAGCGATTCAATCGAATATTTGGGCGCGATCGACGTTGTCAGCGACGAGGGCCTTGGCGGGGGTGTCTGCAGACAGGTTGGCATTGTATGAGCCGCAGCTGCGCCGCTTGCAGGAAGTCTTGGGTCGAGCCGCTCAGCGCGCAATTCCCTCCGACGAAGTGGCACGCGTCGTGAGGCATGTTATGACCGTCGAGAATCCCCGGGCTCGATACCTGGTCGGCAAGGATGCGAAGTTTCGGGCGCTGCTCAAACGGATTTTGCCGGATCGTCTTCAGGATCGTCTGCTGGCGTGGTACCTTGGTCTATCGCGGACTGCCTCGTAGTTGCCGCAGGCAGGCTGCTCGAAGAGGAGGAGTTGTGTCCGGCGGAAACATGATCGTCTCGGCTGGGGGTGTTGTGCTTCGGGAAGCCCAGGTTCTGCTTGTCCGCGTCTCCGACGCGAAAGGACGTCCGGTGTGGTGTTTTCCGAAAGGGCGGCTCGATAACGGGGAGACCGCCGCCGAGGCTGCCGTGCGAGAGGTTGAGGAGGAAACGGGGTGGCGTTGCCGAATCGACAAGCAGCTCGCCTGTACGGAATATTGGTTTCAGCGAGAAGGTCGCCGATTCCGCAAGACGGTCGTGTGGTTCGGCATGTCGCCCATCGAGCATTCCCGTACACCTGACGGAGAGGTCGAAGAGGTGCTCTGGCTGCCGCTCGACGAAGCCCGATCCAAACTCACGTATCCATCCGATCTCGGGCTCTTGGAGCAGGCGATCGGCGGTGGAGCTGCCCCACAATGATGTCGTTGTCTTGGAAACACAAAGGCATGAGCTGGATGCCGGCCGTTCTCCTCCTCACCCTGTTGAACGGCTATGGAGGGATGGTGCGGGCGCAGGAATCCAGCGCAGAACCGGACGTATTGGACCTGACCAAGCAAATGATCGATGTCGAGGAGCGTGGAGACAAGCGGCGGGCCTTGGAACTAGGGCATCGTGTCATCGCCCTGGCGGAAGAAGCTCTCGGCGGCGAGCATCCCACGATTGCGTTGTATCTCGACCACGTGGGTGTACTGGCCCACGATCTCGGTGAAGACCAAGAAGCCGAGCAACTCCTGCTGCGGGCACTCTCGATTCAGGAGCAGGCATTGGGACTGGACCATGTTGCCAGCCAACGTACGCTTCGCCATCTGACGGCCTTTTATCGACTGGATGGGCGAGCGCAGGCGCTGGAAGATATTCGACAGCGAGTGATGCGCTATCGGGCCGATCATGCCCCTTCTCCGACTCCCTCGCCTTGACAAGGCGGGACCCCTTCACTAGACTCCGTTCACGCCTGCATTCCTGTCGACCACGGTCCGGTGGGCGCGATGGTGGTCCCCCTCGACCTCCATACTCCGCCGATCCTTCCATCCACCCGAGGGCCTGTCGTGTACAGTCTGGCCTCTTTTTCCCTTTCGGACATGACGGAGTGTTCCGCGGTCATCCGCCAGATCGGCTCGCAGGCCGCTTCACTCCAAGACGCCGCCGCCCGCGTCGTGCAGTACCTGCAGGCCACGCTCGGTGACAGTCAAACCGGCATGCGCGACTGTGTGCTGGTTCGCTGCTTCAAGTCGACGTCGTTCAAGCATCTCGATCCGGATACCCAACGCATTGCGCGCGAGCGCCTTGGCGGAATCGCGCCGTTCCCCGAACTGAAGTGCTTTACCCTCTTGGCCACGGCCGGCCAGGAGCCGGATTGGAATCGCGTCGAGGCCTCGTCTCGCTATCGGGCCATTCCGATGGTGAGCGCTGAGTTCGTGAAGCAGTTTCCGATGTTTTCGCAGCTGCTGCAGCAATTCGGGGTGTCGCTCGATTCCTCCGTCGATGCACAGGGCGGGTGGCTGGTCGATCTTGCGGAAAAGTCCTACAACGTATTTTATGTTCCCGATGCGGTGGGCAGTCCCTATGTGCCCGTGCAAGAGGGGTTTGTTCATAAGTATGGAGTCAAGTCAGTCCTATGCTTCGGAGGGCTGCTCCCCTCGCGTGACCTGTTCGCCGTGATCTTGTTTTCGCGAATCCCGATTCCTCGCGAAACGGCCAAACTCTTCCGTTCGCTGGCGCTGAGCGCCAAGTCATCCTTTCTCGCCTTCGATGAGACCGGTCCGCCGGACTCGGAATTAGCTCGGGGTGTCGGAGAAGGCGCGACCGGGCTGCTCCGCGACGCGGCGCGGCATCAGTCGCGAACGGTTGTGGCGGAGCAACTGCTGACGGTTTACGAAGATGCAGTGCGCATGCAGTCGGTCGGGATGGCGCAGGCGCAGGAAGCCTTACGAGACCGGGCCCACGCGCTCGAACGAGCGGAAGGGGCATTGCGTGAGCAGACGCGCATCGTCAATTCGATTCTGCGGAGTATGGGCGACGGCGTGGTTGTGACGGATGAAGAAGGCCGATTCGTGTTGGCCAACCCGGCGCTCGAAAGTATCCTCGGCGGACCGCCCGGCGCGGTACCTCCGTCGGAGTGGCCGGAACGCTATGGGTTTCTTCAAGCCGACACGGTCACCCCTCTATCTCCGCAGACGTGGCCGCTCTCGCGCCCCATGCGGGGCGACAAGGTCGACTGGGCGGAGATTTATCTCCGGCGGACGGATGACCCCCGCGGCCGCTGGGTCAGCGTGACCACCAGGCCGATCAAAGGTGACGACGGCGTCCTCCGCGGCAACGTGGCGGTCTTCCATGACATCACCTGGCTCAAGCGTGCACAAGACGCCCTATATGAATCCGAGCATCGATTCCGCAGCCTCGTCGAGGGCGCCAGAGACATCATTTTCACTGTCTCGTCTGACGGGGTGCTGACCTCGCTCAATCCGGCTTTTGAAACCGTGACGAACTGGTCCCGTTCGCAGTGGGTCGGGGAACCGCTGGCCTCGCTGCTGCATCCCGACGACGTCGGCTTTTGTCAGGACGTTCTGCAGGCGATTCTCGAACGTGGCGTCCCGCTCACCTGTTCGATGCAGGTCAGCATGAAACAGGGCGGCTACGTCACCGGAGAATTCGTCGGGTCCCCGCAGGTGCAGCAGGGGCGGGTCGTCGGGGTGTTGGGGATTCTTCGAGACGTGACCGAGCGGCGTCGCATCGAGGATGCGCTGCGTGACAGTGAGGAGCGACTGCGATCGATCGTGCAGTCCACCAAGGATGCGATCGTCCTCGTCAATGCCCTCATGAAGGTGGCGTTCTGGAACAAGGGCGCCGAGGCGACCTTCGGGTATTCCGCCGAGGAGATGATCGGTCAACCGGTCATGACGATCATCCCGGAGCGCTACCACGAGGTGCTCGAGTGGAACGTGCAGCGCGCGAGGCTGGTCGAGCGGCTCATTATGACGAGCAGCACTTTGGAATTGGTCGGACGACGGAAAGACGGAATCGAATTTCCGCTGGAGTTGAGCCTGGCCGCATGGAAGGGCAAAGCCGATCTGTTTTTCACGGTGATCATCCGCGATATCACCGAACGGCGTTTGGCGGAAGAGGAGTTGGATCGTCTGCACCGTCATCATCAAGTCGTGCTGAATTCAGCCGGCGAAGGAATTTACGGCGTGGATCGCGAAGGACGCACGACGTTCGTCAACCCTGCCGCCGCCAAAATGTTCGGTTTCGAGCCGGACGAACTCATCGGCAAGCCCATGCATGCGCTGGTGCACCACACGGACCAGGCCGGGATGCCGGTTCCGCAGGCTTTGTGTCTCATCCGTGAAACAACCGAGACAGGGCAGACTCGGTACAACGAAGACGACGTGTTCTGGCGCAAGGACGGCACAAATTTCCCGGTTGAATATGTGAGCGCTCCCATCCGGGAACGCGGCGAGATCGTTGGAGCGGTGGTGGTGTTCAAGGACACGACTGAACGAAAACGTGCGGAAGCCCAGCTCCAAGATTCGCTTCGTCGGCTGCGAAAGCTCTCGCGGCGCTTGGAAGGGATTCGCGAGGAGGAGCGAGGGCGGATCGCACGTGAATTGCATGATGAATTGGGCGTCGGCCTGACTTGTCTGAAAATCGATATTTCTCGCCTTGGCGGTCTGCTGGGGGAACGTCTCGGAGCGGCCGAACGGGGCAAAGTGGATGAGCGAATCAAAGGCATGAAGGAGCAAGTGGATGCCACGATTGCGTCGGTCCAGCGAATCGTCGCCGAGCTGCGTCCAGGCGTGTTGGACGATCTGGGGCTTGTGGCGGCGATTGAGTGGCAGTGCCGAGATTTCCAACGGAGGACCGGCATCACGTGCCGATGTATGGTGAGCCATGAGGACTTGCGGGTTGACCCGGAACACGCGACGGCGGTATTTAGGATTTGTCAGGAAGCAATGACCAACGTCGCCCGGCATGCGCAGGCTACGGCGGTTGACGTGCGTCTGGAAGATCTCGGCACGTCGGTTCTGCTGCAGGTGCAGGACAACGGACGCGGGATTCCGCCTGACCGGCTCGTGGATACCAAATCGTTCGGGCTGTTGGGGATGCGCGAACGGGCGAGTCTCCTCGGAGGCGACGTCCACATCGATTCCCGCGAAGGCGAGGGGACGACGATCGCGCTCCGATTACCACGGTAGAGAAGGGAGGCGAACATATGTCCGCAACAATGGGATCGACCGCCGCAGTCCGGATTTTGGTGGTAGATGATCATCCCTCGTTTCGTCGCGGGGTGAAAGATATTCTTGAAGAAGGCTTCGAAGGCGCGAGGATGGCGGAATGCGGCAATGCGCAGGAAATGCTCGACCATGTCCGCGAGGCGAAGTACGACTTGGTCGTGATGGATATCAGCATGCCGGGGCGCAGCGGGCCTGAGGTGCTGAAGGAGTTGAAGCAGTTGGCGCCGGCGTTGCCGGTCCTGATTCTCAGCATGCATCCGGAGGATCAATATGCGATTCGAATGTTCAAGGCCGGGGCGGCGGGGTACTTGACCAAAGCCAGTGCACCGGAAGAATTGGTGCAGGCTGCGAAGAAAGTGATGGCAGGGGGGCAGTATGTCAGCGCGTCGGTCGGCGAGGCGCTGGCCATGACCGTGCGGACCGGCGTCGATAAGATGCCGCACGAGCGGCTCTCTGACCGCGAGTACGAGGTGCTGTGTTTGATCGCCTCCGGGAAGACCGTGAGCGATATTGCGGAGGAGGTCCATCTGAGCGTGACGACGATCAGCACCTATCGGGCGAGAATCCTCGACAAGATGAATCTCAAGAACAATGCCGAACTGACCCGCTATGCCATGCAGCATGGGTTAGTTGTGTAGATGCCGGCGTCTCAGCCGGTTGTCGTCGCTAAAACGATGACAACCGGCTGTAGTAAATTGCGACAGTAGAATCCAACCTCTTCCGATAGCTATCCCCCCTCATAGTCAGTACGTTTCCAATATGCAGCATATGCTTTGGCCTTCGAGCGCCTCGTCGTTGCTCGAGGTCTTCCAAGTCTCCCATGGTCGCGCTGTCACCGATTCCACGATGCCGCCATCACGGTCGATGGCGTATTCTCGCCGCTGGCCCATTGCGGTAGCCCGCCTGACAGTGTTCGAGGCGGCCATGCTGCAAGACTTTGGCTGGTGGGGTGCGCATATGGAAGAGCAATTGAAGCGCCTGACGGTGGAGCAGTCCGATCCACGATCCGGTTCCTAAACAGAGTCTCTGATGCAGCCACGGTCAATTCGCCCACCGATCACGTTCAGCCGCCGCCAAACGGTGGCGGTGGTCCATGATGATTTGACCGAGGGATATCGATGCGCCGATTGGTTTGCGTTGCGCGGGTACCAGGCAGCGGTGACGTCAGCCGATCGGTTGGTAGAGGAGGAACTGCGGGAACTTCGCCCCGATGTGATCGTGCTTGGTCTGCCGCCCGAGACACCGACCGTTCCCCCTGCGCTCCCACATCTTCGTCTCGTCTGCCCCGAGGTCCCCATCATCGCGATGGTCAGCGCCACGACGGGGTATGCGATAGAGCCCGACCTTTCCGTGCTCGCCCGCGCCTTCGGGGCCGACGTGTTCATGTGCCGGTCCCTCGAACCGGACGCCGCACCTTCGTAGCGGCGAACCAGGCGACCCGAAGCTTCGCGCGTTCGTGACTCGCGTGCCGCGCGAATGGATCTGATTCTCACCTGAAGCCGAAGGGAGGCTCATCGTGCCGAAAACGAAACTCTTGCTCATTGAAGACCGCGCGCCTATTGCGCAGATCATTCGTACGGCGGTCGGAGAGTCGTGTGAGGTCATGACGGCCGATCGGAGCACTGCGGTACCGGAGTCTCTGCAAGCCCACGCGCCCTCGGTTGTCGTGCTCAACCTCGATCGCACGACCCAGGCGGACCAGGATGAAGCGCTTCGGCTCCTGCAGGAAATTCGGCAACTCGATGAGACCGTGAAGACCGTGGTGTGCGTCGGTCCATCCGACCGGCAGGTGGCGGCCAGTGCCGCCCGCACCGGGGCGTTCGATGTCATCATGAAGCCGTTCGACCCGGAATTGCTTCGGGCCGTATTGAGGCGTGCGCTCTGGATGTCGGGGCTGGAGCAGGAATCCGCCCAGGCCGCCGTCGCTCCCATGTGTGAGGATATCCCAGGCATGGTCGGGGCTAGCCAGAACATCAACAAGATTTTTGACGCGATCCGGAAGGTTTCTTCGTCCGATGTTCCCCTGCTGATCAGTGGAGAGAACGGAACAGGGAAGGAACTCACGGCTCGTGCGATTCATGCCCGTAGCCGCCGGGCGGCAGGCCCCTTCGTCGCCATCGACTGCAGCGCCATTCCCGAAAACCTGCTCGAAGCGGAACTGTTCGGCATCGAACGTGGGGTGCCGGGGGGCCTGTCGATCGAACAGGCGGGGAAGTTCGATCAGGCTCAGGGAGGCACGCTGTTCCTGGATGAAGTCGGAGAGCTGCCTGTGGCTTTGCAGATCAAGCTGCTGCGCTTTTTGCAGGAGCGCGCTTTTGAACGTGCGGCGGGACATCGCCGTATCGAGCTCGATGTGCGGATCATTGCCGCGACGAAAGGTGATCTGAAGGAGTCGATCGAGCAGGGGGCGTTTCGCGAGGATCTCTATTACAGTCTTGCCGTCGTACACATCAATCTGCCGCCCTTGCGTGAGCGTGGGGGCGATATCATGTTGCTGGCGACGGTATTTCTCCGGCAAGCGGCCGCGCACCACCAGAAGCGCGTGCTGGGGTTCACCCAGGAAGCCGTGGAGGCCTTGCGCGCGTACAGCTGGCCCGGCAATGTGCGGGAACTCTCGAACAGCGTCTGGCGTGGCGTGCTGATGGCGGAAGGTTCGCAACTGACACCGGCGGACTTGGCGTTACCGGTCGAGTCGCCGTCGTCGGATTACGAGTCGATCTCGCTCAAGGTCAATCAACAACGCATTGAAACCGAACTGATCGTGAAGGCGTTTACGCTGTCGCATGGAAATTTGAGCCGCGCGGCGCAAGAGTTGGGCATCAGCCGATCCACACTCTACCGACGCTTGCGGCAATACGGCATGGATCGTACACCGGACTCTTTGCGGATGCCTGCCGGGCCCGAGCAGGCCGTGATGTCGGATCACTGACATACGTAGCGCCCCGGTTTCTATCGGATTGAAGCCCTGCGAGGAAACTCGCAGGGCTTCGTTGTCATCTGCTTCGGCTCTCATGCCGACACGGGGTGAGAGAAGCAAGAATCGGAGGACAAGAAGAAAATTCCCGGAAAGGATTGACCGCGTGCTCGGCATTTGCTAAGAACTGCAGAGTCCAACCGCATACGTCCCAACGAATTCCCCACAGGAGCAACGGTGGTATTCGACGAACAGTCCGCATGGACCAGACGCCGTGTGTTGCAGACGGCCGGAGCCGGTTTTGCTTTATGGCTGAGCCGCTTGGTGTTTCCCTCCATCGCTTCCGCGCGCGCGTTGCCGGAAGGACGGCTGAATCTCTACAACCTGCACACCGACGAGCGGCTGTCGGTGACCTATCGAACCGATACAGGGACGTATGATCAGGAGGCCCTCAATGATCTCAACTACCTGTTGCGTTGTCATCACACGAATGAATCCATGATGATGGACGTGCAGGTGATCGAGTTCATGAACCTGGTGCAGAAACGCGTGGGCCGTTCACGCGAGCTGCTGATCGTCTCAGGCTATCGGTCGCCCGCGTATAACGAAGAACTGATTCGCAGGGGCACCAAGGCGGTGCGGAACAGTTACCATGTTCTTGGACAGGCCGTGGATCTGCAAATTCCCGGAGTGCCGCTGCGGATGGTTCGCGATGCGGCGATGCGCCTCGGCTGCGGGGGCGTCGGTTATTATCCGCGCGGTCGATTCGTGCATCTTGACTCCGGTCCCTTCCGCTACTGGTGAAGGCGAGCGTCTTCGCCACGCTCGCCTCCTCTGGTCTCTCAGCCCATCATGCTTCGCAAGCTGTGTTTCGTATTTCCGTGCGATGCGTCGCGGGTTGTTGCTATTTCCATGACCACATGGAGACCCTATGGTACGGTGACGGAGGTGCGCAGCTCCCGGCGGATCATGCTTCGTAGCGATTCCGCGGCACGGTCTGCCAGCACGCCTGAGCTTCAAGGAGGTCGCAGATGATTGTCTCGAAAGGTGCCGTCGTGTCAGTCGACTATACGTTGCGGTTGGAGGACGAACGGGTCGTCGACAGCACGGTCGGTGAGACCCCACTGATGTATACGCATGGGCAGGACGAAATTCTGCGCGGGCTTGAGGCGGGATTGGACGGCATGGCGAAGGGGGCCACGCGCGTCATCGTCGTATCACCATCGGAAGGATACGGTGAGAGTCATCCGGAAGGATTCTTCGAAGTCCAGAAGGCACGAGTGCCTGAGGACGCCCGCCGCGTGGGAGCGAAGCTTGAGGCCAAAGCACCGGACGGTCGAGCTGTGTTTCCCTACGTGGCTGAGATCAAATCCGATACGATCGTGCTGGATCTCAACCATCCATTGGCAGGAAAAACCCTCTACTTCGAGGTGACGGTCGTGGATATCCGAAGCGCAGAGGAGGCGGCCCGGGGTGCGGCGGTTTAGCCGACCAAGTCCGGGTTCACCTGCGTCATGGACTGGACCGAACTCGCCTTGATTTCGTTATAGACGATTGCCCGGCCTGCTTGCCGGAGTCGGCTGAAGATCCCTTCGACGACCACGTAATCGCCCTCGCGAACTTCCGCCTTGCCGAGCCCCACGACTTTCACCGTACCGGCGGGATCCTGCAGAAGGAATCCGAAGGCCGGTCGACCATCCCGATTCGTCGCCAGTTGAAAATTGCTGACCTTGCCGCTGACCGTAACGACTTGGTGGTCATAGTGGTCGGGGTGGGCGAGCAACTCCGTCACTTCCACCATGGACGCAGCTGAAAGGACCAGCGGCGATCCGCATAAGATGGCGACGGTGGCGAGCACGAGTAGGGACAATGCCGGTCTGGTTCCCATGGGCAGCCTCCTTGAGCGTGGAGGAAACAGGATGGTGAAATTATACCGAATCGACATGACTGTGAGAAGTCGCAGCGGGAAAAAAACCAGCCGCCAATGTTGCGGTCTCGAACATTTTTGTTCGAGACTGCAGGGACTTGGCTAGCGATCGCCGCGGTCTTCGCCGTGGAAGCTGTTGAGGATATGCTGTTGGAGTTCGGAGATGACCGGTGCCGCCTGCGCCTGCCCTTCGAGTAGTGCAGGATCGTCCTTCGAGGCCGGAGTCGTCCTGACGAGCATTTCCTGTTGAATCGCCTCTTGGCTGGTATCAATGTCGGAGAGGACAGCCAACAACCGTTGGAGTCCGAATACGGATCGGGTCGGTTCCGAGTGGACGGCGTTCGAACTCGCACCATGGACCAGCGAGAGCCAGAATTTGGCTTCGAGGTCTTCCGTCAGCGTCCCCCACGCAAAAGCCTGCAGCTTCTCGAGCAGCGCTTCTTCAGTGCGCTCCAATCCGTCATACGATGCGATCGAACGTTCCACCGGGCGTTCGCCGAGCACGGCCAGCGTTTCTTTCCACAAATCGAGCGGAGCGCTCCCGGGAGTAGCGGCCGGAGCGGTCGCCTGCAGTGCCTTTTGTAGGGCCTGCATGTATTGGTGAAGATACTTTACCTTCCTTGCGGCCAAACTGCCGGCCGGAATACCCCAAATGTGGCCGATCTCGTGGTCCTGCAAGGGAGAGGCGTTCACGGTCTTCCATTCGCGTTCCGAGAGCTCGAAGCGCTTCCGATACTTCTCGACCAGGCGGAGTTGCGTCTGGAGTTCAATGCCGAGCCTGGCTTCCTGATAGGCCTCCGCCGTGATGTCATTCTCTTCCCAGCGGCGCTCCAGCATACGGATCATAGGTTTGGGCACGGCAGTCCGGGCCTGCTGCTTGAGGGCCGCGATTGATTCCGGCGTGGCTTGGAACTTAGTCTGCAGCAAGTGGATAGCGGCTGCCACCATACCGTCGGCCAAGGCCGACATCCGCTTCAGGCACTCCATCTGAAGCCACAGTCGCTCCCGTCGCAGGCGAACGCGGCGGCGATATTCATCGCGGCGGCTGTGGACACCATTGAGCGTATCCTGCGTGATCACCAGATTGGTCGGTTTGGTCCCGGAGACGCAGCGCGGGTCCGGTCGATCAAGCGCGATGTAATTGATGTCTTCCTCGGTCAAGTCATAATGCTGCAGCAGCAACAGCTTCAGCATGATACGGCCTTGAATTGGAAAGCTGTCGAGGACCGAGTTGATGTGTGATTCTGTCAGGAGGGACGGCATCGTGAAGACCTTTCCTGTAACGTGCCAGAACCGGCGCTAGGCTGTGCCTTGGGGACTGTTTTCGAGGTAGACCGCGACATACTCGCGGACCTGCTCAATCGTCCCGCTGATGAACAACTCGCGGGGAATCTCGACGCGGACCAGCTTCGCCGGGTCGACCCCGCGTTCCGTCGCGTATTCCTCGTCGATATACAAGCTGACCGAGCCGTCCGGGAAGCGAATCGCATAGAGGGCAGTGGTATCAGCCATACTCAATGCTCCATTTGAAGAGTCGGGGCGTGCAACATGTACAGGTAACACACCGTTCAAGCGGGTGTCAAAGCAGCCGCCGATGCCATCGTTATCGACGGAACACCTTACGCCGCCACAGGATATAAGCGGTAAAAAGGATGAGACTCGCCAGCATGGTATTGCGGACTCGGCCAGGGCCGAAACAGGTGAGGTTGACGAGCGAATTGGTCGTGCCATAGGCGGCATAGATCAAATAGACCAGCAGGGACCAGCGATAAAGATAGAGGAATCCGTAGCCGACCAAGGTGTGCAAAATTGGAGAGATGGCTTTCGTCACCGTGCCTGCGAGGCCATCCAGTTTGGTGCAAAAAAATGGAAGGAGGTAATCCGGGTTCTTGGCGATGATGATGGTGTCGTTGACGGCGCTGATCAGGAACAACAGGCCCAGAAAGCGCAGGTCGTGCCCCTCGCTCCATACCCTGTGCCAGCTCCTGGCGGCACCGAGCCCGGTTTCGGACGGTCCCAGTGCCGCATCATAACTTTGAAAGGCCCACCATGGGAGTGCCAGCAGCATGAAGAAGAAGACCTCCGCTGCGCGTCCCGAGATTCGGCCCAGTGCGCCACTGATAAGAATCAGCACGATCGTGGCGACACAGCAGACGAGGCCCCACCGTATCCGTCCTTGCATCAGTTGTCCGAGCCCAGGAATGAGGGCTGAGAGCAGAGCCGCGCGTCGGTCTGTTGCGGGAGGAGAAGGATGGGACATGGGATGAGGTCGGGATCGTTCTGTCGGTCGGTTTGGCGCGTGGGCCCGAAACGACACGGCCTTCGGTCAGGGACCGAAGGCCGTGTCAGGTTCTATGGATGCGAGGTTCAGCCCCCCAGCGTGTCCAATGATTCCTTCAGGCTCTTCCGAATACAGGTGAAGATCGGCGTGTCACGGAGCGTGTAGCGGCTCCCTTCCGTTTCGCGCAAGGCCATCACGAGGTCCAAGAAGTCTTCCGGCTTGTCGCTCTCGAACGCGACTACCCATTCCTGGTCGTCCAAACCGAACGAGTAGGTGGTGTTCAGCTTCACCGACGGGAACCGGTGACCGACTTCAATGTGCTCGTCCATCATGCCCTGGCGAGCGGCCTTCGTCAGCAGGAACCATTCGCGGGTCTTCACGAACGGATAGACGAAGATGTACTTGGCCTTGCCCGGAACCACGGTCAGCCGCTTGCTTTCCTGATTCTCATGCGTGTGGTTGTCCACATAGATCGAGCGCTTGGTCATGGCAAGGTACGAATAGGGCGTGGTCAAATACTTGCCGAGCCCGGATGTCAGGATCTTGGTCGTCATTTCTTGGAAAAGTTCCAACTCGTAGCTGATGCGCCAGAGCATCAAATCGCAATCACCCCGGATACCGACCGTGGTGTAAGCGATGACCAAGACTTTACCGGCGTACTCCTCGACGGCCCGGAGAAATTCCTGCTTGCCGCGCGTGCGCTCGTCTTCCGAGAGGCGGCGCCAGGCGGGATCGATTCTGTAGAAGGCAAAATTCACGAATTGGCGACGGGGTGTTTGTTCGGGGCTGGACATGGCGGTCCTCCAGGCAACTTCTTGAAAAAGTAAAAGAATATGAGCTGTCCTGTTTAGCATTTCAACTTGAGGCCTGTCAACACATCGCCACGCACCGTCGCCGCAGATTGACACGTGAAAACCGATCTGTTACTGCGGAGAACGGAGGTCGGATGGACAAGTTGATCCCACGACGGGTCCATGCTTCGGCGAGGAGCCTGCTGTTGTTGGGCGGCAGTCTGCTGAGTTTCGCTTCGCCGGTCGGCGCAATCGAATTGTCGCCGACGCCCGAGCAGATTCATGCGGTCATCGATCGCGGCAAGGCCGCCGCGGAGCAGCGGGTCTCGCCGGATCAACTGCACAGTACGTTCGGGGCTGCCGAGGATCTGAAGCCGCGCGGATTCATCATGACCAAGCTCGGCAGTCTGCTGGTCATGGCCAGCCATCTCTCCCTGCGCGCCCTGGAGCCGACGGAGCAAGACATCGAACAGGTGCTGGCCAATCCGAATCTGCTGATCAACGTGGTCATTTTCGGCGAGCGGATGAACTTTGCTCTGGACAGTTATGTCGTGCTGGAACAGGCAGGGCGGAGCATCAAACCAGTCAACGTGCGTTTCGATGCCCGCGGCGACCGCACCTCGGTTTGGCCCCAGCAGCCGGCCTATCGAGCCAAGGTAATCGCGCAGTTTTCCTATGCTGAATTGGATCCGCTGGCGAAAACACGGTTGATGGTGTTTCCCTCCGCCGGCGGTGAGGTCAGTTTTGACCTCGACTTTTCCCAAATCGAATAAATCCCGACGAGGTGTTGGATGTTGGATAGGTCGAGGTGTGTCCGAACGAGGTGGCGATGAGCAAGGCGGTGGCTTGGTATGGAGAGACGATTGCGATTGGGTCGGAGCTCTTGCAAGGCGGGCGAGTGGATACCAACAGCCTGTTCCTGGGCGAACAATTGGCTTCCATCGGGATCGAGCTCCGCTACAAAACCGTTGTGGGAGACGATCTCTCCGACATCATGGCCGTGTTGCAGACAGCGGTGCGACGGGCCAGGGTCGTGGTGATGACGGGAGGTCTGGGACCGACGGTGGACGATCTCACCAGAGATGCGGTGGCGAAGGCGACCGGTTGCCGATTGGGTCGCCGCAAGGAAGCCCTGGAGGGCATGACGGCGCGGCTGGCACAGTGGGGGAGGAGTCCGAGCACAGCGCAATTGCGGCAGGCCCTCATTCCGGCGAAAGCGTTAGTGTTGCCGAATCCAGTGGGATCGGCGCCGGGCTTTTCGTTGGTGTGGAAGGGGGCCTTCATCGCGTCCTTGCCTGGGGTACCCCGCGAAATGGAGGCCATGGTGAAGCAGACCGTTCTCCCTGAAGTCGGTGCATGGCTGGCTGGACATAAAGTGGTCGGACTCTCACCGCTCGTTCGCCGCGTCTTCCATACTGTGGGGGTGCCGGAAGCCGACGTCGACGCAGCCCTAAAAGGAGTCGTGCCGGCCGGAGTGCCGATTGACCTGGGGATGCTCGCTTCTCCGTTGGGAGTCTTGGTGTCGCTCACGACCAAGCCCGGCCATGCGGCCGGCCGGAGCAGGATCGAGGAGTTGAGCGACGCGGTGCGAGGGCGCCTTCGCGAATGGCTGTATGCCGAAGGCGGCGAATCGATGGAAGAGGTGGTGGGGCGTCTGTTGGCGGATCGTCGTCTTACGCTGGGACTTGCAGAGTCGTGCACGGGAGGCCTGATCGCGCATCGGCTGACGCAAGTGCCTGGAGCTTCGATCTATATGGACCGAGGAGTAGTCTGTTACAGCAACCGAGCCAAGACGGACATGCTGGGAGTTCCGGCCAGCTTGATTGCCGAGCATGGCGCGGTGAGCCAGGAAGTTGCGGCGGCCATGGCCAGAGGGATCAGAGAACGTGGACACGTATCCATCGGCTTGAGCGTCACGGGTATCGCCGGACCGGGTGGGGCGACTCCGACTAAGCCCGTGGGATTGGTCTATATCGGTTTGGACGGGGGCGAGGGAAGTGTCATGACCAGGGAATATCGGTTTCATGGCGATCGCCACACGATCAAGCAACGTTCGTCACAAGCAGCCCTGGATTTATTGCGTCGATGGCTGCAGGGCCGGACCACTTCATAATGCGACTGTTTCTCGCCATAGAGTTGCCGGCTCAGCTCAAGGCGGCTGTGGGAGCGTTTCAACAGGAGCTGAAGCGACGACTCGAACGGAACGCGGAGCGCGGAAGTCGTGTGGGATGGGTACAGCCGGATTTGATGCACCTGACCCTGAAGTTTCTCGGCGAGACGGACGAACAGGTCGTTGATCAGCTGAAGGCCGATTTGGATGAGTCGCTGCTGGGGCAGCGAAGGGTTGCGCTTCCGTTGACCAGGCTCGGTGTGTTTCCTCGCGCGATGCAACCGCGAGTACTTTGGATCGGGCCGGCCGAATCCTGGGAGCAGGGGGCAGAGGCCGCTGAGTTGGCGTCGCTGCATCGACTCGTGGAGGCCCGTTGCGAGGCGCTGGGTTTCGAGTGGGAGACCAGGCCGTTTGCGCCGCACCTCACGTTAGCCCGCGTGAAAGAAGGTGAGCGGTCGATCGGGCAAGCGTTGCTGCGATCCGGTGTGTTGGATCATCCGTTGTCCCTCGGCATCCTGCCTGTCGACGGGGTCGTGCTGATGAAGAGCGACCTTCGTCCCGGCGGGCCCGTCTATACGAGATTATGGGATGTGCGGTTACCGACTACCGGTGCAGGAGATGATTCACAGGCCGGCGAGGTTTAGGCTGGGCGATGGTCCGGCTGCGCAGGCACCATTTTCGTGATTTTAGCGATCAACTGGGAAAGCCCGCTCCCGATTGCCACCGTGAGCAGGTAGGAGATCGAGCTTACGAACCAACTCCCCACGCTCTCGAATCCGAGCGGGATATTCATGAGACAGATGAGCCAGAGCAGCATGCCGACTGCTGGCAGGTACTGCCAGCGGGGGTAGGGTGTGACGAGGCCCGCGACGGTAAAGCCAACCACCAGCAGTATGTTCGAGACGAACATGAAAAGCAGGAGGTTATATGAGGTTGGGGCGAAGCCGAACAAGCCAAGTGCGACGCCGCCTCCAAACGTCAGGAGATAGAGCAGAAATGCGTCCCGCAGGAGGGAACGCCAAGCCGCGGTGTCCAAGGCGTGAGGTTCAAGGGGGCGAAGGGGCAACGGCTGGTGCATGGTAGGGCTTGTTCAGAAGGTTCCGTGAATTCAAAGATAGCAGCGAGGTCGGTCCCGTCAAGACTGCCTGCCGAGCGTTCAAGGGTTCAGCGGAGTTACGTGGTCGATTCCTCGGTGGCTTACGGGGTTTCTGCGGGGTTCGAGACTAGGTTTCTCCATCAGGACTCCGGTATAATCCGCCATTCGCCTACCCGGTCCCGGTCGCTGTGGGCCCTACCCGGTGCCTGCTCGGTCAACTGGACGCCCGTCGGTGCGTTGACGCCTGCGTTGGACAGGGCACGCTGCACACCACGAGTTACGATACTGGAAGGAGTACTCAATGGCTGAGAAAGACGAGAAAAAGCGCGCGTTGGACCTGGCGCTGGCCCAGATTGAAAAGCAGTACGGCAAGGGTGCCGTCATGAAGTTGGGCACCGAAGACCGTCCGGCGGACGTGCCTGCCATTTCTACCGGGTCGTTGGGGTTGGACATTGCGCTGGGTGTGGGCGGGATTCCCCGAGGCCGGGTGATCGAGATCTTCGGTCCGGAATCGTCTGGAAAGACGACGTTGACGTTGCATGCAATTGCCGAGGCCCAAAAGGCCGGCGGGGTGGCGGCGTTCATCGATGCCGAGCATGCGTTGGACCTGGGATACGCAAAAAAATTGGGTGTGCAGACGGACGATCTGCTGGTGTCGCAACCGGATACCGGTGAGCAGGCGCTCGAGATCGCGGAGACGCTCGTTCGCAGCGGCGCGATCGATTTGATCGTGGTCGACTCCGTGGCGGCGTTGGTCCCGCGGGCTGAAATCGAAGGGGAAATGGGCGACGCCCATATGGGGCTGCAGGCGCGCTTGATGTCCCAGGCTTTGCGAAAGCTGACGGCTGCGATCTCCAAGTCCCTGACGACGGTGATTTTCATCAATCAAATCCGCATGAAGCTGGGCGTGATGTTCGGGAATCCCGAAACCACCACCGGTGGCAATGCGCTGAAATTTTACTCGTCGGTTCGGTTGGACATTCGCCGCATCGAGTCCATCAAGGAAGGCCAGGACGTTACCGGCAGCCGGGTTCGGGTCAAGGTCGTGAAGAACAAGATGGCGCCGCCCTTCAAGCAGGCCGAGTTCGACATCATGTTCGCGGAGGGGATCTCGAAGGCCGGGGAATTGGTGGACATGGGTGTCGACAAGCGCATCATGGAAAAAGCCGGCGCCTGGTACTCCTATAAGGGAGAACGGCTGGGACAGGGACGCGAAGCGGTTCGCGATTTCTTGAAGACGAATCCGGCGGTCGCGAAGGAAATCGAAGGGAAGATCCGCGAAGCCGCGGGATTGGGCGGGCGCAAACAGGAAAAGCAGGCCGAGGCGGCGGAGCCCAAGGCTGAAAAGGTGGAGCGGAAGGCCGAAGGCCGGCACGACGAAAAGCGCGGGCATAGTGCCAGAGCCACGACATAGGCCGGGGGATGGCGAGACCTCGGAGGACCGGGCACTCACGCGAAGCCGACCGGGACTATCTTGCCATTGCGGTGCGGGCGCTAGCGCGAAGCGATAAGACGGTCGCGCAGATCGAGCGGGCGTTGCAGGCAAAGGGCGCGTCCGAAGCCCAATGCCGCGCGGTCGTGCGGGAGTTGGAGCGGCGGGGGTATCTGAACGATGAGGCCTTCGCGGTCCGTTGGGCCGAGCGCGCGCTCTCACGCCGACCGATGGGGGCCCAGCGCCTGACGGCGGAGTTACTCAACCGAGGCTTCGATGAATCGACCGTAGATCGAGCCGTCCGCCGAGCGTTTCATGGGCGATCGGAAGAAGAATTGGCGTGCCGCGCCTTGGAAGGGCGGGTCCGGTCAACCCCGAACCAGTTGATCCGATTCCTTCGGCAGCGCGGATTCGACGATGACACCATTCATGATGTGACGCAGATCAACCTGGACACGGGATCAGAGGAATGATGAGCCACAGCGCAAAGGAACTACGGCAGGCATTCATCCGGTATTTCGAGCAGCACGGGCATCGGGCCGTGCCGAGTTCTCCGTTGATCCCGCAGGCGGATCCGACCCTCCTGTTCACCAACGCCGGGATGAATCAATTCAAACGCGTATTTTTGGGTGAAGAGACGCGCGCCTACAATCGGGCGGTGACGGTACAGAAGTGCTTGCGGGCGGGCGGGAAGCACAACGATCTGGAAAACGTCGGGTACACCCGGCGCCACCATACGTTTTTCGAAATGCTGGGCAACTTCTCTTTCGGCGATTACTTCAAGCAGGACGCTATTCGCTTCGGTTGGGAATTTCTCACGTCGGTCGTCGGACTCAACAAGGACCGCATGTGGGTGACGATTTTTCGGGAAGACGACGAGGCGGATCGCTTGTGGAAACAAATGGGCGTCTCGCCGGATCGTATCGTGCGCTGCGGCGAAAAAGATAATTTCTGGCAGATGGCCGATACCGGCCCCTGCGGGCCCTGCTCCGAGCTGCACTTTGATCAAGGGCCGTCGGTTCCCGGGGACGATCGGCCGAACGGCGAGGGCGATCGGGTCATCGAGATTTGGAACCTTGTCTTCATGCAGTTCAATCGCGACAGCGCCGGGACGTTGCACCCTCTTCCCAAGCCCTCGATCGATACGGGCATGGGGTTGGAGCGGCTGGCGGCCGTGGCGCAGGGCCGGTTCAGTAATTACGACAGCGACCTGTTTACGCCGCTGCTCGCAGCCATCGGGAAGCGGGCCGGCGTGCAGTACGGTGAGAAGGAAGAGGGCGACCGGTCGATGCGCGTCATCGCCGATCACCTTCGGGCGATTACCTTCTTGATGACCGACGGGGTCTTGCCGTCCAACGAGGGCCGCGGCTACGTGCTTCGGCGCATTCTCCGCCGAGCGGCCCGGCACGGACGACTCCTCGGAATCACCGAGCCGTTCCTGCACGAGTTGACCGCTGCCGTGGTGAATGAGATGTCGGGCGCCTACAGCGAGTTGCGCGCCGCGGCCGGTACCGTGGCGGAAGCTACGAGGGGAGAGGAAGAGCGGTTCATCGCGACGCTGGATCAGGGCTTGCCCATCTTGAACGACATGCTGGGTAACGTGCGTGCCGCGGGACAAACGGTTCTGCCGGGCGCCGACGTCTTCAAGCTCTATGATACCTACGGCTTTCCGATGGACCTGATTACCGAGGCCTGCCGGGAACAGCAGATGAAGGTAGACGAGGCCGGGTTCGACGCGGCCATCGAGGAACAACGGAACCGAGCCCGCAAGACCGGAGGATTTGAGACGGAGGCGGCACGCCCGGCCCTGGCCGAACTGGCCGGCCGAGTCGGCACCACGCAGTTTGTCGGGTACGAACGGTTGGAAACCGAAGGTGTCGTGCAGGCCCTGCTGAAAGGCGACAGCCTCGTCAAGCAAGCCGTTGAAGGTGATGATGTCGAGATCGTGCTGGACGTCACGCCGTTCTATGCCGAAGGCGGAGGCCAGGTCGGAGACCAAGGGCTACTGATCGGCACCGACGGCCGCATCGAAATTCGGGAAACGACGCGGCCCGTGCCGACCTTGATCGTGCACAAGGGCGTCGTGCGCGCCGGTTCGGTTCGGGAAGGGGACCGATTGCAACTGTCGGTCAACCAGGGATCCAGACAGGATGCGGCCCGGAACCACACGGCGACTCACCTCGTCCATGCGGCATTGCGCGATCTGTTGGGGCCGCACGTGAAACAGTATGGATCGCTGGTCGGCCCCAATCGCTTGCGGTTCGATTTCGCCCATTTTCGCCCCTTGACCGCACGGGATATCGATGAAATCGAAGGGATGGTGAACGAGCAGATTCGGCTCGACGAGTCCGTGCAGACCGAAGTGATGGGGGTGCAGGACGCGGTAGCCGGCGGCGCGTTGGCATTTTTCGGTGACAAATACGGGGAAAAGGTTCGGGTGGTCCGGATCCACGATTTCAGCAAGGAACTCTGCGGCGGCACGCATTGCCGGCGCACCGGCGAGATCGGCGTGTTTCGCATCGTCTCGGAGTCCGGAGTGGCTGCCGGCGTGCGCCGGATCGAGTGCCTTACCGGAAGGGGCGCATTGGAATCTCTCAAACGGCTGGAGTCGGATGTGCGTGAACTGTCCGATCTTCTGAAGGTCGTGCCTGCCGATATCGTGGGCCGAGCCCGCAAATTGACGGAGCAGCTCAAGGACAAAGAACGAGAACTCGCGGATCTCAAACTTAAAATGGCCACTACTTCCGCGAGTGATGCGCAGGTGCGGGAGATCAAAGGGGTCACCGTACATGCTCAGCGAACCGATGGGTTGGACGTCAACGGCATGCGAGGCCTGGCCGATCAACTACGGGATAAGGTGCGAAGCGGAGTCGTGGCCCTGGGAGCTGCCAACGACGGCAAGGTTACATTGCTGGTGGTGGTCACCAAGGATCTTGTCGGCAAACTAAAGGCCGGCGAGTTGATCAAGTCCATGGCGACCGAGGTCGGGGGCACCGGGGGCGGGCGTCCGGAAATGGCACAGGCGGGCGGAAAAAACCCCGAAGGACTGGGCACGGCCTTGGAAAAGGTGTTTGGACTGGTCGAGAAGACACTGGAGCGGTAAACTTGCTTAAAGGGCAGCGCATTCTCGCAATTGATTATGGAACCAAGCGGGTCGGCTTTGCCCTGAGCGACGAACTGGGTTGGACCGCTCAGCCGCTCGAAACGTTTCAACGCCGCAGTCCTGAGGCCGACCTTCGGCATATTCAGGACTTGGTGCGTGAGCACGAGGTCGGGCGGGTCCTGATCGGCATGCCCTTCAGGTTGGACGGCGAACTCGGCCCGGCTGCTCGGGCGGTTGCGCAGTTCGTGCGGCAGGTCGAGGCGGCGCTGTCCGTGCCGGTCGTAACATGGGACGAACGAATGACCACGCGTTCGGCGGAAGATCTTTTGATCGCCGCCGATGTCAGCCGGCGCAAGCGCAAGGGCATCGTGGATCGCATTGCAGCCGCGATCCTGCTCCAGAGTTACCTGCGGAGCTTGGACGAGACGACGGGCATCTCCCAGGATTTTGACGGAGAGGCCCCGCTCGACGGTTCCGCATCTTCGAGCGAAGAGCATACGCATGATGCGAACGAAAGCGATCATCGGGCTGTCCGTGGTGGTGTTGCTCCTGACGGGGATTGCGGGCTACCAGATGCTGCGGTGGGCACAGAGCCCCGTCGCTAGCGGGCCCGTCACACCTCCTTCCCAAACCGTCATCATCCCAGAAGGCAGCAGCTTCCAGCAGGTGGCGAACCTGCTCAAGCAGGACGGGTTGATTCGCAGCCGGTCCGCCTTCCTCCTTCTCGGCAAGGCGCGTGACAGCGCCAAGCGGGTTCGTCCCGGCGAATATGAACTGGATGCCGGCATGACTCCCGAGGATATTCTCGCCAAACTGCTGGCAGGCAAGGTCGTGCTGCATCCCGTCACGGTGCCGGAGGGCTATACCCTGGCGCAGATTGCGGAGGTGTTGGCCGAGCAGCACCTCACGGACCCGACCGAATTTTCCAAACTCGTGCGCGACCGGGCGTTCATTGCGTCGCTTGGAATCGAGGCGGACTCGCTGGAGGGCTATCTGTTCCCCGAGACGTACAACTTTCCGCGGGGGGTGAAAGCCAAAGACGTGATCCGGGCGATGGTCGACGAACTTCATCGGGTGTGGACGCCGGATCTCCAAGAGCAGGCGGCTCGGCTGCGCCTGTCGCGCCATCAAGTCCTGACCCTGGCTTCGGTGGTCGAAAAGGAAACAGGCGCGAAGGACGAACGGGAATTGATCGCGGCGGTGTTCCACAATCGCTTACGAAAGAAGATCCCGCTGCAAAGTGATCCGACCGTGATCTACGGTCTTCCGGCGTTCGATGGCAACATTCACAAGCGGGACCTGTCCAGTCCCAGCCCCTATAATACCTACCGCGTGCAGGGTCTTCCGCCAGGGCCGATCGCAAGTCCAGGAGCCCATGCCATTCGGGCTACACTGTTTCCTGCGGCGGCACCCTACTTGTATTTCGTGTCGCGCAACGACGGCACACACCAATTTTCCTCAACATTGGAAGAACACAACCGGGCGGTGGAAAAATATCAAAAGGAACCCTTCCGGAAGCGGGCGAAGGCGCACCTGGTTGCGCACGGCGCCTGACCCGCTCACGAGCCCAGGTTCGATCGCATCGACATACTGAAAGGGCATACGCACGATGAAGCAAGTCAGTTGGATGGAGGCGCTGCCGATATATCTCGACCATACGGTCTTGCGACCCGAAGCGACGAAGACGGATGTGCTGCGGCTCTGTGCCGAAGCGAAGTCGTTGGACTTCCGTGTGATCTTCATTCCTCCCTGCTATATCGATGAAGCAGTGGCGGCTGTGGCCGGAACCGGGATTCGGGTGGGGATTCCGGTTGGATTCCCCTTGGGGGGCCATACGACGAAGATGAAGGTGGCCGAGGCGGTCGAGGGTGTGGAGCGGGGCGCGACGGTGCTCGACATGGTGATCAATGTCAGCCGCCTTAAATCCGGAGATTACGATCTCGTGCGCTCCGATATGATGGAAGTCGTCAGGGCCACGCCGAAGGCCGAGCACAAGGTCATTCTGGAGACATGCCTGTTGACGCGGGATGAAAAGATTGCGGCCTGTCGATTGGCGGTTGAGGCCGGGATGGACTATGTGAAGACCTCCACGGGATTTTCCCAGGCCGGAGCGACGGTGGAAGATGTCCGGCTGATGGTGGAGGCCGTGGCTGGCCGAGCGAAGGTCAAAGCGTCGGGCGGCATTCGGGACTGGAAGTCGACGATGGCCATGTTAGAGGCCGGGGCAGACCGGATCGGTACGAGCGCCAGCCTGAAGATTCTCGAAGAGTGGCGGGCCGCACAACCGTCCCGTTGCTGAATCGGCGACGATCGGAGGGGGCGCAACGTGGGCGAAGCGCGCAAGCACCACCGTATCAGCTGTCGTTGTCCCGTGGCGTTTTCGAGCGAGGAAATCGAAGGCGAGGGTGTCGTTTACAACCTGGGGCTCGGCGGGTGTGCGGTGGAGACTGAGGTTGCTCTGGGGGACGAGGGCTACATCACCCTGTCCATCACGCCGGCACCGGGAATCTCGCCGGTGCAGATCGAATTAGCTCGAGTTCGCTGGGCAACCCGCAGAGAATTCGGCGTCGAGTTCCTCACCGTCCCCAGCAAGGACGAGCGTCGGTTGGAAGATTTTGTGCGCAGCCACGGGCCGACTCCTGCCGAGCATTGATTCCCCACGCCAATTCCAGTCGAGAAACTTGCTCGTTCTGCGGAATTTGATATAGTGCGCCCCATGATTACCCGAATCCTGCTCCTTGCCGTCGACGGTTTGGGTGTCGGCGAACTTCCCGATGCTGAAGCCTACGGTGACGGCGGCTGCAACACGTTGCAGCGACTGGCCGCGACGGCGGACGGGCTGTTCCTACCCAACCTCGAACAGTTGGGGCTCGGTCATCTCGGATCGTTTCGAGGGATTCGCGCAATTGCCCAACCGGAAGGCTGTTTCGGTCGTCTGGGTTTCATCACCAAAGGCAAGAATTCCCTCACCGGCCATTGGGAATTGGCCGGCTACGTTATTGAAGAAGCGTATCAGCCCTGCAGCACCTTTACGCCAGAACTCGCGACGGCGCTCGAGGCGGCGATCGGCCAGAAGACGTTGGGCAACGGCACCGCGGTCGGCACCGAATTGATTCCGGAACTCGACAGTCGGCATCGGGCATCCGGGATGCCCATCGCCTGGGTGGATAGCACCGGGACGATCTTCTTGGCGGCGCACGAACAGGTCCTTCCGGCAGAAGAACTCTACAAATTGGCGCGTGAAGCCAGGCGGCTCTTGAAGAGCCTAGCGTCGGTAATTCGCGTCGTGGCCTATCCTTTCAGCGGGCGGCCCGGTCACGTCGTGCTTTCGGACCGCCGCCGTGACTTTGCCGTGGAACCGGCCGGCCCCACCCTTCTGGATCAATTGAGCCGCGCAAGCCAGCCTGTGATCGGGGTGGGTAAAGTCGGTGATCTGTTCAGCGGCCGCGGGGTCACGCGTTCGATTCCGCTGATGCAGCCCGAGGCGGTCATGGATGAAATCGTCGGCATGTTCACGAAAGTGCCGCGCGGGCTGATTTATGCCAGCATTTCACTGCTGAGCCTTGATCTGCAGGGTACGGTCGACGCCTTTCAACAGTTCGATCGGCGCCTGCGCGAAATCCAGGAGTCGTTGAAGCAGGGCGATCTTTTGATCGTCACGGGTGATCACGGGTTTGACTGCGCCAGGCCCAAACCAGGTCATTCCCGGGAATATGTGCCCTGCCTTGTCACCGGTCCAAAGTTGGCGCGCGGCGTGAATTTGGGGACGAGGACTTCCGCGGCCGATCTAGCGCAGACGATCGGGGAAGCTTTACATGCCACCAGGTTGCCCTGGGGTGATAGTTTCCTGGACGCCTTGCGTTCGGGGTAAAGGAGTATGCGATGTCCGCTGAAGCGGCGCTGAAGAATCTCGGGATCGCTTTGCCGGCACCTCCCAAACCGGTGGCGAGCTATGTCCCGGCCGTGCTCGCAGGGGATCTGTTGTTCCTGAGCGGGGTGTTGCCCTTTCGCGACGGCAAGGTCGCCGTGACCGGGAAGCTGGGAAAGGACCTGGACGTGGAGCGCGGCGCAGAGGCGGCACGTGTGGCGCTGCTGAATTCTTTGGCGATCGTGCGGGCCGAGTTGGGATCCCTGGATCGCGTCAAGCGGATTGTGCGGGTCGTGGGACATGTGGCCTCCGCTGAAGGCTTCGTGCAACAACCTGCCGTGATCAACGGCGCGTCAGATCTGCTCGTGCAAATCTTCGGGGAATCCGGGCGCCATGCCCGTGTCGCGCTGGGGGCGGCCGAATTGCCGTTGAATGCCTCCATCGAGCTGGAATTGCTCGTGCAAGTCTCCGCTGCCTGATTCCATTTCCTTCCGTCTTGTCTTGCCTGCGGTTGCCTTGACAGCAAAAAAAACAGCTTGTTATAGTCCGTGAGTCCCTTTGCTTGACGCTGTACCCCCCTTCCGGCCTCTCCGCCTTAGTTGCGTGGGGTTGTGTGCCACGTGACGGGGCCTCATGCCCGAGGACCTGGTTTCATCATGAGCCGGTACGCCACGGGCGACAACCTTCTTTGCTGACACAAGGGAGTCACACCCCATGAGAGATATCATGGCGTCCATCGGCAGCCTGACCGGATTGACCCTTGCGATGTGGGCCGGCGTGGCCCTGGCGGAATCACCTGTGCTGACGCCTGCCGCCGCCGTTCCCGGCGCGACGATTTCCATCACCGGAAAGGGCTTCGGCGCGTACAAGTCCCCGCAGTTCAACAAGGTCTCTTTCAAGGGCGTGCCCGCGCTGGTTCAGCGCTGGGAGTCCGATCTCATTGAAGTGAAGGTCCCATCGAAAGCCGGCAATGGGCCGGTCGATGTCGTCATCGGCAAGAAAAAGCTGAGCGCGGGATCCTTCTCGGTGCTGCAGCCAAGCATCCGGTCCGTGACACCGACGGAAGCGGAACGGGGCAGCATCATCGAAATCCTCGGCGAACACTTCGGCAACACGGCGGGCCCACGGGACCCCAATTCCATCTTCGGCGTCAACGATGTGCTGATCGGCGGTGTGCCGGTTCGCGCGCGGAAATGGCGCGACGACAAGATCGATGTGGAGCTGCCGACCAACGTGCAGAACGGTGACGTCGTTGTGCGCCTTGCCTCCTCGGATCCGTTGCCCGACGGTTCCTGCTGTGCACCTGTGCAACATACGGTGAGCAACTCCGCCTCGGTGAAGCTGTTGGCTTCCATCCGCGTCGATCCGATGGCGGGGCCGGTCGGGACGAAGGTCGTCTTGTTCGGACGTGATTTCGGGGCAACACGCACTCCGCAAGATAGCATCACCATCGGGAATCAGGTGACGGCAATCGCAAGCTGGTCCGACACGGCGATCGTGGTGCACGTGCCGCTGGATGCGCAGAGCGGGCCGATGGTTCTGACGCGCAATGGTCAGGCCCGTAACCTGGGAACCTTTACCGTGCATACACCGAAGGCCACTTCGGTGAGCCCGGCGAGTGCGCCGGTTGGGACCTTGCTACGCATTAACGGCGAACATTTCGGCTTTTATTCCGAAAGCGGGGCGACGCCGTATAACTTCATGGACTTCAGCAAGGGAGACAATCGCGTCGAGATCGGCGGCGTACCGGCCATCGTGTATCGCTGGCATGACGACCGTATCGACGTGTGGGTTCCGTTCAGCGTCAAGAGCGGGCCGGTGGTGGTGAAGCGGGGTGGAAATAAGGCCAATCCCGACGGGACCTGTTGCGCGTCGCATGGCGTCGTGGAGACGGAGGCCGGCACGTTCACCGTGGCGCAGCCGATGATCTCTTCCTACAGCCCGAAGTCGGCCGGTCTCGACGAGACGGTCACGATCACCGGTACCGGATTTGGAACATTCCTGAAGACTGCCGAGGCGAGCAAGGTCGGGATTACAGACAGCATCTACGCGCGCACAAGCCCGGAACTCGAGGAGAATGTGTCGCGAACGGAAGTGCTGTTCAACGGCATTGCGGCGGTCGTGCTGAGTTGGACGGATACCGAGATCAAAGTGCGTGTTCCCAGGCGGCATATTGTCGGCTTCGGCAAGCCGGGCGAATACTTGCCTGACACGATGACCGGCCCGCTGATCGTCCGTCGCGGCTCGTGGGATCTGCGCGCCGACGGGACATGCTGTGGCCCGAAGCAGTGGATCACTTTGGAGGCCGGTTCCTTTACCATCGAGCCGAAGGGCATTCCCGATCAGGGGTATTGGCAGAATAACCGTCCGGAATCCAGCACCAATCAATGAACATGAAGCCGACGCGTCACGGGTTTCTCGCGGCGGTTCTTTCCGCCTGCACGATGCTGTCCATCCAGGGATGGGCAACCTCAGTCCATGCCGATCCACGAGTTACCGTCGTGGCCCAAAAGAGCGGGTCAGAAGCCACGTTTCTAGGTGTCCATTTCTTCACTGCTCAGGTGGGATGGGCGGTAGGGTCCGGTGGAATCGTCCTGAAGACGATCGATGGCGGAAAGAAATGGAAAAAGGTCGCCAGCGGGACGACGGCACTCTTGACGGCAGTCCATTTTGTCGATGCCAAACAGGGGTGGATCGTCGGGGCGAACGGCACGGTCCGCGTGAGTCGTGATGGGGGGGAAACCTGGGCTTCGCAAGTCGTCCCCACGCAGGCGCCGTTGTATGGGATTGCCTTTCGCTCGGCTCGGGAGGGGTGGGTGGTCGGTGGAAACGGGACGATCCTCGCCACGAAAGATGGCGGTGTGACTTGGAACGATCAGTCCAGCGGCACCGGTGCCGCACTGCATGCCGTGGTGTTTTCGAGCGAACGGCACGGCGCTATCGTCGGCGCGTTAGGCGCGATTCTCATTACGAACGATGGGGGCCAGAGTTGGCAGGTGCAAGACAGTCGGAGTTCCGCAACGTTTTTTGACGTGGCGTTTACGGACGACATGAACGGATGGGCAGTCGGGAATGCCGGAGCGCTCTTTCAGACGACCGACGGTGGGACCAGGTGGGCCGATCGTACGTTACCCTGTGGCCGGACCTGCAGCAAATTGACCGACCTGATTCGCGTTCGCTTCACGAGCCCGCAGCAGGGGTGGATTGTCGGCGAGCGGGGACAGATCTTGCGGACCATCGATGCAGGGTTCAATTGGGTTGAGTCGGAGAATCCCGTGAAGCGATCGCTGATGGCCCTGACCTTCCCATCCCCCGGCTCCGGCTGGGCAGCCGGTGAAGGCGGGACCATTCTCGCACTGCAGTCAGTTCCATAGCGGCCTCTATCCGAGACGTCCCACGCGACATTGCAGAATACTCACCGCCGCAATGGCCGCAGTTTCCGCACGAAGGATTTGCGCGCCCAGCGCGATGGCCTGTCCTCCGTGCCGTTGAGCCGCGTCGATCTCCTCCTCTGCCCAGCCTCCTTCCGGCCCCACGGCCACTGCCACCAGGTCGACTGGCTCGACCGGCAAAGGAACATCCCATAGGCGAGCGCCGCCGTGCCGTTCGAGGAGGACCATCACATAGGGGGTGGGAGGGGCGGCAAAGAATGTACGGGCTTCGACCGGCTCCTGGATGAGCGGAAGACGCCATTGCTCCGATTGTTGAGCCGCCTCGGTGAGAATTCGCTGCCAGCGTGCCAGTTGAGCTGCAATACGGTCTTCACGCGGCCGGACGACCCCATGCCGGGCAATCAAAGGAATGATTGAGGCAACCCCTAGCTCGCCGGCCTTCTGAATCACCCAGTCCATATGGTCGCCCTTGAGGATCGCTTGCGCGAGCAGCAAGGACGGACCCTGTTGCGGAGGAGCCTCGGCCTGCGCAACAATCCTGAGGGAGAGGGAGGATTTTGCTACTTGGTCTACCGACGTCCGGTACCGTCGCCCACGGTCGTCCGTCAACAGGACGGTCTCACCCTGTTTGATCCGTAAGCTCGCGGTGAGATGGTGGCATAGCTCGCCGGTGAGAAGGATTCGGTCATCCTGAACGGCATCTGCGCGGATGAAGAACGCCGGCATGGCTGGTCAGATGATAGGGGAAAAAGCGCGTTCACTCGAAGAAGGTCTTCATCTTGTCGAAGAATCCGTCGCTGTCGCGATCCTGGGCATAGCCGCTTTCTTTTCCGAATTCCTCGAGCAGTTCCTTCTGTTTCTGGCTCAGCTTCGTGGGGATCTCGATCTTGATGGTAAACAGCTGATCACCCGTATGGCCACCCTTGAGGCTGGGGAATCCCAATCCTTTCAATCGCAACGTCTTGTCCGGCTGAGTGCCGGCCGGAACTTTGATCAAGGTCTTGCCCTTCAGCGTGGGCACCTCAACTCGTCCGCCGAGCGAGGCCGTGACGAGATTGACCGGAAGGTCGCACACGATATCCTGCCCCTCGCGCCGGAACAGTGAGTGGGGTTTCACGTTGATCGCTACGTAGAGATCGCCGGGGGGGCCGCCTTGGACGCCATGCTCGCCTTCGTTGGACAGCCGCAAACGCATTCCTGATTCGATTCCCGGCGGTATCTGCACGGAGAGCGTCCGTTCAGCGCGAATTCGTTGACGTCCGCTGCAGGTGTTACAGGGCTCGGTGATGATTTGGCCGGCGCCCTCGCACTGTCCGCAGGGGCGGCTCACGCTGAAGAATCCCTGTTGAAAGCGCATTTGCCCTTGGCCTTTACAGGCCGGGCACATCTTCACGGCAGTGGCCGACCGCGCGCCGGTCCCTTTACAGTCTGCGCAGGTTTCCCAACGAGGAATCTTGAGCTTCGCATCCTTCCCGAAGACGGATTCCTCGAAGGTAATCTCGAGGTTGTATTGAAGGTCGTTTCCTCGCTCCGCCCGGGCTCGGCCTCTCGGAGTGCCGAAGAAATCCTCAAAAATATCGTTGAAGATGTCGCCGAAACCGCCCTGACCGAAGTCGAAGCCTTCGGGGCCGCCCTGCGGTCCGCCTGCATGGCCGAAGGTATCGTACCGGCGCCGCTTTTCCTGATCGCTCAGGACTTCGTAGGCCTCATTGATTTCCTTGAACTTCTCTTCCGCCTTTTTCTTCTGATCGTGCGCGGTATGGAGGTCGGGGTGAAATTGGCGAGCGAGTTTACGATACGCCTTCTTCAGTTCCTCTTCGGAGGCGTTCCGCTCAACACCGAGGGTTTCGTAGTAGTCGCGCTTGGCCACTGGGGATGATTCTTGGAGTGGATTGCAGGAAGACCGAACTTCAGTTTGGAGGAGTTCGGTCTTCCATACTGCCTTGTGAGCTTACTTTTTGTCCTTATCGACTTCTTCGAATTCAGCGTCGACGACCTTTTCGTCGGTCTTCGCATGCTCGCCTCCGCCGTCGCCGGCCGAGGAGGCTTCGGGGCCCGCTCCGGGACCGGCTGACGCTGAAGCCTTCTTGTACATTTCTTCAGCGAGCTTGTGGGACGCCGTCGTCAAGGTTTGTGTTGCGGATTCGATGGCCTCCGGTTCGGTTCCTTCCATCGCTTTCCGCAAGGCGGTGATGGCGTCGGTGATCTTGGTCTTGTCGTCCTCGGCGATCTTGTCGCCGTGTTCCTTGAGGTTCTTTTCGGTGCTGTAGATCAAGGAATCCGCCTGGTTTTTGGCTTCCGCCACCCGACGCCGTTTCTTGTCGTCTTCGGTGTGGGATTGGGCATCCTTCACCAGCTTTTCAACATCTTCTTTGCTCAAGCCGCTGGAGGCGGTGATCTTGATGGACTGTTCCTTTTGGGTCGCGAGATCCTTGGCCGAGACGTGCACGATGCCGTTGGCGTCGATATCGAATGTCACTTCCACCTGCGGCATACCGCGGGGAGCCGGAGGAATGCCGACGAGATCAAACTGCCCCAACAACTTATTGTCGTTGGCCATTTCGCGTTCGCCTTGGAAGACTCGGATCGTGACGGCGGTCTGGTTGTCCGCGGCCGTCGAGAAGACCTGGCTTTTCTTCGTGGGGATGGTGGTGTTGCGCTCGATCAACTTCGTGAAGACGCCGCCGAGCGTCTCGATGCCCAGCGAGAGCGGGGTGACGTCCAAGAGCAGCACGTCCTTTACCTCGCCCTTGAGCACGCCGCCCTGAATGCCGGCGCCAATGGCCACGACTTCGTCTGGGTTCACACCGCGATGCGGCTCTTTTCCGAAGAATTCCTTCACGACCTGGATCACCTTGGGCATCCGGGTCATTCCACCCACGAGCACCACTTCATGCACATCCTTGGCGCTCACCCCGGCGTCGGACATCGCCTTCCTGCAGGGTTCGATCGTCCGCTGGATCAGGTCATCGACGAGCTGTTCCAATTTGGCACGGGACAGTTTGGTGACCAGGTGTTTCGGTCCGCTGGCATCCGCCGTAATGAACGGCAGGTTGATTTCCGTTTCTTGCGAGGATGAGAGTTCGATTTTGGCGCGTTCCGCGGCTTCCTTCAACCGCTGCAGGGCCATCCGGTCTTTGCGCAGATCGATCCCTTGATCTTTCCTGAACTCCTCGACGAGCCAATCCATAACGCGAAGGTCAAAGTCGTCGCCACCGAGGTAGGTATCGCCGTTGGTGGATTTCACTTCGAAGACTCCTTCACCGATCTCCAACACGGAGACGTCGAAGGTACCGCCGCCGAGGTCGTAGACCACGATGCGTTCGTCCTTTTTCTTATCCAACCCGTAAGCCAACGAGGCGGCAGTCGGCTCGTTGATGATGCGAAGGACGTTGAGTCCGGCGATCTGCCCCGCGTCCTTCGTGGCTTGCCGCTGGCTGTCGTCGAAGTAGGCCGGTACGGTGATGACGGCTTCCGTGACCTTCTCGCCGAGATAATCTTCGGCGGTCTGCCGCATCTTCTGAAGGATCATGGCCGACACTTCCGGCGGGCTGTAACGCTTGCCGCGCAATTCGACGTGCGCATCGCCGTTGTCCGCTTCGACCACCTTGTAGGGGAGGCGTTTCATCGCTTCTTGGACCTCGCGGCTGCGGAACTTGCGTCCCATCAGGCGCTTGACCGAGAAGATGGTGTTTTCCGGATTGGTGATGGCCTGGCGTTTGGCGATCTGACCGACGAGCCGCTCGCTCTTGTCGGTGATGGCCACGACCGAGGGGGTCGTGCGGCTGCCTTCCGCGTTGGCGATGACGACTGGATCACCACCGCTCATGATGGCGACGCAGGAATTGGTGGTGCCGAGGTCTATTCCGATGACTTTGCCCATGGGTTGGCTCCTTGGCGATATTGCGGTTCAATAAATAGTCGTGATGCTACTGAGATGCCCCGGTCGAGACGCTCACCATGGCGGCCCGCAAGATCCGATCGTGGAGAAAGTAGCCTTTTTGGTACTCTTCCACGACGTGGTTTTCAGGCACGGTGTCCGACGGAACCTGTGCCACCGCTTGCTGGGAGGCCGGATCGAAGGGCTGTCCCACACTGTCCACCGGTTTGACTCCGAATTTGGTGATGGCCCCGACGAGTTGCTTGAGCGTCAGCTCGACTCCCTGTATCAGGGGATCGGATGTGCTGTGGCCCTTTGCCGACTTGATCGCGCGCTCCAGATTGTCGATGACCGGAAGCAATTCCTTCAGAATCTGCTCGTTCCCAAATTTCACCTGGTCTCGCTGATCGCGCTGCGCCAGCCGCTTGTAGTTATCGAATTCGGCAGCCAAGCGCAGATACCGATCATTCCAGCCCTTGCACTCCTCCGTCTTGGCCGCGAGGGCCTGTTGGAGATCTCCCGCTGCAATGGATTCTTCCGCAGCCGAATCAGAGGTGGTGGCGTCCAAGTTCTCAATACTACTGGGGTTCTTGTCTTCTTCAGTCACGGTATGTCCTTGTTCGGGTGGAAGATAGCCACAGCTAAATCGAAGTCAACAGGGAATCAGAAGATTTTGGTCATTTTTCGAGTCGGAAGGCCCAAGTCGAGGTTAGACGAAGACTCACTCGCGACGATCAGGCCTTTCGGTTACGACGATACAGGAACTCGAGCCCTTCCAGCGTTAGATCGGGGAGGATTTCCTGGATCGATTCGGTTTCCTTCGCAATGACGGGGGCAAGCCCCCCAGTGGCAATGACGCGGCAGGTCTGTCCGAGTTCCCGTTCCATCCGACGAACGATGCCGTCCACGAGGCCGACATACCCGAACAGGAGTCCGCTTTGAATGCCGCCCACGGTATCGATGCCGATCACCGTCTTGGGGCGGATGATTTCCACCTTCGGCAGCTTGGCCGTACGAGAGAACAGGGCATCGGCAGAAATCCCAAGCCCTGGGGCGATGACGCCGCCGAGATATTCCCCGGCCTTGGTCACGGCGCAAAAGGTTGTCGCGGTGCCAAAATCCACGATGATCAGGTCGGTGCGGTATCGGGCATAGGCAGCGGCGGCATTTACGATGCGGTCGCTGCCGATTTCCCGGGGGTTGGCATAGCGCAGGGTCAGCCCGGAATCGATGTCCATGGACACGATCAGCGGCGTCTGATGGAAAAACCGCTGCACCATGGTCTCGAAGGTGGCAGTAAGGGCCGGCACGACGCTGGACAAGATGCACCCGTCGATGTGCGCCGGTGTGAGGCCGTGGGCTTCGAGCAGATTCAGAAACAAGACACCGTACTCGTCGTCGGTCCGTCTGGCATCGGTTGCGAGACGCCAGTCGTTTTTCAGAGTTGACCCTTCGAACAGGCCCCAGACTACATTGGTGTTGCCGATATCGATCGTAAGCAGCATTGTCGTCAGTGTAGCTGATCAGTGCTCTGGTTTCACCCTCTCAAATGCACGACGTCCGCACTACGGACCTCAATAGTGCGATCATCTTCGTCACCGGTACCGCTGGGGTGCACGGCAACTCTCAAATGCCCATCCTCGCCGATCGACAAGGCCTTCCCTTCCACCTGTTCCTGCTGGCTGAATGTGATGCGCACGTGTTTGCCGAGCGTATCGCATCGTCGGCTGAACTCGGCAGCCAGCTCATCAGGTCCCTCCCTCCAGAGAAGGTCCAAGCGCCGTTCCAATTCCAGAAGCAGATCGGCCACAAGCTCCGTGCGATCGACGGGACGATGGAGTTCGGCGGAGAGGGAGGTGGCGGTTGCCTGGAGATCTTCCGGCAAGTCCGCTGGGTCACTGTTGATGTTCAGGCCGATCCCCACGATGACGGCGCTCTGTTTGTCCGCTGTGTTCGTTTGTTCGCACAGAATGCCTCCGACCTTCTTTCCCTTAATCATCACATCATTCGGCCATTTGACGACGACCGGCAGGTTGCCTTGCCGAGCCAAGGCATCGGCGGCAGCCAGGGCGCTGGCAAGGGGAGTCCACGATAGGGCGTGAAGCGGAGTGCCTGTGCCGGCTCCGGACGCCAGGATGAGCGAACAGTAGATATTACCTTCGGCCGGCGAATGCCACGATCGGCCGCGACGGCCTCGTCCGGCTCGCTGGCTTTCCGCAAGAATGACCATCCCGTGCGGAACCGGTGCCTCTCTGAACTGCTGCACGTGACGGAGGGCGTCGGCGTTGGTTGAGTCTGTCTGTGGAAGGTAGCGCAGCGTCCGGCCGAAGCATCTTGTGGTCAATGACCGACGAAGACGATCCATGTTGAGCGGATCGGTTAGCGGCACAGCAGGTTCCTTCAGCGGCGCCGGCGGCCTGTTCTCGGGAGGGGAAAGAGATCCATGCTCAAATTCACGGCCGGGGCGGAATGGGTGAGTGCGCCGACCGAAATGAAGTCCGGTCGCGCCTGAGCCATGCGTCTAACCGTGCTGAGCGTAATGCCGCCGGACACTTCGATTTTGGCTTGCCCCTTGATGACCGCCACGGCCTTCCGCACCATCGCGGGAGACATGTTGTCCAGCAGGATGACATCGGCGCGACCGGCCAGCGCCTGCCGCACTTCCTCCAGGGTCTTGGCCTCAACCTCGACCAGAAACTTTCTGCGGGATCGGTTGCGAGCTCTCAGACAGGCCTCGGTCACATTTCCGCTCTCCGCGTGCAGCAGTGCCAAGTGGTTATCCTTGATGAGGATCGCGTCGCCCAGCGAGAAGCGATGGTTGCGGCCGCCGCCCAGGGCCACGGCCCACTTTTCCAACCGCCTGAGTCCTGGGGTCGTTTTCCTAGTATCGAGAATGGCCGTGCGAAGCCCGCGGACTGCTGCACAGAAGGCGGCAGTAAGGGTGGCGACGCCGGACAGTCGCTGAAGAAAGTTGACGGCGACACGCTCCGCCATCAGCAGCGAGCGTCCGTCGCCTTCGATTGTCATGACGACGGCGCCGCGCTTGAGCACCGTGCCGTCTGCCACACTTTGGGTAACGCGCAATAAAGCGTCGACTGTGCGGAAGACTTCACGAGCCACGGCCACGCCTGCCACCGTAATCGGTTGGTGGGCGACAATGGTGGCTCGGGCGCGAATCGGAGAGGGAAACAGGGCTTGAGTCGTGACGTCGCCCTGAGCGAGGTCCTCCGCCAGGGCCGCCTGTACGACGGTGTGGAGGTGGGCGCGCGGGATCGGTTTCATGTGCCGAGCTCAGCAAGCATGCGGCGGATCTGGGCTTCACTGCTTTCGAGGATGGCCTGGTCCTTGCGTAGGGTCGAAAGGCGCTGACGTTGCTCAACCACGACTTCCGGTGGAGCCTTGGCCACGAACTCTTGATTGGAGAGTTTACCGTTCAATCGGTCTGCTTCTTTTCTGCCGTCCTCGAGCTGTTTCTTGATCCGGTCGAGCACCTTCTGAAGTTCTACATCGCCCTCGACGCTGACACCGACAGAGAGACCTTCGGCCACCAGCCGTAGCGTACGCTGGGCCGGCCATGAATCGGCCGGTTTCACGGCAACGGTGCCTCGGGCGAGGTGGGCGATATGGCTTTGGATCTTGGTCAGAGCTTGCTCGTCACGGGCTTCTGCACCGATAGCATGGAACGTGAGCGGTTGACCGGGCGGACAATTGAGGAGCGAGCGTCCCATTCGTGCCGTACTCACAGTGCGGTCGAGGAGGGCGAAGAGCGCTTCGGTCTCTTGCGATTCCCACTCCGCCCGAGCGACCGGGAAGGGCCTGCGGACGATGCTTTCGCCCTCGTGCGGTAGGGTCTGCCAGATCTCTTCGGTGATAAAGGGCATGAAAGGATGCAACAGCCGCTGGACGGTTTCGAAGGTTTCGACCAGCGTGCAGCGGGCTTCGGCCGCCTGTTCACTTGCAGGGTTTTGTAAGGCCGGTTTGATCAGTTCCAGGTACCAATCGCAGTACTCATGCCAAACGAACTGGTAGAGCGCGCTCGCAGCGCGATCGAACCGGTACTGTTCCAGTTCCTCGGTCACGGTCCTGATCGTTGAATTGAGTCGGCTCAGGATCCAGCGGTTTGGAAACGAGCGCTGGGCCGGTGGGGTCGAGGATCGTTCACCCTCGAGATTCATCAGGATAAATCGGGCTGCGTTCCAAATTTTGTTGGCAAAATTGCGGTAGCCCTCGATGCGTTCCTCGGCCAACTTGACGTCGCGCCCTGGGGAAGACATTGAGGCGAGCGTAAAGCGCAGCGCATCGGTGCCGAACTGGTCCATCACGTGCAGCGGATCGATCACGTTGCCTTTGGACTTGCTCATCTTTTGTCCTTCGGCATCGCGCACCAAGGCGTGGATATACACGTCGCGGAAGGGTACATCGCCCATGAACTTAAGCCCCATCATGATCATGCGGGCGACCCAGAAGAACAGAATGTCGAGGCCGGTGACGAGTGTGGAGGTCGGATAGAACGCTTTCAATTCCGCTGTCTGTTTCGGCCATCCGAAGGTCGAGAACGGCCACAAGGCCGATGAGAACCAGGTATCGAGCACATCCGGGTCTTGGACGAGCCCGCCGCTGTGACCGTTTGGACAGGTCTGCGGTGCCGTCTTCGCCACGATCGCCTTCGCATCGGAGGGAATGAGCGGTGCTCCGTCGGAAGCGCGCCGTAGGAATGGGGTGCCGTAGCAAGTTTCACAATACCAAGCCGGGATTTGGTGACCCCACCAGATTTGCCGCGAGACGCACCAGTCTTTTATATCCCGCATCCAACCAAGATAATTATTTTTCCAGGTTTCCGGGATGATCCGGACGCGTCCGTCTTCCACGACCTGCACGGCCGGTTCGGCCAACGGCTTGATCTTCACGAACCATTGATCCGACAGCAGCGGCTCGACCACCGTCTTGCAGCGATAGCACTTGCCCAGCGCCATCTTGTGGGGTTCGATCTTTTCGAGCAGCCCTCGTTCCGTCAGCAGTTGCTCAACCTTCGGCCTGGCCTTGGCGGCGGGCAATCCTTCCAGCATCCCGGCCAGGGCGGGATCGGGCAGCGTGCCCGCCAAACGCAGGGCCGCATGCACGTCCATCATCTTGATGCGAGGCAGCCCATTCCGGTTGCCAGCCTCAAAGTCGTTGAAGTCGTGCGCCGGGGTGATCTTCACCGCGCCGGTACCGAACTCACGATCCACCAGGATCGGATCGCCGATGATCGGAATCTCTCGAGTAGTCAAGGGCAACCGCACCCGTGTTCCGATGAGCGCGTTGTAGCGATCGTCCTCCGGGTGCACTGCCACGGCAGTATCGCCTAGGAGCGTTTCCGGTCGAGTGGTGGCCACCAACAGGTATCGGGAAGGGTCGTCGGCCAACGGATAGCGAATCGTATAGAGTTTGCCGGTGATGTCCTCGTGTTCGACTTCGATATCCGACAGGGCTGTCAGGCAGCGGGGGCACCAATTGATGAGCCGTTCGCCGCGGTACAGAAGACCGTCCTGGTGTAGTCGCACAAAGACTTCGCGCACCGCTTCGGAGAGGCCCTCATCCATCGTGAATCGTTCGCGTTCCCAGTCACAGGATGCTCCGAGCCGCTTGAGCTGTGAGATGATCGTGCCGCCGGATTTCTCCTTCCACTGCCACACGCGTTTCAGGAATTCCTCCCGCCCAAGCGATTCCCGCGTGGTACCTTCCGCCTGCAGTTGCCGTTCGACCACGTTTTGCGTGGCGATGCCGGCATGGTCGGTGCCGGGCATCCAGAGGCAGTTGCGGCCTTGCATACGGCGCCAGCGCACCAGGATGTCCTGGAGCGTGTTATTGAGCGCATGGCCTACGTGAAGCGAGCCCGTCACGTTCGGGGGAGGAATCACGATGCTGAAGGGCTTGCCCTTGTGAGGCAGCGCGGCGTGAAAGATCCCTGCGTCGATCCAGCGCTGATACCAGCGATCCTCGACTTGCCGGGGTGTGTAGACTTTTTCGAGTTGGGGGCCAGACATATTCGTTGGGACACGGATTGTAAGCGGGCGGCATCTTAGCACGCGGCCTGCCGGCTCTCAAGGTAAACGCGGGATAGATTCGAGGATCGCAGAGGTTGTGGAGTGGTAAAGCGCTATGTTATACAACGGCCGCCGGATGTGCGGTATTCAGCCGTATCCGGTCTGACTACTTCTTTGAGGAGGCATGATGGCGAGGGGACGCGAGAAAGATCGGAAAGTGCGGAAGAAGCACCGGAAGAACGTGGAGCGGGTCAAGAGACTGGCTCGGACGCGGCGCGCGGCGGCGAAGAAGGCGAAACGGGCGTAGTCAGGATCGACGCCTGGTGTCTCTCGGGACGGATGGAACAGGCGTCGGTTCCATTCCTCAACGCCTCGTAGTCCGGCCTGTCAGTCCGCAGCACTCAACCGCTTGATCTCTTCCCGCACATGGGTCTCTGCCACATCCGGTACGATCCGCTGAACCGCCTGTTGGATCTGTTCCTTTGCCATGCCGCGGACGGTACTCTCTGCCGTTTCCCGTGCATGGGCAGCGGCGGCCTGCCGTACCTCGTCCTTCACCAGCTGATCGATCGAGCCGAACTGTGCCCGTACGGTGCTCGGCAGACGAGTCTCCACCAGGGAGTCAGTCAGTTCTCGCACCAGCTTCTCCGTCGATTGCTCGATCAACGGTGGAGCTACTTCCGAAACCGTGCGTCGTACGGCCGACTCCATGGCGCCAGTCTGTTCCGTCGAGTGACGGCTGAGTTCTTCCTGCACCAATTCGCGCAAGACGGTTTTCATCTTTTCTGGTGAGAAGCCGGCGGCCAATTGCTTGGCCACCTCGTCTTGCACGGCTGCCTGTACGGCGACCTTGACCTGTCCGTTCACTTCTTTGGCAATCGCGGCCGGCAGCAATTCGGCAATTTTTGTGTCCGCTTGTTGCATGGCTGATTGGAGCAGATGATCGAAGAGCCCCTTCATCATTTCTTCGCCGCCGAAACTGGTATTTTGCGTGGCGGCGGCCGTTGTTCTGGCTGATGCTGGCGTCATGGTTGTCGACTCCTTGGCAAGGTCGCCGGGCAGGGCGTCATCCTCGATCGCGGATGAATCCATCGGATGATCCGCGTCGTCTTCGTTGTCGGTAGCCGTCGTGATCGGCGGCCACTGGCGCTTCTTCGAGGCGTTGGCTCCGGCATTTTTGGCGCTGCTGCCGGAGAGCACGCCTCGGATGGTTTCCAGCAACTGTTCTCTTTGAAAAGGCTTCTTTATTAGGGATCGGACACCGAGTGAGCGGAGCTTGCTTTCGTCGAGCCGGTCGGTGGCATCAACCAGCGACACGATCAAGGTTTCGGCCAGGTTGTCCTGCTTCCCAACCTCTTTGCAGAATCCTGAAAAGGTGATGTTGTCGAGATGGTAGTCGGCGATGATGAGGGCCGGCGTCAGCTTCCGGGCTGCATCGAGCGCGGTGGGCCCATCTTGGAACGCAATGACCTCGTAACCCTCCGGTGCAGAAATCTGTTCCACCATGCGACGCACGGCGGGACTGCTGTCGACGACGAAGATGGTCGAGCCCATCCGATCACCTGCTTTCTACAATTGAATCGAAGCTAACAAAGGGGTCTGGAACTGTCAAAGAAAAGGCCGAATTCTGCGAGCTTTGACATACTCGCACCGGCTCCCTAGAATCCAACCTCTGTGCCAGCACAGGCACCAGTGCAGCACTGATAAGTCCGCTGATTCCGGTGGAAAATTCGACCGCTTGATATTGGGGAGAGACCCTAATGGTCAGTGGGGGCTCCTTCGATGCCGCTGAACGGCTGCGCGCGGACAATCTTGTCCGGCAGCCGGTGAGGGCCTCGCGCAGAGGCTGAAGGGAAGGAATTGGCGATGGAGACCGGGCCATATCAGGTCGTGTTCTTTGATGCGGCAGGGACGTTGTTTCACATCCAAGGTTCCGTGGCGGAGATCTATCTCCACCATGCCGAACGGCATGGATTCAAGAAAACCGGAGAGTCATTGAATGCCATCAAGACGGCGTTTACCAGGGCTTTTTCCGAAGCGCCGCCTCCGGTATTTGCGGTACATGAGCCGGCGGCGATCAAGCAATCCGAACGGCTCTGGTGGTTCGATATCGTCCACAATGTGTTCTACCGGGTGGGCATGTTTGAAGGCTTCGATGATTTCTTCGAAGAGGTATTCGAAGTATTTGAGCGGCCGGAAACCTGGCGGCTGTATCCGGAGACCCTGACTGTCTTGAAAACCTTGAAGGAGGGCGGATATGAGCTCGGCATCATCTCGAATTTCGACTCGCGCCTGTTTCCGATCCTGCGCGGCCTCGGGATTGCCGACTACTTCGATACCATCACGATTTCAAGCCTGGCCCACGCGGCCAAACCTTCCACCCGAATTTTCCAGGAAGCCTTGGATAAACATGCGGCCGATCCGGGCGAAGCTCTCCATATCGGGGACAGTGTGCGGGAGGATGTGCAAGGCGCGTTGAATGCCGGTTTAGCGGCCGTGCACGTGGCACGCGGGGAGAAGGGCGGAGCAGTGCCGGGATCACACACGATTACCACGTTGACGGATTTGCTGCCGCTGTTGTCAGGTCGGCAGTAACAGCGGGACCAGGTCCTTCGCGCGGCCCTGCAGGGCCGCGTCGACCAGTTCGGAGTGAGGAGTGGGATCGAGATTGATTTCCGCGACGAACGCTCCGGCGGACTTGGCGACAGACGCGAATCCGGCAGCGGGATAGACGACGCCGGAGGTCCCGATGATCAGGCAGACCTCGCAATTCTGCAGCGCTCGGTAGCTCTGTTGCAGATCCTCTTCCGCGAGCGATTCCCCAAACCAGACAATGTGCGGTCTGAGCAATCCGCGGCAAGTACGGCACGTGGGCAGGATCGGGATCGGCACTTCCCGGTTTTCGGTGACGGAATGGCAGGCGGTGCACCGAACCATCCAGATGTTGCCGTGAATCTCGGACAGTTGGGTCGAGCCGGCGTCGCGATGGAGGCCGTCCACGTTCTGTGTGATCAACCAAAACCGGTCGAGGCGCCGTTCCAGTTCGACGAGGGCCTGATGTGCCGGATTCGGCCCTTTCGTCGAAATCAGTTCTCTTCGCCAGTTGTACCACTCCCAGACCAACCGAGGGTCCCGTTCAAAGGCTTCCGGTGTCGCCAGGTCTTCGGGGCGAAAGCTACGCCAAAGCCCGTCGGCTCCGCGGAAGGTCGGGACGCCGCTGTCAGCCGAAATGCCGGCGCCGGTCAAAACGGTGACGGACGAGGCTGCCGCCAATTTGGATTGGATAAGGCCGAGCGTTGATCCGCTTCCCATATTGCGGGTCCAGTGAGGGAGAGTCCCTGTTTCGCACGCGCAGGCGCATGCTATAGTACGCGCCTCGCGAAGGCAAACGAGTGGAGCATGGCATGAAACAGATCATGGTCGTCGGAGCAGGGTCGGTCGGCGGATATTTCGGAGCGCAACTCGCCAAGAGCAATCCCAATGTGTCGTTCCTGCTACGTCATCGAACGCTCGAGGCGGTCAAGCAGCGTGGTCTCACGATTCGCAGCGCGAAGGGCACGTTTACCGTCCATCCGCCCGCCGCCTCCGATCCACGGCAGCTTCCTGCGCCGGACCTGGTAATTCTGGGGGTCAAGGCCTACGACCTCGATGAGGTGATGGCCCAGCTCGAGCCGGTCCTCACCGACAAGACAATCATTCTCACGTTGCAGAACGGGATCGACACCGAGGATCGCATTCTTGCTCGTCTCCAGCGTGACTGCGTGGTCGGTGGAGTGGCCTTCATTTATTCGAAGATCGTCGAGCCGGGAGTCATCGATCATTATAAGCGCGGGGCCGTGGCTATCGGCGAGTTGATGGGGCACCAGAGCGACCGGCTGCTGCGGATCGCCGAGGTCTTCAAACAGGCCGGGGTCTCCTGTCAGATCAGCGACGATATCCGGAAGAGCAAGTGGGAGAAAATGTGCTGGAACTGCGTCTTCAACCCGGTCACCGTGTTGATCGACGACAAGGTCGCGAAGGCGTTGGACAATCCCGAGATGATGGGCGTGATTCGCCAGATCGTCGGAGAGGTCGCGGCGATCTCGGCTGCGCTTAAGGTCCCGTTGGCGCCTGATATGGCGGAGAAGGTCGTGAAGTGGACCCAGGAGATCCGTGACATCCATACGTCCATGTATGACGACTGGAAGGCCAAACGGCCGACGGAAATCGATTATTTGAACGGCTATATCGTGCGAATGGGACGCCAACTTGGCATTCCGACACCGGTGAACGAAGCGCTGACGGCGATGATTAAGGCGGTGACGGAAAAGGAAGTTTCCGGTCCGGGCGTCGTTCGGATCGACGGCGCGGTCGTGCAGCCTGTATCGTTGACCCGCGCAGCTTTGGTGCAGCTGCCGAAGGAACAGCAGGTCGAGGATATCGGCGTCGTCATGCCGGGGATGACGGGACGGGCGGTGCGGGTCAGCGGCCTTTTGGAGGTGCCGGCGTTGGGTGTGAATGCCGACCATGTGACATTCCATTCGCTCGACGGGAAATATGCCGCGACGCTGACGCTCCAACAGGCGCGGGAGTTTGGGTTGCTCTTGTATGAACTCGACGGGGCGCCGCTGCCGGACGGCAAGGGCGGACCTTACCGCCTCGTCACCCCGGGTTTGGGTGATCTCTGCGCGAATGTGAAGGGTGTCGGCCGCATCGAAGTACGGGTGGGCTCCGGCAAAGATACGCGGCCGCCGGCTGAAGAGCGCACGCATTGTTAGAGACAAGGATTCGCCAGACGGCCGGTCAGCGCAGGACTTGTATCGCTTTCCAGCGTTCCGACCGATAGCGCCAGAGCATCAGAACCATCCGCAGCGTCCAGTCTGCGATCATCGCCAGCCAGACGTAGAACACCCCCAGTTGCAGCCACGCGCCCGCGACAAACGCGATCGGGACGCGAACGGCCCACATGCCGATCATCGTGGCAACCATGATGAAGCGGGTATCTCCGGCTCCGCGTAGCGAGCCGGCCAAGACCATCGTCAGGGCCAACGGGACCTGGAGGAGCGCCACGATCTGGAGGAAGACCGTTCCCAGATCGATCACTGCCTCGTCGCTGGTAAAGGCGCGGAGCAGCGCGTAGGGGAAAAAGAAGAACACCAACCCCATCCCGGACATCACGAACGTCGCCATTCGATTGGCTTCCCAATTTTCGATCTTCGCGCGCTGATACTTGCCGGCGCCGATACTTTGGCCCACCATCGTTGCGGCGGCAATGGCAAAGCCGTAGCCGGGGAGAAACGACAAGGATTCAATCGAGAGCCCGACTTGATGGGCTGCGTAGGACACGGTCCCGTAGATCAGGACGATCTTGGTGTAGACGAGAATACCGGCCTGTTGGACGATCCGTTCTCCTGACACCGGTGCCCCGATATGCCAGATCGTGCGCACGAGGTCCCATCGCACTAAGGCGGAACTCCGAAACAGGGGCCGGCACCGATGAACGAGAAACGCCGTGCCTATCGCCTCGGCGATTCCCACCGCCATGGCGGCGCCCTTCACGCCGAATGCCGGGAGACCCCAGAGCCCATAGATGAGCGGGTAGGCCACCAAG
Organism: Nitrospiraceae bacterium; assembly: GCA_019637075.1. Classification (NCBI taxonomy): domain Bacteria; kingdom Pseudomonadati; phylum Nitrospirota; class Nitrospiria; order Nitrospirales; family Nitrospiraceae; species Nitrospiraceae bacterium. Next base: position 668,895 of record JAHBWI010000001.1, on the reverse strand, counting down.
ACGTGCAGCGCGTTGACGAGGATCATGGCGTACATTGGCGTCCTCGTGTCGCCGGTGCCCTGTAACAGAGATGAGAGCACTTGAAGAAAGACCGTGAAGGGAATCACGAGAAAGATCAGCGTCGAGTAGGGCATTGCCAGCGCGATGACTTCCGGCTGTGCACCGAGCAACTCCATTGCCAGGCGATTGAGTGAGAGGCCAAATCCCACCAACAGCATCGAGGCCAGCATGGCCAACCAGAGGAAATGGCGGGCGGCCTGACCGGCATCCTCATGACGCCGCGCGCCCCAGAGTTGGGCAATGACCACGTTCGTTCCGACGGAGAGTCCCGAAACCAGCGTGGTGGCAATGAACGCCAGGAGCTGGCCAAGTCCCACGGCGGCGATGGGGATCGCCCCGAGGCCTCCCACTAAAAATACGGCGATGATGCCCTCGGTTCGCTGCAACAGGCTGCTGACCGTGACCGGCAACGCCAGCGTCATGACCGAACGGCGGATTTGTGCAACACGGTTTGCCATGGTCGCGCATAGTAACAGGATGCTGAAAATGGCCGCCACCCGCGGGGACGAAGATCGCATACCTTCGTGCGTATGGCGGATAAGGGGAGGGCATGCGCCCAGTTTCGCCCCGGCCATCAGACGGGTACCATACGTTCCCGGCTGTGCAGGGCTGGACAACCGCGCAGGGCTTCGGTAGCCTGCATCATGTCCATGCCGATTCTGCCGGAGCCTTTGCCTCGCCCTGCGTATCGTCTGTCCAAGTCCCGGTACCTGTCCGGTCTCCAATGCCACAAGCGTTTATATCTGGAAATCCACCGCCCCGATTTGGCGACGCCGCCTGATGCCGCGACCCAGGCCATCCTCGACATGGGTACGGACCTTGGCGAGTGGGCCAGACGGCGATTTTCCGGCGGACGATTGGTAACGGCGGGTTATCGCCAGTCACGCGAGGCGTTGGAGCAGACGGCCACGTTATTGGCTGATCCCACTGTGCCGGCGATTTTCGAAGGCGCGTTTCAATTCAACGACGTGCTGGTGCGTGTCGATGTGCTCGAGCGGGTTGGGACGGATGAGGAGGGGCAGCCGACCTGGCGTTTGATCGAGGTGAAGTCGTCCACTCGCCAGAAACCGACGCATCTGGACGATTTGACTATCCAGAGCTACGTGCTCCAGGGTGCCGGGGTGAGACTGGCAGAGATTTGTCTCATGCACGTGAACACCCAGTATGTGTTCGACGGGTGCGCCATCGATCTCGAAGCCCTGTTCTCCATTCGCCCTCTCACCGAGACGATCCGTGGCCAGTTGGCGACGGTTGAGCCCCGCCTGCAAGCCATGAAGGAGCTGCTCGCGTCGGGGCAGGTTCCGGCCATCGAGCCGGGCGAACATTGCCGGAGTCCTTACGAGTGCCCCTTCTGGGACCACTGCACGCAGGACAAATCGCCACGCTGGATCTTTCGTCTTCCGGGAAGCAAGAAGACCTTTGCACACTTGATTCTGAAGGGGATCGACACGATCGATCAGATTCCGGACGAAGTGGAGTTGTCGCCGGTGCAGCGGCTGGTCAAGGAACAGAAGGAATGGATCGGCTCCGGGCTGCGGCAGGCGCTGGATACGGTACGGTTTCCAGTCCATCACCTCGACTTCGAGACCTTCATGCCGGCGGTGCCGAAGTATGCGAACACCAGGCCCTACGAAGTGTTGCCGATTCAGTGGTCCGACCACATCGAACGAGCGGACGGGACGCTGGACCATGCGGAATATCTCAGCCGTGACGCGCGGGATGCGAGAGAAGAGTTGGTCGTGGCGTTGCTGGAGGCGTTGGGCCGTGAGGGCAGCATCTGTGTCTACTCCAGCTATGAACGGTCGATCCTCGAGCGCATGGCGGAAATCTTCCCCGCCCTTCGCCCGAACATTAGAAAAGTCATCGCCAGGCTGTGGGATCTTCACGAGGTAGTCAAGATGCATTACTTTCATCCGGACTTCGGCGGATCCTACTCGATCAAAACCGTGCTACCGGCCGTAGTGCCGTCCTTGAGCTACGAAGATTTGGAGATCAGGGACGGAGGGGTAGCGGCCCGTGAATACTATCGGATGGTCTTTGAACTCAGCGACTGGGTGGAACGAACCAGGATTGAAGAGGCGCTGTTGCGCTACTGTGCCCGCGACACGCTGGCGATGGTAGAATTGCGGCGTGAGTTGAAGCGGAAGGTCTCGGCTCGCGATCTGCCGGTTTGAATCCCACTGCCGACGCCGACAGCCCTGTCTTGGGAGGGCTGTCGGAACCTGTCCCTCGTACCTAGGCCCGTCCCCGTTTCTTGACCCACTTCACCACGTTGATGCAGGTGGTTTCGATCTTCTCGTCCGCCATCAGGGCAATGCCCGCGATGGCCAGCACCGTCATCGCAAATCCAAATTCGGTATGTTCGAACATGGGCACCTCCAGTGAGGAGGCCACAGTAGCCTGCTTTGCCTTGGGCTCCTAGGTCACTAGAGGAGGGGGATGGCCCTGACTTGGGTGGGGCAAGGGAAGCTGTTCGCGGCCTTGCCTGCCCCTAGGCTGGAAGCCTGCGTCTGTTCAACGACTTGCACGGTCGGTCTGCGGGCCAAGCAAATCGAGAAGAGTACACGAGGGGGAGTATTCCGTCGCTGGGACGTATTAAGAAGGCTCCGGGTCGAGCGAGCTCTGTATGGCGGAGAGGGTGGGATTCGAACCCACGGTCGAGTTACCCCGACTACGGTTTTCGAGACCGTCCGATTCGGCCACTCTCGCACCTCTCCTGCCCTGGCCGGTCAAGGGGGGCAGCTTAACCTGCCGGCTCGCCGTTTTCAAATAAAATCATGCGTTTGGCCGAGAATCGAATTGGACATTAGGGAGGCGTCTCTATTGAGAAAAAGGTGATTCTGTTTTGCGATGTACGGGGGGTGCCGTAGACTCAAACCGTACCCATGAACCTTGGAAGCGATGCGCGGGCTGATCGGTTCTGCGAGTACGAAGTCCGGAATAGATCTCTGCTGCGCATCAACGAATCGTAAGTAAAACAGCGCCCTTTCAAATGTTCGACCGGCCTTGAGCCAAACTGTGACCAGACGACAACTTCCACAAGTTCCTTCGTTTCAGAGTGTTCCTCAGGTACTTCGATGGCGAGCCGAGCATCAGCCGGACCAGCCCGCCTATCTGTTTCTCCGCGACGGGCTGACTGTCGCCGGCACACTCACGTATAGCGCCCTCGACCTTCGTGCCCGCAGCATTGCCTCATATCTTCGCTCCCGTTTCACGGCCGGAGACAGACTTCTCCTGGCCTTTCCACCCGGTTTGAGTTTCGTGGAGGCCTTCTGGGGCGCACTCTATGCCGGGCTGGTTGCGGTTCCCGTTCCTCAGCTCGATTCGGTACGACTCAAGCAGAGCGCCGCGCGATTTTACGGGATTGCGGTTGATTCCGGCTGTGCCGGCATTGTGAGCAGCCAGGCCATGCTCGGTACGATTCGCGGGGCGGAGTTGGGCGCCTTGCCGATTCCGCTCGAGCGCTGGCTGACAATCGAAGATGTGGACCCGTCCTGGGCCGACCAGTGGAAGCAGAACGATCCCCTTCCCAGTTCATTGGCCTATCTCCAATACACCTCCGGCTCGACATCGGCGCCCAAGGGGGCCATGGTGAGCCACGACAATCTCGTCCATCAATGCCGATACATCACGGAGGCCGGCTGCTACGATGCCGACTCCATCACGCTTTCCTGGATGCCGCATTTCCATGACTACGGGCTCGTGAAGGGAATTATCCAGCCGCTTTGGCCCGGTCGTCCCTCGTTCCTGATGTCTCCGCTCGTATTCCTAAAACGGCCCGGGCGCTGGCTCGAAGCCATCCAGCGCCATCGTATCACCCATAGCGGGGGGCCTAACTTTGCCTATCGCCGTTGTATCGAGGCGGTGGAGCCTGAGATGCGAAAGGTCTTGGACCTCTCCGGCTGGCGAGTGGCGAGCTGCGGCGCCGAGCCGATCGCGCCCGATACGGTAGCGCATTTCACCGAGGCGTTTGCTCCGGCCGGGTTTCGACCCGACGCATTCTTCCCCGCATACGGCATGGCTGAATACACGTTGCTGATTTCCCTGAAGTCGGGCGTGGGATCTCCAAGAATTCTGCCGCTCGACTCCGATTTGCTCGAGCAAGGCGTGGTACGCGAGGCTTCGCCTGGGCAGGCGGCCGGACGGTACGTTGTAAGTTGTGGGAAGCCGGTCGGCGATACGGTAGTCGCGATCGTGCATCCGGAGACGCTCAGCCGTTGCGCGGCCCAACAGGTGGGGGAAATCTGGTTGCGCGGCGGCAGTACGACGCTCGGCTATTGGAACAAAATCACTGAGACGGAAGAAACCTTCCACGCCACGTTGCGCGATACCGGTGACGGGCCGTTTCTTCGGACCGGCGATCTCGGTTTCATGAAGGACGGCGAGTTGTATGTGACCGGCCGTCTCAAAGATCTGCTGATCGTACGCGGACGGAACCACTATCCGCAGGATATCGAGCGGACCGTCGAGCGTTGTGATACGGCCTTCCGAAGCGGAGGGACGGCGGCGTTTTCGATTCCCGAGGACGGGGAAGAGCATGTGGTCGTGGTGCAAGAAGTGTCGCGGCAGGAAGTCGGCCTCGATATTGAAGAAATTGCGGGGCGGGTGCGGGCATCGGTATCCGAGGAGCACGATCTTCATGTCGCGCACTTGGTGTTAATCAAGGCCGGGAGCCTTCCCAAGACCTCCAGCGGAAAGATTCAGCGGCGGGCGTGCCGGCAACAATTTCTGGCCGGCCAATTGGCCGTCATCGGGGCTAGTCGGTCCCGCCCGTGGGTTCGGCAACGCGAATTGATTCCACCGACGCTCGAAGAACTTGAACGCCTTGCACCGGAACCGCGCCGCAATATCATCGCCGAATATCTCCGAGACCTCGTCGCCGCACGATTGGCGGGGGGAGGGCAGCCCATTTCCCTCGATCGGCCGGTGCAATTCCTCGGGCTCGATTCATTGTTGGCTGCCGAATTGTTGCACGTGGTCGAGACCAAATTCGGCATCGTCTTGTCCCTTCAGTCCGTGCTCGGAGGCGCCTCGCTGAATGATCTGGCCCGCCTCATCGCGGAACGTTCGGTTGCCGATGGGGCCGGGCGTGGCTCGCGTTCGGGCGAGCCGGCCGCGGAGGAGACCTGCTACTTCCTCTCTGAAAATCAAGCGGCCTTGTGGTTCCTGAGCCAGCTCGCTCCTGAAAGTTCTGCTGCAAATGTCGCGGTACTGCTCCGGCTTCCATCACCGATCGACCCGGTTCTGCTGCAGCAGGCGCTGACTGAGTTAAGCGCGCGCCATGCCACGCTTCGTACGACCTATGACACTCGGGAAGACATTCCTGTGCAGCTGGTCCACGATGCCCTGCCGTTTGCCTGGTCACAGACTGACGCCGAGGAGTGGGATTGGCAGCGGGTGCGGCAAGCCGCGTTGGACGTGGCGGCCGTTCCCTTCGACCTGGTCTGCGGACCAGTGTGGCGCGCCCAGTTGTTCAGCGGGTCGGTGTCCCCGATGCTCCTGCTGGTTGCCCACCATATTGCCGTCGACGGCTGGTCCATGACGCTGCTGGTCGATGAATTGCGCCGTGCGTATGAACGACGTGTCGCCGGTACCGCGCCTGCCAGTCAGCCGGAACCGACTCCCTATACCGAGTATGTGGCCTGGCACAAGGAACTGCTCGATGGCGAGGAAGGGAAGGAACTGGCGCGCTATTGGAAAGAGCGGTTGGCCGGCGAGTGGCCGAATTACGAATCGTTCTACGATCGCCCGCGGGCCACGATCGAGCCGGAGCCCTACGGCTGGCATCGGTTTGCGGTGACGACGGAAACAGCGAGGAAGGTCAAGGCCATCGCGAAATCCGAAGGCACCACGAGCTATGCGGTGTGTTTGGCCGCGCTTCAGGTCGTACTCCATCGCTACACGAATCATGAGGATATTGCGATTGCCTCGCCGGTCTTCGGCAGACACCGTGCGCGTTTTGCCCACAGCATCGGCGACTTCGTCAACGTCGTCATGCTCAAAAACGCGGTGCATGCCGAGATGACGGGACGCGAACTCCTGGCCGTTACCAAACAAACGGTATTGGAGGCGTTGGACCACCAGGACTATCCGTTCTCGAGGTTGGCGACGAAGGTGCGGTCCGCGCAAGATCGTCAGCAGGGTACGCTGTCGCAGGTGTTGTTCGTGCTGCAGCGTTTCAAACTGCTGGCCGAGCTGGATGAGGAACTGGGCAGGGGAACGGTCGGCGCCCCGGTTGCCGACGTGTCTCGGTGGGACGGCTACGTATTGCCTCAGCACAGCGGGCAGTTCGATCTCTGTGTGGAACTGTCCGAAGGTTCCCGGGGCATGCATGGATACCTCGAATTCAAACCCAGGCTCTTCGATGCCGACACGATGGTTCGGTTCCAACGGCACTTTGTTCGAGCCCTCGAGGGGCTGGTCTCATCGCCGGGTTTGGCGATCGGCGAACTCAGCCTGATGGATGAGGCAGAACAGCGGGCGGTGCTGGAGCAATGGAGCGGCGGCCGGGCTCCGATCGGCGATGCGCCTTGCGTGCAGGAGCTCATTGAAGCGCAAGCGCGGAAAACGCCGGACGCCCTCGCGGTGCAGCAGGGCGACCGCCGGTTGACCTATCGAGAACTGGACGCCCGTGCCAATCAGCTTGCGCATTATCTGCGCCGGCGGGGAGTCGGACCGGACGTCGTCGTGGGGCTCTGTCTCGATCGGACTCCTGAAATGATCGTCGGGCTGCTGGGTATCTTGAAATCCGGAGGGGCCTACCTGCCCCTGGACGCCGACTATCCGACCGAGCGGCTGGAGTATATGCTGGCCGACAGCCTGGTTCGGGTCATCGTCACGCAGCAGGATCAACTCGGCCGTCTGCCTGTGTCCAATTCCCACACGATTTGTCTTGATTCGGAGTGGGGCGAAATCGGGCGCTGCCCGGACAGCGAGGCATTTACGGCGGCATCGTCGGGCAACCTGGCCTATGTCATTTACACGTCCGGGTCGACGGGGCATCCCAAAGGCGTACTGATCGAACAACGGTCGTTAGCCAACTACGTGCAAGCGATCACAGCGGCCGTTAAGTTGAAGACCGGCGATCAGGTCCTGCAATTTGCGTCTCTGAGTTTCGATCAAGCGGCCGAGGAAATCTTCCCCTGTCTGGCTGCGGGTGGGACGTTGGTACTGCGTCACGCCACCATGGTCGATTCTGTGTCCGAGTTCCTCGAATCCTGCGCGCGGTCGAAGGTGACGGTGCTTGACCTCCCGACGGCGTACTGGCATGAGGTCGTGACACGCATGGACGTGGAGGCACTGCCGTGGCCCCCATCCGTGCGCCACGTGATTATCGGCGGGGAACGGGCACTGCCGCAGGTTGTAGAGCGCTGGGGCAAACTCATCGGCCGAGAAGTCGGACTCTTGAATACCTATGGACCGACGGAAGCGACTATTGCCGCGACGTTTTACGATTTGACGGGCTTGGGGTGCGAGGGGCCGGTTCCCGCGGAGATCCCGATCGGCCGGCCGATTCCCCATGTATCCGTGTACGTGCTGGATCAGAAGGGGCGAGCCGTTCCGATCGGAGTATCGGGCGAGCTGCATATAGGCGGTGTCGGTGTCGCACGCGGCTACTTGGGCCGGTCCGAGGCAGCCGGCAGCACCCGATTCCTTCCCGATCCCTTCTCCGGACGTTCCGGGGCCCGGATCTATCGCACCGGCGACCTTGTCCGTTGGCGCTCCGATGGGCAATTGGAGTATCGGGGCCGTGCAGATCGACAGGTGAAGATCCGTGGCTACCGAATCGAGCTGGAAGAAATCGAAGCGGTCCTGAACCGGCAACCGGAATTCGAGCAGGCAGTCGTGGAAGTTCGAGAGGATCAGCCAGGGGACAAGCGCATCGCCGCGTTTCTCGTGCCGCGACCGGACAACCGGCTTGGACTCGTCCAGCTTCGGGAGCGGCTGCGGGGCCTGTTGCCTGCGCACATGATTCCGTCGTCCTTCACGGAACTGGAGGCCTTGCCGAAGACGCCCAATGGTAAGGTGGATCGGCAGGCCTTGAGGGTTGCGCTCGACAGCCGGGCGAGCAAAGTCGACGTGACCGCCGAGTACGTCGCACCCCGCACCGCCACAGAGCAAATGCTGGCCCATATGTGGGGCGAGATCTTGCACGTGAAGGACATCGGCATCCACGACAATTTCTTCGAACTCGGTGGCCATTCCCTGCTGGCCACTCAGCTTGTTTCTCGGGTGCAAGCCCTGTTTCACGTGCGCTTGCCGCTGCGGCGGGTCTTTGAAACGCCGACGATCGCCACGCTGGCCGATGTCATCGGCGATGCCAGCGCCACGACCAGGCCGATTCGGGACGAGGCTGCCCGCGTGATCAAGCGGGTCCAGCGGGTCGGGCCCTTGCCTCTGTCGTTCGCGCAGGAGCGGATGTGGGTGCTGTACCAGATGGCCCCGGACGCCGCGGCCTACAATATTCCCGCCAGCGTTCGCTTGCACGGGCCATTGAACAAGAACGCCCTGCGCGGCGCGATTCATCGACTAGTCGAGCGCCACGAGGCCTTGCGCACCACCTTCGTCAAGGTCGAGGGGCACGCCAGGCAGGTCCTCCATGCGAATCTCGACCCGGTGTGGCGAGAAATGGATCTGCGACTGCTCGCACATGACCTGCGGGAAGACAAGGCAGCGGAACTCGCCATGGCCGAGGCGCGTCAGCCCTTCGACCTTATCAGCGGTCCATTACTGCGGGTGTTGCTGATCGATCTTGGAGAAGAAGACCATATCTTGATGGTCACGACCCACCACATCATTTCCGACCAGTGGTCGTATGGGATCATCGCGCGCGAGTTGGTTGCCTGTTACAACGCCGCTTGCGAAGGACGCCCGGTGGTGCTCAAGCCGGAATTGACGATCCAGTACGCCGATTTTGCGCAGTGGCAGCGGGAGTGGTTGACCGGCCCGGTGCAGACCGAGCAGATGGCCTATTGGAAATCCAAGCTCGCAAATCTTCCCGTCATGTCGCTGCCAGGGGATCGGCCGCGACCTCCGGTGCATTCGTTCAAAGGCGACCACGTATCCATCGACCTGCCTTGGGCATTGATCAACCGGCTGAAGCAGCTCAGCGTCCGCGAGGGCGTCACGCTGTACATGGTTTTTCTGGCGGGATTCTTCGCGCTTTTGCATCGGCTCACCCAGCAACGCGACATCGTAATCGGGACACCGATCGCCAACCGCCATTGGTTGGCCATCGAGGACTTGATCGGGACGTTCGTGAATACATTGGTCTTGCGGGCGGACCTATCGCCGGAGACGACGTTCCATGACCTGCTGGGCAAGGTCCGAGACCTCTCGCTGGAAGCCTACGCGCATCAGGACATGCCTTTCGAAAAGCTGGTGGAGGAGTTGCGCCCGGATCGCAGCCACGGTGGTCTGCCCCTCGTGCAGATTCTGTTCAACTTCGCCAACACGCCGTTCGCCCGCACGGAGTTTCTGCACCTATCCTGGACCCCCTACGAGGTCAGCCGCGGCGCCGCCCAGCTGGACCTGGGGCTCTCGATCGATCCGCTGGCGTCGAGGAAGGCCTATCTGGAATTCAATTCCGATCTCTTCGACCGGGCTACGGTGGAACGGTGGCTGATGCATTATCGCCAGCTCATGGAGGAGATCGCAGAGCAGCCTCAGCAAGCGATCGGCCGCTTGTCGGTCCTTGTTCCTCAGCAGAGACGGCAGCTGCTGCAGGATTGGAATGCGACCGGGGCGCCCTTTCCGGAGCACACGTGCTTCGCGCAATTGTTCGAAGCGCAGGTCAACCGCAACCCTGATGCCGTGGCCGTCGTCTTTCACGATCGGGAGTTCAGCTATGCCGAGCTCAATCGGCGCGCCAATCGACTGGCTCACTACCTGCGCGAGCAGGGGGTGGGGCCTGATGTGGTGGTCCCGATCTGTCTGGACCGCTCCGTCGATCTGCTCGTGAGCCTATTGGCGGTCATGAAGGCCGGAGGCGCGTACTTACCGTTAGTGCCAGGTCTTCCCTCGAGGCGATTGGCCGCCATGCTGGAAGCCAGTCTTGGGCTTGTATTGGTTACTGAATCGGCGCAGTTGGCAGGGCTGCCGCAGCATCAACTGCAGGTCCTCTGCTTGGATCGAGATGCCGCCACAATTGCCCATCATCCGGAGGAGAATCTTTCGCCGCTCGCCGCGTCGCACCATCTGGCCTATGTCCTGTTCACGTCTGGGTCGACGGGGCAACCGAAAGGCGTCGAAATCGAGCAGCGGGCCCTGGTCAATTTCCTCGAATCCATGCGGCAGGAGCCGGGACTGACCAAGCGGGACACTCTGTTGGCCATCACGCCGCTGTCCTTCGATATTGCCGGATTGGAACTCTATCTGCCGCTCATCGTCGGCGCCCGTATTGTGTTGGCAACCCGCAAAGAGGCGACCGACGGGGGATGGCTCGCTCAGGCGCTGGATCGCGGCGAAGTGACGGTCATGCAGGCGACCCCCGCGACCTGGCGCATGGTTGTCGCGTCCGGCTGGAAAGGTGGTCGCGGCGTCAAGGTGTTATGCGGGGGCGAGGCCATGCCGAAGGAATTGGGGCAGGATCTGCTCGCGCGGGCCGGATCGGTTTGGAATGTCTACGGGCCGACGGAGACCACGATCTGGTCTACGCTGGAGCAAGTGCGGTCGGCGGAGCGAACCGTGCCCATCGGCAGGCCGATCGCCAACACGCAGGTCTATGTGCTCGATCCGCAGCGCGAGCCCGTGCCCGTCGGGATACCCGGAGAACTCTACATCGGCGGTCTCGGACTGGCGCGGGGCTATCGGGGGGCTCCGGCCCTCACTCACGATCGATTCGTCCCGAGTCCTTTCCGGGAAGGGGAGCGGCTGTACCGCACCGGGGATCAGGTGAAATGGCTGGCCGACGGACGTCTGGATTACATCGGGCGAATAGATTTCCAGATCAAACTGCGCGGCTTCCGTATCGAACTGGGCGAGATCGAACATGTGCTGGCGCAGGATCCGTGCGTGAAGCAGGCGATCGTCATCGTGCGGCAGGATGTTCCAGGGGACGAACGGTTGGTCGCCTACGTCACCCCTCAGGAGAGGATGAGTTGCGATCCGCAGCAGCTGCGGAAGAGTTTGCGTGAGACGGTGCCGGACTACATGGTGCCTTCCGCGATCGTACCGCTGTCTTCGTTTCCGCTCACGCCCAACGGAAAGGTGGACCGAGCGGCGCTTCCGATGCCGGCGGTCGAGTCACACCAGAACGATACTCTGGTGATCGCGCCGCGCAACCGGATCGAATTGCAGCTGGCCGCCATCTGGGAGCAGGTGCTCGGCGTCACCCACGTCAGCGTGAAAGACAACTTTTTCGACCTCGGCGGGTATTCGCTGTTGGCGCTTCGAATGTTCAGCGCGATCGAGCGCACGTTCGGTAAGCGGCTCCCGATGGCGGTATTGTTCCAGGCTCCCACGATCGAACAGTTGGCGGACCTGCTGGCCGACGAAGGCTGCACCGTGCGCTGGCAGACGCTCGTCGCTATCCAACCCGAGGGAACTCAAACGCCGTTCTTCGCGGTGCCCGGCGTCGGGGGTAATGTGCTGGTGTTTGCCCGTCTCGCCAAGCTGCTCGGAGAAAATCGTCCGTTCTATGGGCTGCAAGCACGGGGGTTGGACGGAAAAGAAAAGCCCTTCCTGCGCGTAGAGGAGATGGCGGCGCATTACATCGCGGAGATTCGGGCGGTGCAACCGCATGGGCCTTACCTTATCGGCGGCACCTGCACGGGCGGGTTGACCGCATACGAGATCGCGCAACAGTTGCGGACACAGGGCGAGCAGGTGGTGTTGGCGATTATGGAGTCCTGGCATCCGCGGTCATACGCGCAACATTGGCATCGTCCTCCCTATGTGCTGTGGCCGATCCAGTTCATGACCCAGAAGGTACGTACCTACATCCGCTTGATGCGTGAATTGCCCGTGGACCGATGGCCGTCGTTCTGGCAGGGAAAGTTGAAACAGCTATGGAATCTGATGCACCATACCGAAGCGGCCGAGCACCAGGATGAGTTTCTGTACAAGGACCAGGTCACGTACGCGATGTTCCACGCCGCAGCGCGCTATGAATTGAAACTGTTCCACGGCCCTGTGCTGAACGTGATCGCCTCGAAACATCCCTTGACCCATACTGCCGACGATACCAGGTTGGTTTTCGGCAGTTCCGCGTTGGGACGGAGTCAGACGCTCTATCTGCCTGCCGAGGATTCCGGACGCCTGTTCGTCGCTCCTCACGTTCAGGATTTGGCCGGCCACCTGCAGCGGTTTTGGGCGGAAGCCTTGGCCGATCTCCATCCGCATGGAGACGACGAGGAGCACAACGCGCCTTCCCAAGCTGCCTAACCATTAGGCCATCCACCATGATGAAAACGGTGCGGTTTCTTCAGTTCCTCCTGCGCGATGCGCGGTCCATGATGCTGTTCATGGTGCTGGCCGGGATTGCGGCCGGTTTGTCGAGCGTCGGGTTGTTGGCGGTGATCAACAAACTGATCAGCGCCGGAGGCTCGGTCCCACGGCTGCTTGGAGCCGCTTTCATCGGGCTTGCTCTTCTCAAAGTCGGTGCGAATTACGCCTCACAACTTCTGTTGGTGAAGTTCGCGCAGGACACGATCACGCGCTTGGGAATGGGGCTCTGTTGGAAGATCATTCGCGCTCCATACCGGACCCTGGAGACGCGCGGCGCCCCTGCCATTCTCGCGACGCTGACGGAGGATACCAACGCGCTCGCCTGGGCGGTGAATTGCCTGCCGGGCCTGGCGGTCAATCTGGCCATCATTGCCGGTTGCTCCGCGTATTTGGCATGGTTGTCCTGGCAGGCGTTTGCGGGAGTAGTGATCCTGTCGGTGCTCGGGCTTCTCGGCTACCGCCAACTGTACAATCGGCTCTTGGATTCCTCGCTGGCCGTCCGTGAGGCCAAGGGGACGCTGTTCGGTCACTTTCGAAGCCTGACCGAGGGCACCAAGGAACTCATGCTGCATCGGGCGAGACGGGAAGCCTTCGTTTCCACCGACGTTGAGCAGGCCGTTCAGGCCATGCGCGCCAGCAATCTTGCGGCCACGAAGCAATATTTGTACTCCGAATGCTGGACCCAGCTGCTCTTTTACGGATTGATCGGCATGATCCTGCTGGTCTTTCCTTCGCTCCTATCCCTTTCCGGCGAGTCCCTGACCGGCTATGCTTTCGCCATGCTCTACATGATCGGCCCCATGTGGGGAGTGATCGGGATGGTGCCAACCATGAGCCGAGGGCGAATTGCGCTGGAAAAGATCGAGGAGTTGGGTGTCGAACTGGACGGCAGCAGCAAGGAAGGTGGGGCCGATCGCCTGATCGACAAGGGGCCGCACCGCATCGAGTTTTCCGCCGCTCAGTTCACATACGAAGCGGGCAAGGACGACGATCGTCAGTTTACCCTTGGGCCGATCGACCTCGCGATCGAGACGGGGGAATTGTTGTTCGTCGTGGGCGGCAACGGGAGCGGCAAATCGACCTTCGTGAAGCTCCTGACGGGACTGTATAGGCCTCAGTCGGGAGCCGTTCGAATGAACGGGGAAACGATCGCGGCGGAGACGCAGGATTGGTACCGCCAGCATTTCGCTGCAGTCTTTTCAGACTTCTATCTGTTCAAGCGGTTGTTGGGGTTGGATCCGGGCCTGGTTGCCGATCAGGCGGATGAATGGCTGAAGGCCTTGCGTATCCAGCATAAAGTGACGATCCAAGACGGGGAATACTCCACCGTGAATCTCTCCCAGGGCCAGCGCAAGCGGCTGGCGTTGGTGACGGCGATGTTGGAGGATCGGCCTTTTTATGTGTTCGATGAATGGGCAGCCGATCAGGATCCCCAGTACAAGGAAATCTTTTATGGCGAGCTGCTGCCTGCCTTACGGGCCCGTGGAAAGGGCGTTATCGTTGTGACCCATGATGATCGCTACTTTCACTTGGGTGATCGCGTGTTGAAATTGGATGAGGGGAGAATCGCCGAGGTCACCCTTCAGAGTTCGCGTGCCGTTACCGGCCGGAGCACGGCGCAATTGAAGCCGGTTCTGCGGCCGGCTGCCGGCGGCGGGGCCGGTTGATCCGTCCCGATCGGTATGACTCTCTCAAGCAACGATACCCTCGCCCCCTCGGTCGTTCCCCTCGGCTCGCACGATCTTCACGTCTGGTTCTGCCCGCTGAGCCGCTATGAAACGCAGGCGGATCGCTTTCGTGAGCTGCTCTCCGCAGAGGAGGCGGCCCGGGAGCGCCGGTTCGCGTTCCCGCGCGATCGACGGCGATTCCTCCTTTCTCACGGACTGCTTCGCGTGATCCTCGGGGCCTATGCCGGCCGCGATCCAAAAGCCTTACAGTTTCAGATGGGGGCCTATGGCAAGCCGTTCTTGCTTGATGAGGTTGGAACCGCGGCTGCCTTACGGTTCAGCCTATCCCACTCCGGTGACCATGCGACGATTGCGGTGGCCTGGGTGCGAGAGGTCGGAGTCGATATCGAATCGAGCCGCGAGGGCCTGAACGAACTGGAACTGGCACAGCGGTTTTTTTCTCCCGCTGAAGCGCGTCAGGTGGCGGAAGTCGAGGGGGAAACAAGACGCCGGCTGTTCTATCGTTACTGGACGGCCAAGGAAGCATTCCTGAAAGGACGTGGAACCGGTCTCGCCGAAGGCCTGCAGCGATTCACCGTGCAGTGGGAGACGGATCGGCAGGGACTCATCATGCCGAGCGATGGCACTCTTTACTCGACCCAGTGGCACATCCGAGCCTTGGACATTCCGGATGGGCTGGTGGGGGCGATTGCCTTCGACGGAGCGGACTGTCGACTGCAGATGTGCGAGTGGTCGCCCCGTCTGCCCGGTTAATTCTCCTCATTGCGCAGCAGCGATTCCTTCCGCAATTGTCGAAAAAATTCCTGCAGTAAGCTTTGGCTTTCTTCGGCCAACAGTCCGGCCTCGACCTCCACGCGGTGATTGAGTCGGGGTTCAGGAGGAATATTGATTACGGAGCCGCAGGCGCCCGCTTTCGGGTCCCATGCTCCGAAGACCAAGCGAGGAATCCGGGCGAGCACGATGGCACCGATGCACATGGTGCAGGGCTCCAATGTCACGTAGAGAGTGGTTTCGGTGAGACGCCAGCTTCCGGTGGCGCCAGCCGCATCGCGGATCACCATCATCTCAGCGTGGGCTGTCGGGTCTTGCCAGGTTTCGCGCCGGTTGTGGGCACTCGCGAGGACTGCACCGTCGCGCACGAGGAGGGCGGCGATCGGCACTTCGCCGATCAGCGGTGCCTTGCGGGCCAAGTCCAGGGCTTGGCGCATATATCGAAGATCGTCGTCTTGAATGGGCATGTCGGCGGGCATGCTAGCACGGAGCAGCCGCAGAAAAGGAGAGGCTAGGTCTGACCGATGAGATAGATCGCTCCGGTCGGCTGCGGGCGGCCCCCGTCCGGTTCCACGCTCACCGCAAATTTCTTCATGCGGGTGAAATCTGGCAGGCTCTTGATCAGGAGGCGGCCCTTTTGCCCGGAGTCGAGTCCGAAGATGCCGGCGCTCACCGGTTTGTCGTCGATGGCCCAGAGTTGGTAGACCTTGCCGCTTGGGAGGGCGGGCAGGTTGAACGCGTAGAGCCAGGCCCGCTTGGTGACGGGGTCGAAGAGCAGGAACGCGCCCGCTTCCTTGGCCATATCGGAGCCGGCCAGTGACACCACTTTCGACGCGGGACTCTTTAGAAAGTTCGTGAATTCCTCATTCTGCCGCACGAGACGCTGCATTGAGGAATCGCGCTGCGCCAGTTGCGTACGAAGGTCGTCGGCCTCCGCATCACGCTGAATCAATTGATCCCGCAAATCCGTGATTTCCGCGGTTCGTTGATCCAACTCAGCTTTCAATTCCCCTTCGTGCTGCTCCCGCTGTTTGAGATCGGTCTGCAGCGCGGTCGCGCGCGCCGCCTCCTTCTGCAGCGTGGCCTGCAATTGTTCGATCTGGCCCGAGTTCGAGGCCGTCTGCGCGTAGTAGAGCCAACCCAAGTAGGTGGCGCCGCCCACGATGAGGAGGCTGGCCAAACCCATGGCCAAGCGGAAGGGCCAGGAGCGGACCGGCGAGATCGGCGGGAAAAGATGGTTCATCCATTCCCCCGGTTCGAGGCTGCTGCGCGGCGCAGGCTTTTCGGGAACCGCCACTGCCGCGACCGGGTTGCGAGCCGCCATGACTTGCGCTTTGAGCGACGCCGGCGGGGTGCTGGGGGTGAGCCCGAAGGGCAACAGGGCCGCCACGGTCTGGTAATCCTTCAACGAGGCATGGCAGGTCGCGCAACCGGACAGGAGGTGGGCTTCGATCGCCTGCCGTTCGGTGCGTTCCAACGCGCCGATGGCATAGAGGGGGACCGCTTCTTCAAGTTCTTCGTGCGTCATAGAGCCGTATCCGGGTGCAGTACCGGATGGAGCGAGGCCCGCAGTTTGCTCATTGCCAGTTTGATGCGCGTCTTCACCGTGCCGAGCGGTTGATTTAGTTTGGCTGCAATTTCCTGATGCGTGAGTCCTTGATAAAACGCCATCTCGATCGCCTGCTGCTGCGGTCCGGGCAGTTCAAGGATCGCCTTCGCCATGACCTGCCGCAGTTGAAGGTCCTCCTGCGCCTCTTGCGGGTTAGGGCTGACGTCCGGGGTCTGGGAGACCAGCGGATGTTCCAGCGAATCTACAGTCAGGCGTTGGCCGCGCGACGAGCGGGAACGGAGCCGGTCGATCGCGCGGCTCCTGGTCAGAGTGACCAACCAGGCGATCGGCGTGCCACGGCCTGCGTCATATCGGGCAATCTTGCGCCAGACTTCCAAATAGACTTCCTGAATCAACTCGGCAGCTTCTTCGCGGTCGCCGAGAATGCGGAATGCGAGCGTATACAGCAGCGTGCTCGATTGGTCGTAGAGCTGGCTGAAGGCCTGGTGATCGCCCTTGGCCACACGGGCCAACAGCTTGGGATCGATGGTTGAAGCGGCGTGGGGGGAACTGGCGTCCATTAGCTCGGTCGTCTCATGCTCAACGCGCGGCTCCGTAACACGCCACACTATAACACTCTACGTGCGAAACGGCCAAAAGGATTTGTGTTTAAGTGCGCAGGAATCCAGAACTTTTGTTGCGGGCTTGAATTGGGTTCTGAAGCTGTCCTCAGAGGGAGGGGATTGCCCGCTTCAGGAGGGACGATCGGCGATCTCATGAAAAAGACGATCGAGACCGAATCGCCGACCGACGGCACCGACTTCGATGCGGCCTGAGGCGCACTCCAATGAGCCGAGCATTGTCGAGCCGAAGGACACGCGCAACGACAATGGGCGCTGATCCGCCGCCGTTTTCGCGAGTCGTGTTTCGAGTGTCCGCCGCGAGAGTCCACGAGCACGGTCGATCGGGTGCCACAGCGCCATTGATCGGATCGAGGTGCGGGCGCAGATCGTGACCGTGAGCCAGGGCATGAGCAGCGCAACGCCGATCCGCCCGAGTGGGCCCAAGAGCAGCCGGCGGCCGGCTTGTCGGACCAGGTGCCGCAGGTACTGTTGGGATGCGCGGCGTGGGATGACGGCGCTGACGAGACCTTTCACCCGAGCGCCGTCGACGGCCTCCGTTGCCGAAGGCGCTGCGTCGCCGCTCATGACAAGTTCGCCGGCTTCGTTCGTGGCGCGCAGCCGGTGACAGACCAATCCTTCCTCGCTTTCATACAGCACGAGGTCACCGATGCGAAGGCCGGTTGCCGGACCGATGGTGAGCTCGTCGCCCGCTTGCAGTGTGGGCGTCATGCTGTCGGAGGCGACACGAAAGGTCACACGGTTGCCGATCAGCGAAAGGGGGACCTGTTCAGATAGGTCCGCGGCAGAAATCGCGGCGGTTGCCGGCACCGACTCGAGCGGCTCTCGTCTGCGAAGCGACGCTTCCGTGCCGCCTGCAAGCCGAGCCATCACGCGGCAGCCAAGGACCGCCGCCGCACGGAAGAGATCCCGCCATCGCCGCAGTCTTGTTCGCCAAGGCTGATGTGCGGCCGACTCGCCGTAGCGATAGCCGAGGAACGTGCGCGTGGGGAACAGGGTGTTGCGGAGCCACACCCAACGGCGACCGGACGGCTGCGACAGCAGCAGCAAGAGATGTCCCACTTCGGCGATGGGCGGTCCTGTGACGAGTCTGCTCAACAGCGCCAGCCACAGGCGATCGCGCTGCGACGCGGGAGTCAGGCGCGACAGTACCCAGTCCGGAATGAGGGGCTCAGGTCTGTTGGCCAGAGCGGTCGTGAAGGCGTGACGCAACGGCATCTGCAGATCCCAGGAGGCCGAGTCTTGCAGAATGCGATCCCAATCCAGGGACACCGTACGTGTCAACTGCGAGAGGTCCTGCATGAATGATTCGGAGAGGTGCCCGCGATGCAGAACGCTGTAAGCGGTCAGATGAATCAGCAAGTCCTCGCCCGACATGACGAGCGCCTGTGCGGAGCCGACGGGTTGCGGCATCGCCCGCCGCCATACTGTGTCCAGCGAAGCCTCGTCGAGGTACCACAGCGTGGTCGTGATGTCGAGGATGAGTCCGGTGGAAGGGCAGGCATAGGCGGGGTTCCCGTCGATCAGCGGCCTGAATGAGGATTCTCGCAGGCAGCGGTCGAGGGTCGGTAGATCACGCTCGCGCGCGAGAAGGTCGATGTCGGCCAGCGGTCGTGTGCCCTTCGGGCCGTAACAGCGCAGGAGCAGGTCGGCCCCCTTGAGCAACATGACTTCGATGCCCTGCGAGGCGAACCGATCCAGCAGCCCGGCTAACGCGTCGAGGCGACGGCGATTCGCGTCGCTGACGGCGGCGTATCGGTCAACGAGGACGTCGAGGGTCAAGGAGCGCATGGGTGGCTTCGAGTGCTTGTGCCCATTGTTTGAAGTGCGGGAGGCAACGGCTCATATCCCCGGTTTCCAGCCAAGCGTCGGCGCGGCCCTGGCGGCAGAAGCGCTGGAGGTCGCAACTGGGGCAGCGATCGCGCTCATTCGGGGTTGCCTCATCGACCGTTCGCTTCAACACGTCCCATCCCTCCCGGATCGTGCCGGTACGCAGATTGTAGCCGGGGAAGGGGAATCCGATGCAGAGGTTCATGTGGCCGTAGGGCGTAACGGCAAACCGGCTTTGGCCGCAAGCGCAGGAGATAAAGGGCCGGTCGGGGTTACAGCGGTCCGGCACCCAGGCCGCCAGGCGGCCGGCCAGCAGACGATGATCGATCTCTGCCTTCGTGAGTGGATCCAGACGATAGGTCAGGGGTGTGAGATCGCCGTCCGTGCGCGGTGTAATGTCGAGACAATATTGGAACGGGAGTCCGAGCGAATCAGCCAGGTCGCGGCAAGCGACGAGGTCGTCCACGTTCACGCTGGTGACGGGCATGCGCAGGGTCACCGGTAGCCGGCGCGTCGCAAGCAGCTGCAGGCCCAGGCGGAATTGGGCATAGGAGCCGGGGATGCCGGTCATGGCCTCGTACCGTTCCGCCGTGGCGCCGTAGATCGAGACGTTGAGTGAAGTCACGGGGAGGCACTCGAGGCGATCGAGGAGCTGAGGTGTGAGTCTGGTCGCGTTGGTGAGAAGTTGGATCAGCAGGCCCTGCCGTTGCGTGTGGTCGAGAATCTGAAGCAGGTCCGGCCTGACCGTCGGCTCGCCTCCCGTGAAGGTCACGGTCATCACGCCGAGCGAGGCGATCTGTTCAAGGATGCCACAGATCTCTTCGGTGGACAGCTCGGCAGGCAAGGCTCGATGGGTGGGATTGGCGCAATGCACGCAGCGGAGGTTGCATCCGTAGCTCAGTTCGAATGTGACGCCTTCGGGGCGGCGCGCTGCCGCCGAATGGACCGCATGGCGCTCGATGAAGTCGTCCAGCGGCCGGGTTCTCATGGGGCCACCATTGAGCCCGCGGGCCGGGTCCTGCGTACAAACGCCACCACGGACGGATCGTTCTGGAAGGTCAGGCGCCCGTGAGACGTTTCGCGGAGACAGGCTTCAAGGAACGCCAACGTCCCGCCCATCGCCTCACGATCCCACTGCGGCAGGAAAGTCTGCTGCAGCAGCTGCGACAGCAACATGCCTCGGCTGGGGTTGTCGAGCCGGTGACCGTGGCGACCGTGGGCGATTGTGTAGAGCGCGGTGAGCGGTCCCGCGGCGTTGGCCGCATATTGCCCTGATCCGACCCAGGGTGTGCCGTGCATGAGGTATCCATCAGTTTCCCGCGTCAGCACCAGTCGTTCGTCGCTCAGCACGACCGCGCCTTGATCGGCAAACATGGCAGCCAGCGTGGATTTGCCGGCTCCTGAGTGGCCGCTGAAGAGGTATCCGCAGCCGTCGATGACGCTGCCGGATGCATGGATGAGGCACCCGCCGCGGCGACCCAGCAACGTGACATAGGCGACCTCCAGCATGGGATTGAACACCTGCATCGGTGCCCAACTCCAGGTCCCCGGAAGGCCGTTTGATGTCGTCCAGATGCGGAGGCTCCGAAAATCCGAGGAAATCACTGCCAGGCTGCGGGGGGCCAAGGTCAGGGGATCTCGGCATTCGAGCACATAGCCGTCTGAGGCGGAGAACAAGGTCCAGAGGCCTGCTTCCGCGTCGAAGCGAACATCGGCCCGAGGCAGGTCCGGCAAGCGTTCCGTGACGTCCACGGTCGCGGTGATGTCCGGCGGCGTTGCGTTATCGGCTAGGAATCGCTCGAACGGCCGCAACGGCCACGCAACCGTTGGGCGGTTCTCCGGTTCTGTGACCCGTATGGCCAGTCCTGCGATGGACAGCGTGAATGTCATAGCCTGTCATTCATGAGAGGCGGGGCCCGCTGTCTCCCACGCCGAACGTCATGTCGCCCTGTTTGCAGGGGAAGGTCCCGGTACCCCTGCAGGTGTTGGAACCGAAGCCTGCAACGGTGTTCATCGTCATGGTGCTGCATTGAGTCAGGATCGCCTGTTCAGGATTGAGTTCGACACGAAATAACTGCGGAGCTTGATAGGCTTTTTTCTGTGTCATCGTATTCTATCCTTTACGACTGTGTGGCGTCTGAGTCCCCACCGCCCATGCCGGAGGAACTGCCGTTCTTGCATCACAATGGCGGCACTTGCAGCGGCGACTTGCATCGCGCGTTGCCCTTGCCGATGAAGCTCATCGCGGCGATGCTGCAGGACGTCAAGATGGCCTGGTCCGGCTCGAGCGCCACGCGAAAGACTTGCGTAGGTTGATAGGGTCGCTTGGTCCGGTTCATTTTATCCAGCGTGCTTCGCCTGCGGTTGCAACGGATGCACGATCGGCAATCCCAATCGTGCCGCCCGTCCGACGGCTACTGCACAGGCGTGGACGATCGGCGCCTCCGCCGTCCCGTATTCACGGCGCGCATCAGTCGGCTTCTTGTCACAGAGTGCGGTGACCTGGCAGGTCCGGCAAGGGCTGTCGGTCTCATACCGCCGTCGGCGAATCGATGCGAACAGCTCTGTGAGAGCCTCCGCAAGGGGACGGTTATGAAGCGGGAGGCGATGCTCATATTCCATCGTGCAGGCTCCGAGTTCTCCCCAGGCATTGATGTGTATCGTGTCGGTGCCGCAGCCGCAACGATATAAGCGATCGGATGGAATGTCCCCAGGTAATTGCGCGCCGCAGTTCCTCCCGGGGAACTCGTCGCGCCCCTCCGATTCCAACGCCACGATCCGTTCAGGGGGGAGTCTAAGTGCCAGGGGACCACAGTCTCCGTCTAGCCGAGGCGAGAGCGTTGTGGTGAAGGTAAACCGTTGCCCATGCGATTCGACGAAGGCTTTGATTGCGGACAGCTCACCGACGTTCCAGGTCATGGCCTTGGTCTTGAAAGTATAAGGCAGGCCGCTTTCTTGGAGCAGGTCGATTCCGCGCAGGAAGGCCCGAAACGAACCAGGCACCTGCGTGAACCAGTCGAACGAGGCTTCGTCCACTGAGTGGCAAGAGATGTCGATCGTGAAGGGAGGCATCTGTTGAAGCCGTTCGATGACCCCGCGCGTGAACAGGGTGCCGTTTGTGTAGAGCTGCAGCAGAAAGCCTTGGCGATAGGCAGCCTCGTAGATGTCGAAGAACCGGGGATGCATGAAAATGTCGCCGCCGGTCAGATTGAGCCAGACGATCCCGAGCACCCGCATCTCGTCGAGGAGGCGCAAAATGTCTTCAAAAGACAATTCGCGAGGGAAGTATGCCGAGTTGTTGTGCGGGTCCGTGTAACAGTGGCGGCAATGCAGATTGCAGCGGTAGGTCACTTCCAGCTGGGCCTTGATCACCCGGCCATGCTCGGCAGCCCGGTCATGGGCGGCGCGGCTGAACTCGCGGTATTGCAGGGTGGGGACCGTGCGGGTGTCAGCCATGAACACCAGCCGGTTGAAGGAACTCAATTGGGCTCGAGGGCTTCCAGGGGCAACCGAAGGTTGGGAGGGCTCGATAGAATCCGTCGTGGAACGAGCCTGTCCGCAGGTCATACCCTTCGCGCCGGTTGCCTGAGCAGAGCTGCAGGGTTCCATATGCGTCGATATGGAAGCGTTGCAGTCCGCTTCGACAGGGGGCGGTCGCGGCGGCGCGCTCGCGGCCGGCATCAGCCGAGAGGTCGTTGTCCTGCGCATGCAGTTCAGCCAATTCCCGTTGACCCAAGGCATGGCGGAATGCGTCGCCGTCCCCGTTCAAGGCGGGCCGGATTTCCTCCCCGAGCTTGAAGGAGACACCCTCGAGTGTCGCCGCGTGCCGTTTGATGTGGAGCAACTCGTCTCGATTGATCGTGAGCGCCGTCGTCTTCAACACCAGCGGGATGTGCCGCGCGCGGAGCAACTCGATTGCGTGGCGGCAACGGTCGTAAGAACCGGAAGCTTGGGTGATCGCGTCGAACGTCGCGCTGGTCATACCGTGGAGGCTGATTTCGACGCGGGCCGGAGGCGAGGCGGCGAACCGGTCCGCAACGGTTTCCGTGATCAGGGTTCCGTTCGTAAACAGGGTTACCAGAAAGCCCAACGCGACGGCGCGCTCGTAGAACTCGAAAAAATCCGGCCGCATCAGCGGTTCGCCGCCGGTGATGCAGAGTTCCAAGGTGCCGGCTTCGGCCAATTGATCAAGGATGCGCAGCAGGTCGCTCAGGGGAAGTTCGCGGCGGATCTGCTCCGGGACGTTGAAGCAGTCCGTGTAGCACATGACGCAATGCAAATTGCAGCGGCAGGTCACTTCCCACTGGCAGGCCAGGGGGAACCGTTCCGGAATGTGACGCAACCGGGTCTCGTGGACCATAGGCATCAGGAGGACGAGATGGTGATGGCCTCGATCGAACGGAGATCCTCCAGCAGTGTGACGACATCCTGTGCCAACCGTTCCGGCGCGACATCGTATTCTTCCTGGAAGTCCCGCAGGATGTCGTCCAGAGTGCGGCGACCGTCGATGCGTTTCCAGAGGGCGGCGCCGGTTTCGTTCAGGACGTAGATGCTCCGGGCATCTTGCGCACGTTTACGAATCGGCACGAGGATGCATTCACCCGCGACGTCCCGCTCCACAAAATCCGGGCTCTTGCGATAGATCTCGTCCATTGGGGCGGGAGCATAACAAATCATCGAGGTCCTGGCTATGGGGAACTGCCGTAGGCCGGTCGCTCGAAAGGCGAGGTGGAATTATGCTCGCAGCTCGCTTCGGGCCAGGACGGCGTAGCCCTTCCCCCAGTTCAACTCGACGATGGCCAATCCCGTCTCGCCCATTTCTTGGCGCAGTTCCTGTTCGTCCTGGAAGGCATGGAGGAAGTGTGATTGGCCGCAGGTGTCCCCGGGCTGGTACTCGTGGTTTGAGCCGGGAAGTCGGCAGAGCCAGCCGTTGATGCGATCGCTCAGCCGCCTGCTGCGTGAGCGCACCGGAGGCTCGGTGAGAAAACAGAGGACGAGGCAGCCTGCCTCCCGCAGCAGGGACGTGCTACTGCGGAGCCAGGCCTGTCGAGCGCGACGGCCGGGCATGGCACTGTACATGATCCCGAACAACAATAGGGCATCGAACGATGAATCGGTAAACGGGAGCCGGTAGAAATCCGCTTGCAGAAAATCCGCTCCCTTCGTGAGCCGGAGCGCGCCCTCGCGGGCGAAGCGCAAAGCCCGCCGATCGATGTCGATTCCGATGACGGACCGGCCTGATAAGGCCAACGGGATCGATTCCCGCCCGATGCCGGCGCCCAAGACAAGTACGCGCGCATGGCGGGGTAGGTACCGGTCGGCCACCTGTTGTTCCCACGCGTCCAGCTGCCATTCATACGCATGGGAGACCAGCCACGACGGGGTCAACTCATAGGTGTGGGCATAGTGACCGGCAATCGAACGGGTCAGGGTCGAAGGCGGCAGCAACGCGGGCAGGAGGTTATCGAGGAAGAAGGCGAGGTCTTGTGCGAGCAGGCCGACGCGATTGCAGAGCCGCGCGACCGCGCGTATGGAAAAACTCAGTAGGCCCACGGCGCACATTATAGAGAGAACGGGACGACCTGTCGCCGGTGAGGGGGCGGAACTTTAGAAGTATTTCTCGAGGATTGCGGCCGCGTCGCCGGGGCCGGACAGGGCGGGAGGAGGTGTGGCAGGCATCGGCGTCTTGAGCAGTGCCTCGATCGTCGGTTCCCACAACCCGTTGGAGAAAGCCTCCCGCGACAGCTCCGCTCCGCGCCCGAAGCGATGCAGGTAGCCGATCAACGACTCTTCATCGGCAAAGTTGAACCGGCGTACATAGACCACTGGCGTTCGCAAGGCTACCGCTTCAACGAAGGTGCCGTAGCCCGGTTTGGTGAAGATCAGATCGCATGAAGCCAGCAGGCTCTTGAACGGCATGCCAAGCGTCGATAGTGAGCGAATGCGCTGATACCCTTCCGGGACCACCCCATCCAGCACGAAGCGCGCATGAGACATGCGCTCCATCGCAGCGAAGGGAAGTTGCTTCAACGGAATGCCCCCGAATCCGACCAGGATGAGGCGGTCGGCTTCGCGTGCCCCCATGGCCTGGCGGAGGCGCTCGCGCTCGGGCGGCGCCGGCTCGGCAATGGGCCCGATCTCGGTCACCTGGGGGAACGCGGAGACGGATAACGCCGGTGCCACGCGCAAGAAGCGGTCGGCTTCTCCATAGGCGGCTCGGATCTGTTCGATGATCGCAGGGTGGTCGTTGGCGCGGGGAGCCTGCAAGGCTTCCAACACGACGTCCCAGGAGAGCGAACACATGCCGATGCTCGGGATGCCGGCCGCTACGCCAGCCGCCACGCCCAGAGGGGCAATGTCGGAGAGGACCAAGGTGGCTTTCGCGGCGATGATCTCACGCGCTTCGGCCGCTACCTTGCCGGACCAATCTGCCAAGTAGAGACGGTGAGCGGCCCAAGTGCCTTCAACGTCGATGGTCAGCGGTCCGTCTTGAATGCAGCCGATGTCCTGAGGAGCCGGCCGCAGCTCCCAGGGAATCGTGAGCCGGGGCTGGAAAAAGGCTGCCGGTACTTCGGTGCGCAGGAGGGCGCGGAGATTCGGAACGCGCCGGCCGAGCTCGTTCAGGACCGGGACGACCTGCGCGGCGTGGCCGAAACCATGCGCGGAGATGGAACACCAGATCAAAGGCATGACGTATGGTAATGCAAAATGCGACAGGTCAAAGGAAAAAGTGGGAAGCGTCAGCGAGAAAGAATCAGCTATTCGTGAAGTCGGATTCCATCGGGGCGATGTTGAATTCGAGTTCGAGGTCGAATTCCTCAACCAGTTCGTTGAAGGCCTTGGCCCCCATGTCCGATCGCACTTCGTTCATGACGAGGTCGATCATAGGGGCGGCTCGGTGCCCATACTGAGTGATGGCGGCGTCGATGCGTTGTCTGGCTTGATCGAGGTCCATGGCCTCCCTTTCCTCCTGGCCCTTATCCCAAGGTGCGTAAGAGCTGCTGCATTTCAGGTACGAGGTCCATACCGCCGTTGGATCGTCCCGACGTCGCGGCGTCAATCCCGGCTTTCAGGACCGGCTTGGCTTCGACCTGTCGCCCCAGTTTGACCAAGGCTTTACCTAAGGCGAGGTGCGAGGCGATATGGGTTGGATCCAGTTGGGTCGCGACGGTCAGGTGTTCCACCGCTTCCTCCAGGCTTCCGCCCTCTTGCACAAGCTTGTTGCCGAGCCCGTAGCGACCCAAGAAGCCTTTTGGGTTCTTTTCGACCATTTGGCGAAAGGCGCTGATATCCATCGTGGTTCCTTCCTTCGTTGCGCGGGATTCTAACACCACCGGAAACAGTTCAGCTACCGGCGGCCCGCAACCGGGCCAGGCGCGCCTTGTCTTCGGCGGACGGCACTCGCCCGGTTCCCAACGCCAGATGGTGCAGTCGTTCGACGCAACGGACGGCGGACAGGGTATCGCCCCGGCCTTCGTAGAGATCCGCCAGTTCTCGCATGACCGCCGCTTCTCCCGCCGGATTTCCGAGCTTGATGAAGTGTTCCGAGGCGTTGTTGAAGCAACGCTCCGCTTCGACTGACCGGCCGCAGTCAAGGAGCGTCTTGCCGAGCTGGGTGAAGGTCGCGGCGAGGCCGTCTTCGCTGCCGACGACACGGTGTGAATCGAGCGCCTGCTGGAACAATCGGACTGCGTCGTCCCACCGCTGTTGGCGCGCTTCCTCCATGGCCAGGTTGTGGTAGAGGATGCCGAGCGCTCGGTGATCGTTCAACGGCGTCAGTAGGTCCAGGGCTTCCAGGTAATAGGGACGGGCCTTTTCATGGCGGCCTGCGCCGACATGGAGATTTCCAAGATTGACGAGCGTGTGGGCGATGGCGTGGGGGTTCTGCTCGGTGCGTTGAATGCTCAGGACTTCCTTGTAACAGGCTTCGGCTTTGTCGAATTCACCGGCCAACGCGTAGGCGTTGCCGAGGTTCCCGAGACTATTGGACAGGTCGCGCGGCGACCCGGTGGCCCGGTCGTCCTTGACCGCAGCTTCCCAAGCGGCGCGGGCCTGCAGCAAGTCGCCTCGATGCATGAAAATCCGCGCGCGGTGTTTGTCGCTCTCGGCCATGGTTCGTCGCTCGTGAAGCGTACCTGCCCCGAAGCTATCAGTCTCCGACCAGAGACGATCAACGCTTCTCGAGATACGTTCTCCTGTCAGTCTCCGCCCTTGGGGGTGTCCCTGCGAAATTCCGCATGAAGGTCGTCTTCTTCCTCCAGGCCCAAGCCTTCGCGGAACGAGCGATAGATTTCCGATACGGACTCAAAATGTGGGTCCGGCTGAGCTGACGGATCGGCAAAATAGGCCTCACAGAGCCGGATGCCTGTTTCGAAGTGGCGGGCGATGGTCTCTTCGGCCGCCTGCTGCCACGTAATGAAGATACAAAAAGCCTGGAAGGAGCGAGCCCCAGCATGACGTGAGGCCAGGGCCAACAGCTCTTCGTAAGCGTCCCGCGCCGTTGCGCCGGCATTCGATGAAAAGGTGTCTTCCAAACCGACCGCCTCGTCCCAATCGGTGCCGAGTTCCGGTTCGGCTTGTGCGAAAGCATGTTGTGCCGCAAGGGCCGGATCGAAGCGCATGACCAACTCGTGGAGTGTGGTTCGTGAAGAGGATCTTGTCTGATCCACGCAGGATACTGGGGGAGGGGAAAGGAGGTCAATGAGGGGGAGCGTCGCTCGTGAACCGTGAAGCGTATCCCATCAGGAGCGAGCAGCAAGAAGAACGATATTAAGTGTGAAGGCGTGGGTCGACGTGATCGCGCCGTATCGTCGGTGGCCTCTCCCACGAGATACGGTTCACGAACGACGGTTTGCGGTATTTGAGTGCGTTTACTTTTTCAGCGGAGCGTCGTTAGACTCCCATCATGAGTCGCGAGCTTCCTATCACGCAGCCGCTGGAGCGGCCTGCTTCGGCCGATCCGATCGAGCGGGTGATCTGGTACCACGATCGTACCAAGCATCAGTTCAATCGCTATGCTCGTTCGCTCGGCTATCTGGATTGGGCGAACCAGCCGGATCCTTTTCGGCGTTTCCTCGGAGCCGAACTTGTTCCGTTGCCGTTACTCCAAGCGGATGAGAAACCGGTTTCGCCGACATACGACGCGCTCTCTGATCATACCGCTGTTCCGTCGCAGGCGGTGACGATTCGAAACCTTTCCAGGTTTTTCGAGTTCGCTTTGGCTCTCTCAGCTTGGAAACGGGCCGGCGAGTCCGAATGGGCGCTCCGGAGCAATCCCTCCTCGGGAAATCTTCATCCAACCGAAGGCTACGTGGTCATGCCGAGCCTCGAGGGGCTGGAACTGTCCGCGGGGTTGTATCACTATGCGCCGAAGGAACATGCATTGGAATATCGCGCGGCGTTTGCTCCCAAGTTGTTGGCGCGACTTCTCGCACCCTTTCCGGCCGGTGCATTCCTGTTCGGACTGACCTCTGTCCATTGGCGCGAGGCCTGGAAGTACGGCGAGCGGGCCTTCCGCTACTGCAATCATGACGTGGGCCATGCGATCGGTGCCGCCAGGGTTGCCGCTTCTACGTTGGGGTGGAGAATGTTGCTGCTCGATGGGGTGGATCAGAATACGATCGCCCGCCTGTTCGGCACACACCGGACGGAGGATTTTGCCGAGGTCGAGCCGGAGCACCCCGATTGCGTCGCGCTGGTGTGGCCTGGAAAGAATCTGACTCGTGAAGGGTCGTTCGTGAAGCGTGAGGCGCTCAGGGAGGTGCCCCTCTACCTCGATCCGGAGGTGGTGAAGGATCTGTGTGAGGGACCCTGGCATGGGAAGCCCAATCGGCTGAGTCATGACCATGCGGTCCATTGGGACATCATCGACGAAGCGGCAGAGGCTTCGTGGAAAACCTCTAAAGAGCGCGAGGCCGTGCCGCGAGAATCACTGTTGCCCACTCGGGCTCAGGCGCTTCATGCTTCACGAACCGCGATCGACGCGGCCACGATCATTCGCCAGCGGCGCAGCGCCGTGGCCTTCGATGGCCGTACCTCGATTACGGCTGAGCAGTTTTTCCATATCCTCGAGCGGCTCATGCCCAGGGTCGAACGACCGCCGCTCGAACGGCCGACTCCTTGGGATATCTGGCCCCATGATCCGGCCATTCATTTGATGTTGTTCGTGCATCGGGTGGAGGGGCTCAGGCCTGGTTTGTATGTACTGCTGCGCGATCCTTCGAAGCTGGCCTTCGTCCGACAACAGATGAACCCCGAGTTGGAGTGGGTGCCGGCCCCTGGTTCTCCAGAAGGACTGCCGCTCTATTGGGTGCTCGAAGGCGACGCCAAACGCCTCGCGGTTCAGGTCAGTTGCCATCAAGACATTGCCGGCGACAGCGCCTTCTCGCTGGGCATGCTGGCGGAGTTCGAAGGGCGCTTGCGCTCGGGAAGGCCGTGGTGGTATCCACGCCTGTTCTGGGAAGCCGGGTTGGTGGGGCAGATCCTGTATCTCGAAGCGGAAGCGGCCGGTGTAAGGGGCACTGGGATCGGCTGTTTTTTCGATGATGCGGTGCACGAGGTCGTGGCGATCACCTCCCATGCACTCCAGTCGCTTTACCATTTCACCATCGGTGGCCCGTTGGAAGATGCGCGCCTGCTGACGCTGCCGCCGTATTATCACGTCAACCGTGAGAGGTAAGACGGGAGACGAAGGATTCCTGACGAGATACGGAATGGTCGGCGGCTCCTATTTCCGTTTCCCGTCTTACGTCAGGGATAGTAGGGGACAAACGACGAGAAACGAGAGTACGAGCTAACCGATGTTTAAGATCAAGAAGAAGGCCGACAAGCCGAAGCCGGTGGTCCTGTACAACGTGATCGAGGACTACTCCGAGTGGGACGCGCCGGGGAATGTGACCGTCTGTGCGATGACGCTGCAGGAGGATCTGCCCGGCCACGCCAAGGTGCTGTCCGAGAGCTACGACGTGCCGTTGGACCAGATGACGCAGTTGCTCAACGAGGGTGGGGTCTACGTGTATCCGCAGGAAGGCGGCCTGCTGACCCGTGGCCTGTTTGCGAGCCTCGTCGACGCGGGCGGAACCGGCCCCAGGCAGACCTTCGTGCTGGACCTCATGCAGTTTGCCGAAGCCGAGCAATTCGCGCGGGCCCGAAACCTTCCTTTGAGCGATGCAGCGGCCGAGGTGTTTCGCCGGACGTTGCCGGATGAGCTCAAGAAGAAGCTCGAGCAGAAAAACCTCGGTTTGGACTATCGGACGTTGGACCGGGCCGTGGCCAAGGGCGGAGACATCAAGTATATCGACTTTCGCAAGGATTGGTCGCCGCATTTCAAACGGCTCTGCATCATGCCGGATGGCCGGCTGGTCGAGACCGGCGGGCTCGAGGAATTTGCGCAGCTCCACCAGATCTCGGCGGGGCAGGCCAAGAAGTTGGTCGAAGAGGGCGGCACGCTGGAAGTCGGTGGCGAGGTCCTGGCCTGCCAGATCGTCAACGGACAGCCTGCGGTGGCCCGATTCAGCGCGAAGAATTACGCCAAAGCGAAAGAACTCGTCGCCTCAAAGGGCATGCATCTCATGGATGCGCTCAGCGAGGTCGGCTACAACGACCCGTCCATGATGCGGACCCTAGTGCGGAAGGATTTGGGCGGTAGGGTCTAGGGAAGGAGCCGGAGAGGCGTGGGGCTAGGGTTGAAGATGGAGTCGGTATTGAGGCTCTGGTTGTGTCTGGTTGGGCTGGTGGCCAGCGGGTGTTCGGCCCACAAGCCCATTCTGTATCCGAACCAACATTATCAGCAGGTCGGGGCCGAGGCGGCGGAAGCCGACATCAAAGAGTGCATGGTGCTGGCGGAAGAAGCGGGCGCATCACCTGCCGAAGGTAAGGCCGGCCAGGTTGCGACGAACACGGTCGGCGGTGGAGCCTTGGGTTCCGCGGGCGGTGCAGTCGGAGGTGCCATCAGGGGCAATCCTGGTCGTGGGGCGATGGTCGGGGCCGCGAGTGGAGCGACCGTCGGATTCCTCAGGGGGCTGTTCACGAAGCCCCCTCCAAGCGGCGCGTATAAGAATTATGTCGACCGTTGTTTGCGGGATCGAGGCTACGACCCCACCGGATGGAACTAGGCGTCGCGGTTGGGACGCCACCGGTTTCTGAAGGCCCTGACTCCCAGCCACGTCCCGGTCACGTTACAGACGATATCCGACGGGGCGGGCCTGCGGTTGTGCGAATAGAGTTGGTAGAGCTCGACGCCGCAGGACAGCAAGAGCCCCATCCCCACCGTCAGCAGCACCGTTCGGCCCGTCACGTGTCGTCGTGATTGGAGAAACAGCAGCCCGAAGGGAATATAGAGCAGCACGTTGACGGCAAGATCCTGCCAGAATCCGTAGGTCCTTACCTCTGCGAGGGGCGGCAGCCACCGCACGAACTCCCAGTGCGAATGCATGACGAAGTCGGTGTGGTACACACCCGAGGCGATGATTAGGCAGGCATAGAGCAGCCAGGCTATGGTCCACATCGTCGATTGCGCTGCGGGTGAACCAGTGGAGTCGAACGATTTCGTGTCGGTATCCCGCCAGGCATCCGCGTCCGGTGGATACCTGTGACAGAGCGGAGGCGGGTGACGATCAGTGCGGCTTGTTCGTCGCGTCGGCCGATTCTCGCAGAACTGATTCCAGCGTTTCCAGCAATATCTGTTTTTCAAAGGGCTTTTGCAGGAAGGCTTGCGCGCCTTTGGCCTTGGCCTTGGCTTCGAGCCCTGCAGCTGTCTGTGCGGTGGTCACGATGACGGGAATGCCGCGGGTATGGACGTTGGCGTGCAGGCGATCGAGCAGCATGAACCCGTCTCCACCGGGGAGTCCGATGTCAAGCAGGATCAGCTTGGGCTTTTCCCTCAGGGCCATTCCGGTGGCCTGCAGCGCATCGGCGGCCCCGTGAACGGTCCATCCGGTGCCGTTCAGATAGGTCCGCACGAGGACTTGAAAGTCCCGGCTGTCGTCGATCACGAGAATGCGAGCGGTTGCACCGAAACCGGCCATGGGGCTCTTCTCCTCGCCGTCAGTTCACCAATTACTAGCTCGGCTGGATCGACGGCTTTCTTGAGGAATGAAGAGAGGATTGAGGCTTGGCACCTCAGCCCCGTACGGGGGGGCTGCTTTCGAGGGTGTATGTGGCCCGCTGGCTTATTTGTGGGCCAATTCGGACTCGATGGCGTGGAGCATTTCCTTGAGGTCGAACGGCTTCTCAAAGGTACGGCGGGCGCCGAACAGCTTGGCGATGTCCAGAAAGTTGCGATCGCCCTGCGCGCCGGTCATGGCGATGATCTTGGTATCGAGGTATTCACGGCTCAGCTGGAGGGTGGCTTCGAGGCCGTCGACCTCCGGCATGAGAAGGTCCATGATGACAAGATCGGCTTTGTCCTTCTGATACAACTCCAACGCCTCGCGGCCGTCACGGGCTTCAACGACCTGATGCCCCGATTTTTCCAGCACCTCTCGCAGTAGGCTGCGAATCGAGGATTCGTCGTCGATGACCATGATCTTTGCCATGTCAGCTCCTTCTCCGAGGCGGTCTGGGTCGCGGTAGGGCTGCAGCGGTGAGCGTGCGGCCGGCCGAAACCATCAGTGATGGGGAAATCTTACCGCTGGTGGCTGGGTCTGTCTAGGAAAGTCGAGAAACTGCAGAGTGCTGAGAGAGCCGGAGAAAAAGGATCGCGGCCCTGAATGATCGTGCAGAGACCGTGCACCCTTGCACGACTGTGCGCTGGTGCACTACCTGAGGACTCATCTTCTTGCCAGGTGGAGCAGGCTGTATTTGTAAGTGGCTGAAGAATATATGAAGTGCGGTGTTTTCCGTGCAGGGGCTGACGGGCCTTTTTCTTGCTGATTGGCTCGGCACATCGCGATGTCGGGAGATTGGACCGAATGGAATTCTTGTTACCGCTGTTAACGATGTTTGCGCCGATGGTAAGCGGCCTTTCGATCTGGTTTTTTGGTCGGGAGTGGGGAGAGCGAAGCGCCCGCGTTGGAATCGTTGCCCTGTGGTGCGCTGCGTTGTCGGCTGTCGCCACGTTCGTGCTGGTGCTTGCGAAGGGACCGATGGCGCTGACGCTGATCGGTGAACCCAGCGGGCCACTCTCGTATACGATTGTCGTCGATCGACTCTCCTCCGTCATGCTGATGCTGATCAGCCTGGTCAGCCTCATCATTCATGTCTATTCAGAGCGCTACATGGTCGGGGACCAAGGCTACGCCCGGTTTTTTGCCCTGGTCGGGAGTCTGACCTCGGTATTGCTCGGCCTCGTCACAAGCGGGAACGTGCTCTGGATGTTTCTCTACTGGCATGGCGTGACCTGGCTGTTGGCCACATTGGTTGCGTTCCAGGTTGGGAATCGCGCAGCAGTTTCGGCAGGCCGCCGGACCTTCTGGGTCCAGAGTCTGGGCGACGTGGCCTTCGGGCTCGCCTTGGTCATGCTCTACCATGCCTACGGGACCTTGGATCTTACCGGCCTGTCGGAACGGCTCCGGACCGCGCCGGCTCAACTGCTGGCAGGGGCGTGGCAGATGGAGGTTCCGGCGGTCGCGACTCTCTTGCTCATCCTATCCGTGATGACCAAATCGGCCCAGTTTCCCCTGCACGTCTGGTTGATCGGAACCCTCGAAGCGCCGACTCCGGTATCGGCCCTCATGCATGCGGGCATCGTGAACGCGGGAGGGTTCCTCGTCAACCGGCTTGCTCCCCTGTTCGGCCAAGCGCCCACGACCCTGCACCTGCTTTTCGTGATCGGTGCCGTCACGGCGTTGATCGGTGCTGCGGCGATGCTGACGCAGCCGAGCGTGAAACGCATGCTCGTCTATTCCACCATGGGTCAGATGGGGTACATGGTCATGGAGTGCGGCCTCGGTGCCTTTGCCCTCGCGGTTTTCCACCTCTGCGCGCACGGGCTCTTCAAGGCCACGCTGTTCTTGAACTCCGGCGCGAACATTCACAAGGCCCGCGTCGAGTTCAAGTTGCCGTCCGGGATGAAGCGCGCGGCTCCGCAGCCCTTCTCCGCTATGACTTGGACGACCGGATTGGCGGTGACCTTGGTCCTGCCGCTGGTGATTCTCTTAGCGCTTCATGGGGTGGTGCAAATTCCCTTGCAGGATGGGCAGGGAGCGGTAATCTTTCTGTTTTTTGGATGGGTGACGGCCTCTCAGGCCATGTTCAGCCTCTATCGCATGCAGGCCGGCGCATCCTGGAAGGTCTCCGTGACCATGCTCGCGGCCTTGGCTTTGATCGGTCTGACTTATCTCTGGGCCGGGGAAGCCTTTACACACTTCCTGTATCCGGGGCCGGGGGAAGCAATGGGGTATCTCCAGGCAGCTCAATGGAACCGCTCGTTGTTTGATCTCTTCGTCGGCTGTTCCGCTGTCTTGGTGTTGGCTGCGTGGGGGGTGATTTATGGCGAAGCGAAAGGTCTGCCGTTCCTGATGCCGACTTGGATGGAGCCGGTGCGGGCCTGGGCCTATGTCGCGTTCCTCAATGGGCTCTACGTCGAGGATTTCATGCGCGCGGTCCGGCGCAAGCTGTTCGGGCGGGTTGGCCAGGCAAGGGGTGTCGATGCTCAGGGGGTGGGGGGATGACGACCGAGCGGCATATCTCCAGAGAAACCGAGCGCATGGAATTGCGCTCGCATGTGCAATTGGCCGGCGAGATCGTTTCGCCCTACTGGCCGATGCGAACCTTCATCCACCACAATCCGTTGCATGGGCTGGAGGAGTTGCCGTTCGGGCAGGCGGTGAAGCGGGCCGAGCGGCTCCTGGGGGGGCGAGGCTACCTGGTGAATCGTCTGTACCGGCGGCATTGCGAGGATGGCCGCATCCAGACCCGGGATCTTCTCGAAGTCCTCGCGCCGATTGCCACGGACAAGCGCGTGCGGTTTGCCGGGCGCGACTTGTCTCACCTCGAAGTACTGCGGCTGTCGATGATGCATGGGCTCGGAGAAGAGGATCCGATTCCTTCCTCCAGCACCGCCGGCGTCGAGCGTGAAGAGGTGCAGACCCTCGTGCCTTGGCTGACCGCTTGCCTGGAAAACCAGCCGTCGGAGTATACCGATGCCCTCACGCCCTGGGAATCGGTCGATCTCTTGTCGAATGAGACCCTCTCGACCTGGTGCGATCGCACGCTCGGCACGACGATCGTTTCCGACATCAACGAACAGATGATCAAGTGGTGCGCCGTGTTCTTGGACGAGGGCGAGGCCTCCTGGTCCATGCCGGATCGTGAACATACGTTCTACCGGTCCTGGAAGCGGCTCGCGCGATACGATGCGGGATGGCGTCTGCGCGGAGTCCGAGACGTCGTGAAGAAACTCGACGCCTTGGATGATCGCCCTGAAGAGGCGGTGTTGCAGAGTCTCGAGCTCATGGGCATCCCTAAGTCGGCTTTCGAATCCTACTTTGCCCTGCACTTGGCGGCGTTGCCCGGTTGGACGGGCTACATCAAATGGCGCTCGGAGGAACAGGGCCATCCCTGGCAGGTGCAGTATCCCATCGATCTGGTGAAGTATTTAGCGGTTCGCCTGTTCTATGAGCGGGAGTTGGTCGAGGTCGAATGCCGCAAGCGGCTCGAGGTGGCGGGGACCTACGAGGCGGTTCGAGGCTACATCGAACAGGCGCCCTATGCCCATTGGCTCAGGCGCCGCGCGTTGGAAGGACGGCTCCCGGCGCAGGCGGCACATGAGGTGCGGCAGTGGACGAAGCGCAAAGGGGCTGCCGGCTCGAGCGAGTGGAACGAGTTCGGCCGCCGTTGGTTCGAGGAGACCGCCCAAGGGCGGCTGGGCGAGCGGGTGACGCGTACGGCTCGCCGCTTGGTCGATTTGGCCGTTGCGCTGGGCGTTCCGACCGAACATATTATGTTGACGGCCACAATGGATGCCGTGACGCTGTGTGATTGGCTGGACGGATTTCCCTCCGTGCAGCATGGGCCGCGCTGGCTCGAAGCGTTGGAGACCGCGCACCGGCGCGATATCGTCCGACAGCTGACCGACTCAGCGAAGGCGGGCGGGCGGGCGGACGGTGCCATCGTGGCGCCCGATACGTCGCGGCCGTTGGCTCAGATGGTGTTTTGTATCGATGTGCGGTCGGAAGTGTTTCGCCGCCATCTCGAACACCTCGGCGGCTATGAGACCTTCGGCGTCGCGGGCTTCTTCGGCATTCCGTTGAAGTATCAGAGTTTCGGCGGCGAGCACCATGTCGCGCAAGCGCCGGTCCTGCTCAAGCCCAAGAACCATATCCGGGAAATTCCCCGCAGCTACCACGGCGCGGCGGCCAGCCGTCATCGCCTGTTCGGGCAACTGGCCAAGGCGGGCCATACGCTGCTGCATGATTTGAAGCAGAACGTGGTGACGCCCTACGTGATGGTCGAAGCCATGGGCTGGATGTTCGGCCTGCCGTTGCTGGGGAAGACGCTGTTTCCGCTGTGGTACCGGCGGATCAGCGATTGGTTCAAGCAATGGTGGCTGCCGGAGCTGGCCACGACCTTGACGATCGACAAGTTGACGAGGGCCGAAGCGGAGGAAATCGTAGCAGCCGATCATCGGGCCGCCATTCGCGCCGCGCTCCGCAGCTTGGCGCCGTCGTTGGGTTCCGCGGTCACGCCTGCCCTGATCGAATCCATCCGCCGGTACGCGCTGGGCGAGGGTGATGAGCAAAGCCGAGTCGCCATTGCGGAGACGCTGGGGTTGTCGCCGGACCAGGAGCTCTCGTTCTACGAGCAACTGCGGCAACGGCACGACATTACGACCCGCGGCGTGTCCTCCCGGCTTCAGCGGATCACGCACAACGGCTTCAGCCTGTCCGAGCAGGCCTACGGAGTGGAAGCCGCCTTGCGCCTGATGGGATTCACGTCTGGATTCTCGCGGCTGGTGGTCATCTGCGCCCACGGCAGCACCTCGGACAACAATCCCTATGAATCGGCGCTGGACTGCGGGGCCTGCGGAGGCAACACCGGCTTGCCGAATGCGCGGGCCTTTGCGGCGATGGCCAACAATCGAGCGGTACGGGAGGCTCTGCAGGCGCGCGGCATCGTGATTCCGAGCGATACTCATTTCGTGGCGGCGCGGCATGACACCACGTCGGATTGCGTGCAGATCGTGGACCTCGAGGACGTGCCGCCGACCCACCGCAAGGACTTGGTCCGACTCTTGGCCGATTTGGATGAGGCGGGGGAAGCGACGGCTCGTGAACGGGGTGCGGCCCTGGATGGACACGCGATCGAGACACCGGCCCGCAAGCCGGCGACCAGAGCGTCGCGACGGAGCGTGGACTGGGCGCAGGTTCGTCCGGAGTGGGGCCTGTCAAAGAACAATGTGTTGGTAATCGGGCGGCGTGAACTGACCAGGCCCTTGAATCTCCAGGGACGATCTTTTTTGCATTCGTATGACCACCGCCAGGACGAATCGGGCAAACTGCTCGAGACGATCATGACGGCGCCGCTCGTGGTGGCCCAGTGGATCAACATGGAGCATTACTTCTCCACCGTCGACAACGAAGTCTATGGGAGCGGCAGCAAGGTCTATCACAACATCGTCGGCCGGGTCGGCGTCATGAGCGGAGCGGGCAGCGACTTGCGGCTCGGCCTTCCGGCTCAGACCGTCCTGAACGGGCCGGCCCCGTATCATGAGCCGATGCGTTTGCTGGCCGTGATCGAGGCGCCGAGGTCACGGGTGGATGCAGTCATCGCGAAACATCCGGGCATCGAGCGTTTGGTGCATAATGAGTGGGTGTTGCTGATGGTCTATGAGCCGGAAGACGGGCGCTGTTATCGTCACGACATCATGACGGGCTGGCAAGTTGTGTCTGCGGAGGCCGGGCCGGCGGCGACGGAGGAATCGGGGTTGAACGGTGCCAGCAAGGAAGGCTCCTCGTGGGCGCGCGAGCTGGCGGACGCGGCGGGTGTATAGGTGTATAACGGAGCGGGTGGAAACTAACCAGTCGAGATCAGGGCTAACGGAGGGGGACGCGGAGTATGTTGACGTTGCATCCGATGAAGGAAATTCGCATTGTCGTGCAGGGCGAGCACTTGAAGATGGTTACGGACCTGCTGGATCGGGTCGGGGCGACCGGGTACACGATCATCAACAACGTATCCGGGAAGGGACACCACGGCTTTCACGAGGGGCACCTGCTGTTCGATGATACGAGCAGCCAGGTGATTGTGTTTACGGTGGTGCCGGAAGAGCGGATCGAGCCCATTCTCGGCGGGTTGGGGCCGCTGTTTCACAAGCATTCCGGAGCCATGTTCGTCAGCGACGTTGCCGTGACGCGGCGGGATCATTTCGTGGCCTCCCCGGGCCGCAGCGCCGCCCCTCGACGCGCGTGATGCGCCCCGGTATACTCACGTGACGAGCCCCGTGAAGCGCACGATCCGTGGGCCACGGCAGGCCGCGACGGGATCCATGGCCTCCTCCCAACGAAGCCGTCCCAAGGCGTCCGCGACGGTGCAATCCGAAGTGGCCGCCGCCGAGGTGCTTGCCTGGCTGAGCGACTGCATCCACGGCGGACTTTGTTTCGTCTCCGACGGCATCCTGATCTTTGAAAACTCCCAGTTCGCCGAATTGGTGGAAGCGCCTGCCCCGCCCGCTGAGGGCGCGGGCCCGGGTCTCCGCAAACGGCTCCTCGACGAGGCTATCGCCTGGAATAAACGGTCGCTGGGAGAGCGCTCCCACGCCGAGTATCGGCTCACGGATCGGCGCGGTCGCGCCTTGTACTATGAGGCTCGCCTGAACGTCGTGCCCTACCGGGGCGGACGCGGCGTGTTGATCGTGTTGGAAGACGCGACCGAGCGCGTACAGCTGGCGCTCGAAGCCTCCCATGTCGCGCGCTTCCAATCCGTGCTCGCGCGGATCGGTACCCTGGCTGTCAGCGGCGTGTCGGCGCAAGAGTTGATGAACGAGGCGGTGAAGGAAACCGCTGCCGCATTGGAAGTCGATTTGTGCAAGATCCTGGTGCCTCGCGCACAGGACGGCCAGCTCTTCATTCTGGCCGGCACCGGACTTCGCGACGACCTGGCCGATAAGTTGCCCATCGAAGGCGGGACTCATTCACAAGCGGGATATGCGATCCGAGAACGAGTGCCGGTGATCGTCGAAGATTTGCGGCGCGAGACCAGGTTTTCCCCTTCGCGTCTCCTGACCGACCACGGCGCGGTGGCGGGCATGTGCGTCCCGATGCTCGTCGAAGACCGAGTCTATGGGGTGATGACGGCCCATACGCGCGAGGTCCGCCGGTTTTCCCAAAAGGAGCAAGAATTCCTCTGTACGGTCGCGAATACGGTGGGCACGGTGCTGGAGCGCCGTCGCCACGAGGAAACCCAGATCGACTTCTATCACCGCCTCTTCCTCTCCGCGCAGGACGGCGTGATGATGACCGACACGTCCGGGCGAATCCTCGAGTGGAATCCGGCCCTGGAACGGATGACGGGCTGGAGTCGGGAGGAAGTGCTGGGTCAGCGTCCGGTGATTTTGAAGTCCGGCAAGCACCCGCCGGAGTTCTATGAACGGCTGTGGCAGTCGATCCGCGGCGGCCAACCCTTCGTCGAGCGGTTCGTCAATCGACGCAAAGACGGTTCGGAATTCCTCGTCTGGGAGAGCGTGAGCCCCGTCAAAGCGTCCGATGGGACCACGCAGTACTTCATGGCTATTCTCACGGACCTGAGCGAGCGCGAGCAGATGCTCGAAGCCCTGCGCCACACGGAACAGGTCAAGCTCGTCGGGCAGTTGGCGGGAGGTATTTTGCACGAGGTGCGCAATCCGCTCATCGGATTGGGCAGTCTGGCGACCCATCTGTCCGAGCAGGCGACGTTGCCGCAGGAAGCCCGGGACCGTTGCCGGCTGATCGCTCGGGAGGCGGCGCGCATCGACGGGCTCTTGGAATCGCACCTCGGGCAATTGCGTCCCAGGCAGTTCGATATCGCAGCCTGCGATCTGGCGTCGGTGCTCTCCGACACCCTGACGCTGCTGCGGCCGAATCTCATCAAGAACCGCATCATGGTCAAACAGCGCATCGTCCCGGACTTGCCTGCCGTCGAGGGGTCGCGGGCGCATATTCTTCAGGTCTGCCTGAACATTGTCATGAATGCGATCGATGCCATGGCCGGCGGCGGCGACCTGACCGTGACGCTCGCTTTGGACACCAGACGCGTACCGGGCGTGCTCATGCGGTTTTCGGATTCGGGGAAGGGCATTCCGGCAGAAGACTTGAAACGGATCTACGAACCTTTCTTCACGAACGGGAAGGCCAAGGGTGTGGGGCTGGGGCTTACGATCACGAGGGATATCGTCGAGCGACACCAGGGGCAGTTGGTGATTCAGAGTCCGCCTGGCAGTGGGGCAGTGGTGGATGTATGGTTTCCGCTCAAGCACGAGGCTTAGCGCAATGCTGAAAATGCCCCCGTCAGCGTTCTCGCGGCGCTTAGAGCCTCGACGTACGGCTCTCAGTACGCCTCAACCCTGCGCTTGCTGCGGCCTTGCCGGACGGGCATTTTGAGCATTGTGCCCGGACCGGCAATACCGTAGCCGTCAGACGTGAGACATCAGAATGAGATACGGACGACGAGATACGCAAGACGTTCTGTCCCTTGAAGCGGCTGATATTTGACGTCCGACGTTTTACGTCTTACGCTCGGTACGCGATATACGTCTTCCCAGGCATTTTAGATATGGCGTGGAACTTACTACTGCTCGAAGATGAAGCCTCGGTGCGCGAGGCGTTTGCATTGCGGCTGCGCGACCACGGTTATGTAGTACAGACGGCCGGGACGGGCGAGGAGGCGTTGGCCCTCTTGCGCTCCTTCGAGCCGGATATGCTGGTGGTTGATCTCGTGATGCCGAACCTTTCCGGCCTTGATGTGCTCGCGCGGGTCAAGCACCTTTCCCCGTCGTTGCCGGTGATCGTGCTGACCGCAAGGGGGACCGTGAAGGATGCAGTGGAAGCTATGAGGCTCGGGGCCTTCGACTTTGTGGCCAAGAGCATCGATATGGACGATCTATTGCACACGCTGCGTCGGGCGGCCGACTATCTCACCCTTCAGCGGCAGGTCCAACTCCACAGCGGCCAAGATGTCGCGCGCTATGCGCTGGATCGCGTCATCGCGAAGAGCCCGGTCACCCAAGCGTTCCTGGCGCAGATCCGCGAGTTGGCGAAAAACGATCGGGTCACCGTGCTGCTCCAGGGGGAAACAGGCACAGGAAAGCAGTACATGGGCCGGGTCATTCACTACAACAGCGCGCGTGCCGCGAAGCCCTGTGTCGAGGTGGATTGTCCGTCGATTCCGCGCGATTTGTTCGAGAGCGAGCTCTTCGGGCATGAAAAAGGTTCTTTCACCGGCGCCACGGGCAGAAAGTGCGGCTTGATGGAGTTGGCGGAAGGCGGAACCGTGTTCTTCGACGAGATCGGCGATCTCCCGCTGCCGCTGCAGGCCAAGCTGCTGCGGGTGTTGGAGGAACGGACGATCCGCCGGGTAGGCGGGGGCGCGAATATCCCCATCGAGGTGCGGGTGATGGCGGCCACGAATCGCGACCTTAAGGATGCGGTCGCCAAGGGAGAATTTCGCGAAGACCTCTACTTCCGGTTGAACGTCGTGACTATGACGGTGCCTCCGTTGCGTGACCGTGCCGAAGACATCATTCCGATGGCCGAGCAGTTTCTCGCGCGCTCGGCTTCGGCGTTGAAGAAACCGGTGCGCATGTTGGGTGCGAGCTCACAGGTCCTGCTGCGCCGCTATCCCTTTCCGGGCAACGTGCGGGAACTGAGCAATCTGATCGAACGGGCGGTGCTCTTTTGCCGCGGTGCAAGTCTGGAAGCCGAGCATTTCCCGTCAGACCTCCACAACCAGGCGACGATGCCGGTTCAAGGCGTGCCTACACCGATGCCTCAAGGGGGGCAACCAGCGGATTCGGATCAGGTCCACATCGCCTTTGAGGTCGGCACCCAGTCGCTCTCCGATCTTGAAGACCGCATCATTGCCGAAGTGCTTGCCAGGTCGGGCGGCAATAAAACCCTTGCGGCCAAGCAATTGAGCATCACCCGCTGGATGTTGGATCGACGGAGAAAGCCCCGCTCCTGAACTCCGATCGCTTCCCGTTTTCTCTTTCCCATTCCACAAGCGATGAGCGCCCGTGCACGATGTGCGGCAGAGCACGTGCGTGCTCGCACCGCATCGGCAGTATGGCGAGATACACGAGAACGACGGACGAAAACCGTGCCTTGACTTCCGCATCACTGCATTGAAAATCCAGGATATTCGTGCGGCGCCCCTCCTTCAGCCGGTTCCTGATTGCTGGATCGGGGCTTGCAAAGCGAAGTTGTATTCATCTCGCGGACATCTTGTTCGCGCATCACCTTTTTTTTGCGAGGACCTCATGAATTGCCTTCGCTGCAATAGTCCGATGTTCAGAGAGAACTATGACGATCAACTGGAGACGCAGGGACAAAAGTTTTCAGCCATGCACTGTCTCATGTGCGGCGACATCGTGGACCCTGTGATCTTGGCCAACCGGCGCCATCGCGTGGAGCCGCGTGTCGAACGGGCTCGGCTGGCGGTGGTGACGGCAGTCTAGTTGCGGGAGCAATGAACCCATGAGCGGCACGGCAAGCGAATGCCTGATCTGCGGAGCGACGGTTCAGCCGGGAGTACGCTCCGCAGATGCGTTTCTGGTGGATCGGTTTCTGGACGGGGTGAAGCTGGGCAGGCTTCGCCCCCAACGGCTGCGGCCCACGCCCTGTAGGAGACACATCATGGAGCAGACACAGAGCAAGGCGGACATCGAATATGCGGTCATGCTGGCAACGCTCAATTTCCACACCGAGTTCATGCGCTCCAACTACTCCCATGTCGCCGTGGATATGATGGAAGATGTCATCGACGTCACGTTGACGCGCAGTGTGGCGGTGCCGGCGGAAGAGCGCCTCGCCCAATCCGAGGCCGGACGGGATTTGTTGAGGCAAGTGCATGAGGCCATGATGCGGGCCTGTCAGGACATGCTGAAGGAACGGATCGAGCGAGTCGTGGGGCGTCGCGTGCGGGAGATTGTCGCCAGCCTCGACCCCATCGCCGGGCAAAGTCATCTGGCCATCCGCCTCGAAGAGGCGGCGACGTCCGGCGTCCATGCAACCGCCTATGCCGGCGCCAGCAGCAAAGTCTGAACTTTCTCCACCTACCGGGTGGCCTGCCAACCTGGTACAATCCCCGCCAATCCGGCCATCCGGCCTGACAAGCGGGGTGTCACCTGCTCCAACCTGAGCCATCTTCCGCCAATCTAATTCCTGCGTCGATTCGTCCATCGAGGCTATTGCTTCGCTCTCTGAGCTTGCCTTGCTGCTTCCTGCTGGCTGTGAGTATTCCCACATCCGCATGGGCCTGTTGCGAGAGCGTCATTAGTTGCACGGCAGCAGTGGTTTCGGCCGGTGCGACCTGCGTCGTGGATGCGGCGATCAACGCGCTTCAACTCATCCAGCGGAAACTGGAGAAAGATCGGGTGTCCCGGCAGCAAGAGTTGGATGAGGCGTTGCGGCAGGTTGAGACCGAAACCACGGGACAAATTTCACAGGCGCAACAGCTCGCGGATGAGGGGCTCCGGTCGTTGCGCAACGCGCTGGCTGAAGCCAGCCGGTTGACGGGGGAGGACAAGGC
Organism: Nitrospiraceae bacterium; assembly: GCA_019637075.1. Classification (NCBI taxonomy): domain Bacteria; kingdom Pseudomonadati; phylum Nitrospirota; class Nitrospiria; order Nitrospirales; family Nitrospiraceae; species Nitrospiraceae bacterium. The sequence continues at coordinate 625,249 of JAHBWI010000001.1, read as the reverse complement.
TCGGCTGCAGGCGAGCCTGAACCAGCCGGCGACACAGGCGGTGCCCGGTCCACAAACCATGCTACCGGGGGGCGGTGCGGGCAACCGTTTGGGAGCTATCGGGGTGCAGAGCGCGCCTCCGCGCCTTGGCGCGACCAATCCGTCTTCATCGGCCGGCGTGACCGATCCAATGTTGGAAAATAAACGGTTGCTCGCCGATGGGTCCCTCGAATCCATGCGGCGGATGATCGAGACGGAACTAAATCAGGCGGCGGAGATCAATGGGCGCCAATTAGCCAATGCGAAGCAAGTGGCGATGGCGCAGCGTGGAGTTGCCGCTGCGAAACTGCAGAGGAAATTCAATGACGTCGTGCTTTTGGGGACCGACGCGTTGTTGGCCAGCATCAGCCGGATTCTGCAAATACAGAATGTTTTGGACGTGCCGAAATTGGCCGTGGCAGTGGCAGCCGAGGCTGCCACCTTGATCGAGCGTTATCAACGTGAACTGGAACCGGCGCTCAATAGCGCCGTAACTCAGATTGGTCAACAACTTCAGCCGGTCCGCGCCGCTGTTGAACTGATTCAGTACCATGCCGCAAGGGCCACCGCGATTCTGGGGAAGATGGAGCAGGCTGTGCGGCTTCAGACCTTGCCGGCTCGGCAGGCGGTGGCGGCGTCGCTGGCGGGATTGCCCGATTCGCCTCCGGCACGCGCCGCAATTCAGATACGAGCGGTCGGGAGTCTCGTGGCAGTGAAGGAGCGGGCAGTGGGGCAGTTGACGCGAATCAAGGCGGATCTCCAGCGCACATCCACCATGCCGAGTCCTAGCGAGATGGGCACGATCAGAACCAGGTCCGCTGCCTCCCTGGAGCAGGCCTTTCGCGGCAAGTCCCCCGCCGACGTGCAACTGATGAAGACCCGTCTTTTCGACGAGGCCCGGCGGCAGTACGGAGCCAATCCCTTACTCCTGGCTTCTATTCAACAGGCCATTGATAACGCCGCGCGAACCTACGGGGGCCGGTGATCCCACTTGGGGATGTTCACTGGTAAGTATCCCGTCGATGTGGCTTGCCTGGGGACCCCTGTCACTTCCTTTATGAGTCGATGTCCTCGCTTGTTCTCCGTGGTGGCCTACGACATAGAGATCCGCACTCTTCCTGCAACTTCCGCCCGCGCCTGTAGCACAGCTGGTCGGCCACTTTCCGGCTCAAGCTAGAAATACGTTGCCGCTGACAGCACCAACGCTCCGTCATGGATGCGTTGGACCGTGTTCGGGTTGAAGGCCTTCGGCTGATACTGATAGCTCAGCTTGAACACCGCATCTTCAACCGGCCGATAGTTCAGCCCGAAGGAAATTTGCTCCATCTGGCCGAATCCGGCGTGATTGTCCAAGTTGGTGTTCACGCGGTCGTAGCGAATGACGGCGGTAAAGGTCGCGCCCTCTCCGAATCGTTTCGGCGACAGTGCGGTCAAGAACGCCGGCATGAAATGGTAGTTCCCCTGAACATAAAACCCATTCATGCGTTGCGGCGGCACCCCCAGACTATTGTTGCTTGGATCGATGCTGCTCAGCAGTGAGCCGGGGAGGACTCCCAGATTGTTCGTTTGAATTGCGCGCGAATTCCCTCGTGCATAGGCCCAGGCCGCTTCGCCAAGGAGTTCGAACGGTCCGCGCTGCAGAGTCCAGTCGACCGCCATGATGCTCAATGGATTGTAGTTCCCGGCCGGCGCCGAGTTGCCGTAGTACCCGGAGCCGCCGACCTCGATTCCCAGCACCGGGCTATAGGCCACGCGCCCGACGACCGTTTTGCCGTTGTTGATCGCCAGTCCATCGGTACTGCTGCATTTTCTCTGGCGCGCTCCCCGGGTACCTTCCGCTTCATTCACCAGCGGCGTGCCGGCCTTGTCGTACCCGCAAGGGCCGGTCGTGACATAAAACTCATAGTCCAGCTTGCTGGTTCGTCCCGGATACAAGGTTCCGTAAAAGCCGATGCCTGTTTCCGAAACGGTGGAGGGGATGATGAACTGACTGACGAGGGGACGATCGGTCAGATCGTTCAGCGGCGAGTCGTGAAGGAGATTGAACTTGCCGAGGGGCAGCAGCAGGATGCCTGCGCGCAGATTGAACTGTTCGTTCACCAAATAGTCGATATGGGCAAACTCGAGGCCGAACTCCAACTCATTGGAAGATGTCTCCCGAATCCCATGCTCGATTTCGAGCTCGGAGGCCATTTTCACGTGTTCCGTGATGTCGGCATAGATAAACGGTACGAATCGTTGTTGATCGAAGCCGCTGGCGACTCCACCGAAACCGTTGTCGATGCTCGCGTGCCGTTGGGTTCGATATTGAATGTCCATGTAGCCGCCGACGATGGCTTTGGGAGCGGTCACGAAGGGTTTGGCGTATACGAGACGGCCGGATCCGGTGGAGCCGAACGACAAGGCGGGTTGCGTGTCGGCTCTTCGTTCTCGTCCCACTTCCGGCAGCGAACCGACCCCGGGTTCGTTGGCCGATTCCGGAGCGTTGTCCTTGCGCTCACCGGTACCTTCCCGTCGTTTGAGCTCACGGAGTCGCTTCTCGACCGCTTCATCCACGAGTTTCCTGAGTTCTTCCGGCGTGACTTCTGCTCTCAGCGGGCTTGTTTGCAATAGACCGACCATGACAAGTGTCACGAGGTAGAGCCAACGTTTCATGCTGAGCCTCCCTGTTCAGGTGAGAAATAGCTGATTGGGGGCTCTGGACTCTTGCTGGTCTCTGGCCGCTCTATGCTGTCTTGCTCTAGCGTCGCACTGGTGGGGTACCTCCTCGCGCGCACTGACTGAACGAAGTGTCCATGAGAGTGAGGCGAGGCCTCAGACGGTCTTCGTGCGGAGCGGTTCGGCGGGATGGCACCAATGCACCGCCCCATTGCCGGCTTCGTCTTGTGTCGGTCAAAGTCGGCTCACGGTGTTCCGGCTGCAGTCACCTTAACCGGAGGGTTGCGCGGAGACTGGACAGCGGCCTCGAGCAGGTAGTTCCGCGAACGTTGCCAGCGATCTTGGAGGCGGGCATAGACTTCTCCCAGTTCGTCCTGCTGATCGGGCGACAAGTGCTCACTGATACGGGAGATCGTTTGAGTGATGATCCTTTCGACTTCCGGTTGGTGCGCGAATCGGAGTTCCAGGAGTTGAAGGTATGCTTGGACGACGATCGGTTCGACTTGGGCCTGTTGGGCATTCGAAAGCGCGAGAGCCTGAGTGAGTTGTGCAGCCGCCTCCTGAAAATGGGCCGGCATTTCTTGTTCCCTCCAATAGTCACGGTGCGAACCTTCGTAGTAATGATCGGACATGACTCCGAGCACAATTCCGCATCCCAGCCACAGCAGCATAGGCAATCCGGTACGACCACTCATGGGTTATGTACCTCCAGATATCTCGCGCGTGCACCGGTGCGTTGCACCAACGGTGATGGAAACTCACCCCACGTCATATAGTCGCCTGGGTACGGACGACAATTCCTGGCCCGCCGCAATCGTAGGTGGGATGAGCGCCCGATAAATTGTAGGACCACTCCGACAACGATGGAGCAGGTGTGCTGCCGAAAGGCCCCTGTCGGATGGCGTCCAGAGTCATCGGAATCACCTGTGCCGGACCATGTGTAACCTCTGCGACGGAACGGACGACTGTTCGATTGAGGAAGGGCCTTAGGGCGCGGACCGTTGACCGATGGACAGACGCGAAGAGGCGCGACGGATGACTGATGCATGGGATCAGCTCAAGGAGGAGGTGAAAGGTGAAGCAGAAGGGGACAACGTTGGTGCAGGGTCTATTGCTGCTTGGCGGGGTACTGAGCGCAGGATGTGCGGACTCCCCACGGTCCCATCCTGGGCGAGAATATCCCGGCCCTGTTGCACCCTCGACGAAGGAAATTAAGCCGTTGGGCACGCCGTGGGAGCAGGAATTCGGACTGGTGCAAGGTGTCAAGTCCGGAGGGTTGGTCTTCGTGGCCGGGCAAGTCAGCCTGGATGATAAGGGAGGACTAGCAGGCAAGGGGAACATGGAGGCACAGTTGCGTCAGGCCTATGCCAATGTTGCCAAGGTCCTGCAGCAGTTTAGCTTGACCATGGCGGACGTGCTTGAGGAGACGCTCTACGTTACGGATATGCCGGTGCTGTTGACCGTGGGGCCCAAGGTCCGACGAGACATCTACAGCGACCATCCGGAGGTCGCGAGCACGGTGCTGCAGGTACAGCGACTCGCGTTTTCCGAGGCGTTGGTGGAGATCCGTGTCGTCGCGAAGGCACCCGTGGTAGTCCTGTCGCGTCCGTCGGATGGCCCTTCCGAGGGGGCCCCACGGCGTCGTGGCGGACGCGGACGGGGTGGATATGGAGGGCCGTCCCCGTATTAGGCCGGGGAGGCTGGTGCCTGCGGGCCACCGTCACGTGGGCCGGCCCGCAGGCGTTGCGTGAGTTCAGGCCGCTGGGGGAACCTGATTGCCGGTGCTGGTTGAGGAAGCGGATGTCGAGGCTTGGGACTGTTGCTGATACTGCGCAAGTAAGTCGTGGGCAATCAAGTCGGCCAGCCGAGTCACAAAGGAATCGCCTGTCGAATTGACGGGCTGGGCCGGGGTATCCCCGGTTGCGACCGAGGCGTCGGCTGAGGTGGTGTTCCCGCTTGCCTGCTGGAGGTCAGTCGCGATCGCCTGAGCAAGTTGGCTCACGAAGTTCCCCTCCTGCTGACCGCTCCCATGGTGATGACGGTGATGGTGATGGCCTTGGGTTGCGCTTGCGCCGGAGGCCTGACTTGGATCAAGAGACTGCAAGGCCTGGTTCGCATTCTGTTGGATCGCATCTTGAGAAATCGATGCGCTATCGGATGAGTGTTGACAGCCGCATGCGGCCTGGGTCTCGCCCGGGGTTTTGGGGTTGGAGAGGTAACTCTGGAGCCATTGCACCATAGACGACGACCCGATACCTGATATAGACATAACGCCTCCTTAGGATCGACAAACCCATCCATTGATGATCGGTGGCGGGTGCGACCCGGTGCCCGTGACATTGGCAATGCCTGTGCCACCGCGATCCGCTCAGCAAAATCCCGTCGCACGAGGGTGTTTGACCGATTGCTGCGGCGATACTAGGCAAGGGTGGCCATCCGGCGAGTGCCTCGTGCCGACCGGTCGGCAATTCCTGGTCCGTTGCCTTCACATATCGGAAGTGACTCGGTACTTTGTAGGACTAGTCTGAAAATGATCGAAATGGAGAGCGTGGAACCGTGAAATCTGTGGAGCATGCCACAGAGAATGAACCATGCGAATCGCGCAACGGTCCATGCCTATTGGCTTTGCGTGACATCGCCGCCGGTCTGGAATCCTCTGCGGCGGGAGTTGCGGTGGCTTCGCCCTTCCCTGGCAGTTCGCCAGGGAGGAGATTATGATAACCCCTTCGCGTCGCGGCGGTCCCTGCTCGGTCACGACAGGCGAGACGTTCATTTGTGGATGTAAGAGGCCATGCCGATGCCATTTGGAAGCTGGAGAACGCTGAACACTCGGGCAGCACGCGCTCTTGCGAGCGCTGCGCGAAGGGCCGCGATAACGATGCGGGCCTCGGCGCTTTTGCTCGGGGTGTTGGCCTGGCCCGCCGTGACGCCGGCCGAAACGCAGCAGATTCTCGAAGGGAGCATCCGGGCGGTGCTGGCCGAGCAGGCGGGGCGGCAGCCCAACGTAAATGCGTTGGTCAGGCTCGCGGATTTGCATCTCGACCTCGGCGACGAACGCACCGATCCGGCGACCCGCAAGGCCGCATACGACGAAGGCGCCAAGTATGCCAAGCAAGCGTTGGAGCGGGAGGAACGGAACGCGCAGGCTCACTATCTCTATGCCGCCAATACGGGGAGCGCCGCTCAGCTGAAGGGCATGATGGCCTCGGCCCTTACGGTGGCGGATTTGAAAGCGCATGTCCGTCGTGCTTTGGAGATCCAGCCGAATCACGCCCCCTCCTTGCACATGATGGGTATGATGCTGGAGGAGCTGCCCTGGTTCATGGGCGGGGATGCCCAAGCTGCGGTCACCTATCTCAAACAGGCCACGGCAGCCGATCCGTCTTACGCCCACGCGCGGTTGGATCTGGCGCGGGTGTACGTCAAGCGTCAAGATTTTGCTGAAGCAAGGAAGGAGTTGCTGACGATGCTCCAATCGGCTCCCTCCATGCCTCAAACAGATAGTGACCGTCGCCATCGCCAAGAGGCCTCGGCGCTCCTCGCCTCCTTGCCGAAGCCGTAGGTGTCCGGAGCCTCGCAAGGCTCCGCTGTGACAGCCTGTTCTCCAGGGCCTCTAGCGTGTGTCCGTGGATGCTCCGGTTCACCCAGAGCTCTTCTATGACGTTTCCTCGCTTGACCCCGTTCGAAGTCCTGAAGGCATCGACGCTTGCCTTACTTGCCGCGCTCCTCTTTTCGTTAGGGAGCGCCAGCCATCCCACGTCGATCGCGGCCTATCTGTCCTTCTCAGCCATCATGGTCTTGCAGGCGATCGAACTCTTCGCGCCGGTCTTCGCCGAATCCAGTTTGGACCTCGCCAGACGCACGTTCCTCCTGCGCATCAGTATTCTGGTTCAAATGGTGTTGGCGGGAATCTTGGTGGCGGCGACGGACGGCAGCGGCAGCATCTACGAGCTGGTCTATCTGCTGCCCATCGTATCCGCCGCGACGAAGTTGGCGGGACGAGATGTGGTGTGGGTGGTGTGTGGGTCGATCGTGGCCATGATCGGGTTTATCGTCACCGGCGAACAGTTGTCGGCGTCGATCACTCGCGTGAAGGAATTTCAGGACGCCGTGGCGGCGATCGTGTATTTCACCATGACGGGATTGCTGGTGTTTATCTTTGCGAAGGGAGAGCGGGCGCAGGGCGAGAGCTATCGGAAGCTGGCTGAGACGTTGACGCAACGGAACGACGAGTTGAAGCACGCGCAGTTGGAGCTGACGGAACGGCTGGATCAAGTTTCCAAGATGGAGGAACGGCTTCAGCATGTGAGTCAGATGGCCGCGCTCGGGGAAATGGCAGGGCAAATCGCTCACGAGGTCAGAAATCCGTTGGGCATCATCAGGGGGGCGGTCGATATGCTGGCCGCACGGGTCAAGGACCAGTCGACGCAGCGTCATATCGCCGTCGTGCTGGAGGAGACGACACGGCTCAACAAGGCGGTGGAGGGCGTCCTTCGCCTCGCTGCTCCGTTGGGTTTACGGCAGGAGCCGGTCAGCCTCTCCGAGTTGCTCGACGGCATTGTCCTGGCGACCAGGGCCTGGTCCGTGCCTTCCGGCGCCACGCTCAGAATGCTGGCCGGCGGTACTGCCGTCATGGTGTGCGGCGACTATGATCTTCTTCATCAGGCGCTGGCGAATCTCGTCCGCAATGCATTTCAGGCCATGCCGTCCGGAGGGGTCGTCACAATCACGCAGGTCCTGTCGGAGGACGGGACCAGGGTGTCGTTGACGGTGACAGACCAGGGCGTCGGCCTGGCGCCGGAAGACCTGCAGCGGCTCGGAGAACCGTTTTTTACAAAGCGCGGCGGGGGTATCGGGCTTGGATTTGCGTTGGCGCGTCGTGTCGTCCTCGGGCATGGGGGGGCGGTGCAGGTGGCCAGCATGCCGGATCAGGGCACGTCGGTGACCATCGTGCTGCCGGTTACCGAATCGAACCGTGCGATGACTCTAACGGGTCACCCTGTCCGTTTGGCTTCAGCGGAGGCCTTGTGACCGGAACCATCCTGGTTGTCGATGACGAGAAGAACTATCTCTGGATGCTGGACGAGTTGCTCCGCGGCGAGGGCTATGAAGTCGTGACGTGCGAGAAGGGAACCGATGCGTTGACGGTGCTGCGGGAGTCTACCATAGATGTCTTGCTCACGGATCTCCGCATGGCTGAAATGGATGGAATGACGGTGTTGGACAAGGCACGGGAACTGTGCCCGACGACTTCCACCGTGCTGATGACGGCCTATGGCACGATCGAGCGGGCGGTGGAGGCCATGCGCCGGGGCGCGTATGACTTCATCGTGAAACCGTTCGAAAACAACGAACTCCTTCGTTCGATCAGACGGGCCGCGGAGCGCAGCGTGCTCGCCAGGGAAAACGTACGCCTTTCTCGGTCACTGGAACATCGCCATCGTCTCGACAATCTGGTAGGGCGCAGTCCGGCCATGCAGGCCGTGGTGGAAAAAATCCATCGCGTGGCCCAGTCGAAAAGCGCGGTTCTCATAGCCGGCGAGAGCGGGGTGGGGAAGGAATTGGTGGCCCGCGCGGTCCATTTCGGCGGGCCGCGGAGCGGGCGACCGTTCTTGGCCATCAATTGCGGCGCCTTGGCCGATTCGTTGGCGGAGAGTGAGCTGTTCGGTCATGAGAAGGGCGCCTTCACCGGCGCCTACGCCAGGCATTTGGGGCTATTTGAACAGGCCAACGGGGGAACGCTCCTGTTGGACGAGATCGGCGAACTCCCGCTGCCGCTTCAGGCAAAGTTACTCCGCGCGTTGGATAGTCAGGAGATCCGGCGGGTTGGGACGGAGAAAGCCATCCGGGTCGATGTCAGAATTCTCTCGGCCACCAACCGAGATCTGAAGGCGGAGGTGCAGAACGGCCGGTTTCGAGAAGATCTCTATTTCCGGTTGAGTGTCGTCCGGATCGACGTGCCTTCTTTGCGGGAGCGCCAGGACGACATTCTCCTGCTTGCCGAGACTCACCTGCAGACCTTGACCAGAGAGGGGACGGTCCGGGGACAGCGGTTCTCGCCTCGCGCGCAGGGGCTGCTGCTGCGGCACCGTTGGCCCGGGAATGTCCGGGAACTGCACAACGTCGTTGCCCATGCGGCGTTGATGGCGAAGGGGGATGAAATTCAAGCGGAAGACTTGCCGCTCGAACTCACTCCCAGTCAGGACTGGGCCGGTGCGTTGGACCGATTGCTTCCTCTCGACGCGGCGCTCGACCGAACGCTGAAAACCGTCGAGGACCACATGATCAGTCGTGCCTTGACTCAGTCGAACGGCATCCAGGCACGAGCCGCAGAGTTGCTAAAGATCAGCCGGAGCTTGTTGCAGTACAAGTTGAAACACCGGCCGGACACACAGTAACCAGCCTCGGGTCAGCCTGAAGATCGGCGTCCAAAGTTTTTGACGCCGATTCAAAAAACTTTACAACTCCCCCACGCCGTCCGACCTCCATATCTCTGGATCCTCCGATTTACTGGCATTTGTTCCTGTCGCCGCTTGTCACGCGCCTGGCCCGGTTCCTGCTCGCTCAGTGGTGTGAAGGCTGTCGCTATGTGGCAATGATGTGACGATCGGCATGGTTCTATCCATTCTCCAAATCATCTGCTTGATCCCGGTTGTCTTCGGGGCGATCTATGGCTTGTTGTGTCTGCTCGCCTTGCTGCAATTCCGTCGGAACCGCTCCTACCGGGTGACGCGCGCCTTCACGGAATGGCCACCGGTCACCGTTCTCAAACCGGTCTGCGGTCTTGAGAAAAACCTCGCGGAAAATCTTCGGAGTACCTGCCGGCAGGATTACCCCGATTTTCAAGTCGTCTTCTCGGTCCAACGGACGGACGATCCGGCGATCCCGCTGCTGCATGCCCTGCAGGAGGAATTCGGCGCGGACCTCGTCACGGTGGCGATCGAGGCCTTCAACGCAGGCCCCAACGGGAAGATCAACAATTTGATCGGGGGACTGAAGCATGCGCGCCATGACCTGTTGGTCATCAGCGACAGCGATATCCGGCTTCGCCCCGATTATCTGAAGACCGTCGTCGCGCCTCTGGCCGATCCCGCTGTCGGTTATGTCTGCACGCTTTACAAAGCCAGCGAAGCCGACACGTGGTTTGAGGCGATGGAACTGCTGACGATCAACACCGACCTGACGCCCAACATGGCCTTCGCCCTGGTCACCGGCGCTGCCAAGTTCTGTCTCGGGGCCTCGACCGCGCTACGCCGATCGACGCTGGCGGAGATCGGCGGCCTTCCGAGCCTGGCGGATTACCTGGTCGAAGACTATGAGATGGGGCGGCGGATTTGGACGAGAGGGAAGCGGATGGTCATTCTTCCCTACCTAGTCGACACGGTGGTGGACCTCAAGACTCCGGCGCAATGGTGGAATCACCTCGTCTACTGGGATCAAAACAACCGGGCCGCCAGACCCGGCGCGCTCTTTTCCACCGTCGTGATTCGTCCCGTGCCCTTCGCGTGCCTGTTCGCACTCCTGACGTTTGGGGCTCCAGTGGGAATTGCCGTGCTCCTGGCCGCGGTGCTGCTCCGGCTGGCACTGGCCGGCTGCATCATGCGTTGGGGGTTGGAGGATCGTGAGGGAATGCGATGGCTGTGGTTGGTTCCCTTCCGCGATATCGCCGCTCTCGGGTCGTGGGTGCTGGCGTTCACGAAGCGGACGACGATTTGGCGTGATGCGGAATTCGTGCTGACGAGGGACGGCCGGCTGGTGCTCCCGGGAGATCGCGCGTGAAGGCGCTTATCGTCACCGGAGATGATTTCGGATTGGCCCTGCCGATCAATGAGGCGATCGAACAGGCGCATCGGGACGGGATTCTTACGACAGCCAGTCTGATGGTCGGGGCGGCGGCGGTTCAGGATGCGATCGCGCGCGCCAGGCGGCTGCCTTCTCTGAGGGTCGGGTTGCACCTCGTGCTGGTCGAAGGACGGCCGGTGTCGAACGTGGCGGAGGTGCCGGACCTTGTCGACGGCGCGGGAGAGTTTTCGACTCGCTTGGTCCGTGCCGGGGTCAAGTTCTTCTTCCGACCCGGCGTGCGACGGCAGTTGAAGAGGGAAATCCGGGCCCAGTTCGAGGCGTTCCGCCGGACGGGGTTCGAACTGGATCACGTCAACGCCCACAATCATATGCATGTGCATCCGACGGTGCTGGGATTGATTCTGGAAGTCGGGCGGGAATTTGGCCTACGCGCGGTCCGTGTGCCCTATGAGCCGTTGTTGCCGTCGCTCCGAGCGGCCGGAAACCGCGCCCCGTCCCGGGTGCTGTCTTGGGCAGGTCTGTGGCCCTGGATCCGGTTGATGCGCCTGCGCCTCCGGCTCGCAGGTGTTGCCTCGAACGATTTCGTGTTCGGGCTGCATGATTCCGGCCATGTGACGGCCCACCTTCTCGAGCGCTTTCTCCGTTCTCTGCCGCAGGGCGTCACCGAGATCTATTGCCACCCCGCGGTCCGCCGCTGCCCCGAGATCGACCACAGCATGCCGGACTATGAACATGAACAGGAATTGCACGCGCTGATCAGCCCCAAGGTGAAAGCCACGCTGACCCTGTGCGGGATCAAGCCGGCGGCCTTCAGCGATTGCCGATGAACGTACGGAGGAATGCATGCTCAAAGTGCTGATCGTCATGACGATCGCGGCGGCTGCGGCGGCCGTGGGGCAGATCTTTGTGCGGCAGGGGATGCAGGAGGTCGGCGCGCTGGACCAGTATGCGCCGGCGGCGCTGGTCGCGTACTTCGGGCGGGCATTGACGAATCCTTACGTGGTCATCGGCACCGGCTTGAACGCGGTCTTCTACTTTCTGTTCCTCGCGGCGCTCTCGTGGACCGACATCACCGTGGTGCTTCCCATGACGGCGCTCGAATTCGGTATGGCCGCAGTCTTGGCCGTCGTACTTCTGAACGAAGTCGTGCCCACCCTGCGCTGGGCCGGCATTCTGTTGGTCATCCTGGGCGTCATCTTGATCACGGCGGGCGGTGGGGAAACCGCCTAAGAGCCCGATCACTCACTCCATTTCCGACGAGAGGAGTCACTCATGCAAGGTGTTACTTCCGAGAGCACGGTTCTGCCTCCCGCCCGCAAGGTTCCCGCCGCAAGGATCCAATTCTTGCCGGAAGACAGGGCCTGGATCGCCGCGCGCATCGAGGAGGTGCTCGGGACCGGCCAATTGACGCTGGGAAAATATGGGGCCGAGTTTGAGCAACAGTTCGCCCGATTCTCCGGAACGCAACATGCGGTGGCCGTCAACAGCGGGACCAGCGCGTTGGAGATCATCTTGCGGGCGCTGCAAGTAGCAGGGAAGGACGTGCTGGTCCCCACCAACACCTTCTTTGCCACGGCTGCTGCGGTCGTGCATGCGGGAGGCCGGCCGGTGCTGGTCGACATGGATCCGGAATCGTTCGGGGTGCGGCCTGAGGATCTCGAGCATCGTCTCACGCCGAAAACCGACGGGCTCATCGTCGTCCATATCGGCGGTATTGTGTCGCGGCGGATGCCGGAATTGCAGGAATGGGCGAAACGCAAGGGCCTGTGGCTCGTTGAGGATGCGGCGCATGCGCACGGATCGGCGTTGAACGGGACACGCGCGGGCTGCTTCGGCATCGCCTCGTCCTTCAGTTTCTACCCTACGAAGGTCATGACTTCCGGAGAAGGCGGCATGATCGTGACCAACGATGCCCATATCGCGGCCGAAGCCAAGATTTACCGGGATCAGGGGAAAGCCAGCTTCACTCAAAACGCACATGTGCGCATGGGAGCCAACTGGCGCCTGTCCGAACCGCACGCCATCATCGGATTGAAACACCTGGAACGGCTTCCCGCGATGATCGCCGACCGGCAACGGATCGCGGCACTGTATGACGAGGAATTGGCCGGGCTGCGAAACCTAGATCTGGTTTCGATCCCTCCCGGAGGGGTCTGCAATTACTACAAGTACTTGGTGCTTCCCAAAAGGCAGCAGGACCGCAAGGCCCTCAAGACGCTGCTGCGGGAAACGTACGGCGTCTCCTTGTCGGGCGAAGTCTATGAGGAGCCGCTGCACAAGCAACCCGTCTTTGCCTCATACGCTTCCGGGGTGTTGCCTGTGTCCGGAGACTACTGCGCCCGCCACCTGTGCTTGCCGGTGTTTTCCGGCATGGAGGATGCGGATGCCCATCAAGTGATTCACGCGCTGAAAGACGTCATCGGCTAATTTACGAAAGGAGCGGCTTGCCATGTCACAAGTCGTCGTTACAGGGGGAAGCGGTTTCATCGGCTCACACGTCGTCGACGCGCTGGTTGACGCCGGTCACGACGTGACCGTGATCGACCATCGTGTGCGCCCGCACCGGCAGGACGTCAAGTTCGAGGATATTGACCTGATGGACCTGTCTTCGGTCGTGGCGGCAACGAAGGGGGCCGAGCATATTTTTCACTTGGCTGCGGTCTCGAACGTCAATTACGCCTACAAGTATCCGGTGTATTCGACGGCCTTGAACGTGATGGGGACGACCCACATTCTCGAGGCCGCGCGGGTCCACGGCACGAGGCGGGTTCATCTGGCCTCCACCGTGTGGGTCTACAATGGCGCGGCGAACGGGAAGGTGGTCGACGAAACAGTCCCGTTCCACCTCGAATCCGCCGGGCACATTTATACCTCGTCCAAGATGGCGGCCGAGATGCTCTGCCACAACTATCGGCAGCTCTATCAGGTGCCGTTCACCATCCTCCGGTACGGTATTCCGTACGGACCGCGCATGCGCGAAGAACTCCTGATCCCGATCTTCATCAAGAAGGCCTTGAGCGGGCAGCCGCTCACGATTTCCGGCAAGGGGGAACAGTACCGGAACTTCGTGTTCGTACGGGACATGGCGGATGCCCACGTGTTGGCGATGAAGGAGGATGCGGCGAATCAGACGTACAACCTCGAGGGAACCAGGAAGGTGACGGTATTGGAGGTGGCGGAGGGGATCAAGAAGGTGCTCGGCGATCAAGTCCAGCTCGATTTCGTCCCCGCTCGTCCCGGCGATTTCGGGGGAAAAGAAGTGACGGCGAAGAAGGCCGCGCGCGAGCTGGAATGGTATCCCACGGTGTCGTTCGAAGACGGGTTGCGCCGGACCGTGGACTGGTTCCGTCATAAGTGGGCTTGCTAGACGCGGAGCGGTCGAGCACCACAGTGAAGCAGCGCATCATGACCATTGCCGGCGGCCAGCCGGTGCCGTGGTGGGGCCTGTCCCTGTTTTGGGGCGTGCTCTTCCTGTTGATCCAACAGGCCGAGCGGGTGTGCCTGGCGCCGGACGTGATGGCTCGCCAACCAGGCGTCCCCGGCCTGCTCGTGAGGACGTTTCTCGCGGGGCTGGGCAACGATCTCTATGTCGCGGCTATCGGTCTCGGTTTGGTCCTGCTCCTGGCGGCATTGGTGACGGGGTTGTGTGTCCTGGGCGGATGGGGCGGCACACTGCCGCGCACGGAGCTCTTCGGTCGGGCAATCTCCGGCGTTTCCCTGCTGTCGGCGGTCGGGCTCTTCGCCGTCACGACGGCCGATCTGTCCTACTTTGCCTACAACCACCAACATTTGGATTTCGTGTTCTTCGAGTATCTGGACGAGTTGATCCATGCGTTCGGCCAAAACGGCCCGTCGCAGGCTGCGGAACAGACCGGAGCCGAGCTGGAGGATCCGAGCAAATGGCTGTCCCGCATCGGACTGTTTTGGGGGCTCCTGGTCTTGTTTGCCGCCACCTGGACGGCGTTGTTTCGGGCTGCGTTGCACCGACACAGTGAGGCGCTGCAGCAAGGAACGTCGGCCGGGTTGACGATGATGCTGGTGGCCGCGGTCGGCGTGACGGCTGCGGGGCTCACGCCCCCACCGGCCTCGTCGCTGGTGTGGGAGGCGATCGACAGCGAGGCCTACTACAGCCTTTCGCAAAATCCCGTGTTGTTCGCGCACCATCCGTTTCGAGACGTCTTCTTATCGCAGCTCAGCTGGAGTCCGTCCGCCTTGCCGTTTCGGATGACCGAAATACAGGCCGATGACGGGGTCCGCCTTGCGAGTGACGGGGAGCGGGTCTTCGCCGGGCCTGACTATCCGTTCATCGGCACCCAGCGCCATCCGGAAGCCCCGTATTTCACACGGCCGCCCAATATCGTCCTGCTGTTTGTCGAGGGGCTCGATCGGCGGTACCTCGGCCGGCGGTATACGCCCTCCGGCTCGTCGAGACCGGGGGACCAGACCGCCTCGGATATTCGCCTGACGCCTTTCCTCGATCGATTGAAGGATGAGAGCCTGTACTTCCCGAATTTTTTCAGTAACGGCGTACAGACCTTGCGCGGTCTGTTCGCCACGCTCTGTTCCGCTTGGCCCAGGCAGGGGACCGCCGTCATCAAGACTCGTCGCACGCATGACTTTCTCTGCATGCCGTCGGTGCTTCGGCAGGCGGGCTACCATACCGAAATGGTCGTGAGTCTGGACAGCGACCTCACGGGGTTGAGGGAATTCCTGGAACGTAACGGGATCGAGCGGTATTACGCGGAGCAGGACTTTCCGCAACAGGCCGAACGTCTGGGGTTGGGCCTGACCGACGGGGCCCTGTTGGATTTTATCGAGCATCGTGTGACCGCTCTGCGGACGGAGGGCACGCCGTTTTTTCTGGCCGCGCTGACCACAAGCACGCACCATCCGTTTGCCGTTCCGGCGAGTCATCCCGATGTGCAAGCCCTCACGAAAGACCCGGACGGCTACGTGGCTGCGCTCAGGTATTTCGATGCCGAACTTGAACGGGTCTTCGGCCGGATGCGGAAGAACGGACTGCTCGACAACACCATTGTGCTGATCCTGGGCGATCACGGACGGCACGAGGCGGTGGGCGAGTCGGACCACGAACGGCAAGTCGGCCATTACATGGCGCCGCTCTTCGTTTGGCTGGATGAATCGTTGCGGCGACAACGAGGTTTTCAGGCTGGGGCGGTGAAGCAGGTCGCGAGCCAGGTGGATATCGCGCCGACGGTCCTGACGGCAATCGGCCTGATGCCGCGCGTCGAACCCTTTGTCGGGCAGGATCTGAGTTGTGTGTTGGCCGGTCCTTGCCGGATCGAGAATCGCGCCTACTTGAGCAGCGTGTACGACGACGCGATCGGCATAGCCGACGAGACGGGCATTTGGCAGTATTCGTTCCGGCGGGGACTCTTGAGCCGGACGGATCTGGATCTTCGAACCAGTACAAGATACGACATCGAGAAGGGGCCCGCGGGAATCTCCTATTTGCATGCGATGGGCGCTCGGTACCTGGCCTGGAACAGGGCGCTGGAGCGCAATAGGATCTGGTCGCCTGATGGGCCGGCAGTCATACAATAGGGGCGCGCAGGAGGCATCGCGCCGATCCGGATGAAGTCGCTTTGACAGGGCCTGAAGACTCTGGTTTCATGGTCTGCCGATTGATCCGCACGTGCCGCAAGGGGTGATGACCGCGAATTTCCTATGCTGATCCGGCTGGCCCTTTCTCTGTGCGCGCTGTTCCTCCTGCCTGGGGTCTCGACCGGACAAGTGCTGATCACCGTCGAACGCCCGGGTGATCCCAACCCAAAACTTCCGCCGAGCACCGATGTTCCCGTCCAAGAGACGGAAAGCGAGCGCGCGGAATTGAAACAAGCGGAAGCGAAAGAGGAAGCACTCAAATCGCTTGCGGGAAAGGAAGGCTATACGGCGATTCCGCTGCCTGCCTTCTCATACAATCGCAATGAGCAATACTGGGTCGGCGCATTGATGCCGATCCTCAAATCGAATGCCAAGGGCGAGCTGACCGATATCGTTGCGCCGCAATACCTGCACAATCCCAGTATCGGGGAAACGTTCTCCGTCAACTATTTCGGATACCCGTCTGATACGGAGCAATACAGCGCCGTCGCGTCGTACAGCACGAAGATTCAGCGGGATATCGATCTCAACTACAAGAATGTGGCGGCGGGTGGAGGGCGCTACATTCTGGCGGCCCAGGCCACCTGGTTCAAGAACGCCTTCCGCCGATTTTTCGGGATCGGCAACCATGCGTCGGAGAGCGCGGAAACCAACTACACGTCGCGCGAGACGCTCATTCAACTGACGGCCGGCATCAATTTCAATCAGGATCTGGCCCTGCTCTGGAGCGAACGGTTCCACGACGTCCGCGTCGAGGAAGGCGCCGTCAAATCCCTGCCGCAGACCAAAATGCTTTTTCCCCACTTGACCGGTCTGGAAGGCGCACAGGTCTTCGGCCATAAGTTGGCTTTGCGCTACGACACTAGGGACAAACAACTGGTGACGACGAGCGGGACCTATATCATCGGTTCCGTTGAACTCAACCAGAACCTGGAGCGCCGGGAGCCCAACCGATGGTTGCGCACGACTTTCGAGGCCAGACAGTTCATTCCTCACTACAACGACCGGATGGTGTTCGTCGCGCGTTTTCTCGCCGATGCCGTCAACGGCAACAAGACGCCGTTTTACGAACAGCCCACCCTCGGGGGCGAAACCACATTGCGAGCGTTCGGGCAAAACCGTTTCGTGGACGATACGCTTCTCCTCGTGAATTTCGAGGAGCGCTTTCGGTTCAGCCGCCGCGAAATCTTCGAACATGAATTAGATCTGGAGGTCGCGCCCTTCGTCGATATCGGCCGGGTGATGGGACATTTCAGCTTCGATAAACTATCGAACCCGCAAATCAATCCGGGAATCGGCTTTCGCGTGATTTCGCTGCCGAATGTCGTAGGTCGTCTGGACATCGGGTATGGTAAGGATGGGGCGAACGTGTTCGTCGGGCTGGATTATCCGTTTTGACAGTGATCGTCGGAACCGCCATGCACGACTCCCGAAAGCACAAGGTCTCGCGAACCAAAAGGGCGGTGACTTTCCTCCTCATGGCCACAGTGGTCAGCAGCCTGCAGGCCGGCTGTTCGCTGTCGATGCTGAACGCGTCGGCCTCGGGCGATCTTGAGAGGGTGCAGCGCCTCATCACGGAAGGACAGGACGTGAATAGGCGGTTTCCACTCATCGGCACAGGCCCGCTGATTGTGGCCGCGGGGCATGGCTATGTCGAGTTGGTGCGGGCGCTGTTGGATGCCGGCGCGGACGTCAATGCCGCCGACGTGAGCGGGTGGACGGCGCTTCATGCTGCCGCCTCAAAGGGAGATCGTGCGATCGTGGCTTTGTTGTTGGAGCGGGGCGCCTCGATGCCGAGCCATCACTGGTATCTGCCGAGCCCGCTTAGTATCGCAACCACGCTCGGGCATGCGGAGATCATTCCGCTCCTTCAGGCTCGGGAATAAGCTTCGATGAGACTTGCTGTGCATGCGTGCCCGGCGCGATGAGACGGCCGCGCAGAGCCCCTTCTGCTACAATCAACTTCTACGGCTTCGAGGTAATCGTTCGAGGCTTGGTTCTCATGTGATCCGACTCACACCTTGTCCAGGCATACGAGGTGAAATTGTTCGATGTCTGTCGGTTCGACTCAGTGCAATGGGAGTAGATGTGAGAGCCGAAGGGGTGCGACGCTATTGGGAGACGTCGTCCAATGCGATGCCCAGTGACCGAAGTAACCAGCAAGTAGACAGGGAGGACGCACCATGCAGATGAGAGGGTTTTGCTTCGGACTTGCCGTAGGCACGATCGTCACGAGCCTGCTCGGTCAATGGGGACTGTCTGTCGCGAGTAAGGAAGCGGATGCCCAGAAAGGCATCGCGCCTCAGCGCGTGGCCGATTATATCCACAGCGTGCTGCAGGCCGATCGCACGTTCTATTCGACCGAGGTGGTGGACCGGATGCAGAAACGCGGGATCGTCTTCGCGTCGGAACATTGGAGGCAGGATGGTGATTTGCCGCTACCGGCGCAGTTCCTGCTCGAATCCGGTCGACTCGTGGCGAAACAACCCAACAACATCAAGTTTCGGCTGATCAGCAATTGGGCGATCAATAGGAAGAATGGGCCGGCGACGGATTTCGAACGGACCGCGCTCACCGAAATGCTCACGAATACTGAGCGGCCTTACACAGGCATCGTGAGCGACGGGAAAACTCGCGTCTTTCAGGCCATCTATCCGGACAAGGCCCTGTCGTCGACCTGTGCCCATTGCCACAATGTGCATCCGGAAAGTCCCAAGCGGGACTTCAAGGTGGGAGACGTGATGGGTGGGGTGTTGATCACTATCCCCCTTGCCAATTAGGTCAGGGCTGTCTCAGTGATTGCCGACGAGAAGCCATCGTGCAGCCCAGCGGAGGAGCGAGGAGATCGGTCATGAAGAAGGTGCGTCTTGCCGGGATATTGATCTGGCTCAACTTGGTCACGCTGGCCGCGACCGTTCAGGCGATGCCGGAGGACCCCGGCAATTTCAACGAGAGCGACACCCGTGTGTTTCGAACGACCGCTTGCACGAAGGATCACGTGCCGGTCGAAGCTCTCTACTATATCGTGGCTAGCCGGTCGGATCTGCAGAGCGGAAACCCTTCACCCACCGCCCAACTCATGAAGGACGAGGTCGATCGAAGCTGGCTGCAAATCGCCTCGCGCTTGACCAGCGAGGAAGTCACCGAAGAGCAATTCACCGACACGTACCATGCCCTGTTGAGCCAACGTATCCCGCTTCTGCAGCAGGCGGTGAAGGAAAAGAGCGGGGTCTCCATCTATGTGTCGGAAGTGAACAGCAGGGTGATGGACGCAGCGCAAGATCAAGATACCCCGGCCTGCCGCGCCGGAGCGGGGGAGCCGACCTAAAGAAGAGACGGTCTTGAACCCGCGCCAAGTACTGCTATCAAGTCGGCGGGAGCAGGCCGGCTCATGGTGCCTGATACCGTGACGTCTTGTCTGTCTTGAAATGACCGATTGCGTTACCCGCCAGTTAGATACCGGCGGTACTCGACCATCAGACAGCGGTCCTGCACGACTTTGATTCCAGCCTTGGCGAGCGTCTCCGCCACCTCGTCATTTCGTATCCCAGATTGGAACCAGACCGCTTTCGGTTTCTTGCCGAGCAGATCCTCAAGATGCGCGGGAATGTCCTCGGAGCGACGGAACACGTCGACTAGGTCCAGGTCGCCGGGAATGTCGGCGAGGCGGCGAAAGACGGTCTTGCCGAGTATCGTCGAGACATCCGGCTCGTACACCGGCACCGGAATCACATCGAGGCCTTCCGACGCCAAGTACTCCGGTACATAGAATGCGGGGCGAGAAGCGAAGTGCTCGCTGCGGATTCCAAGTACCGCGATGCGTTTCATCGAGCCGAGCAACTGCCGCAGTTCCGCCGGATCATCGATCAGATTGCTTTGCCAAGCCGCGTTCATGTCAGTCATGCCGAGCTCCCCCATTCGTATGGCGCAAGCCGATTTGGGTCATGCAGCCCGGGGGAATGGTAACAGGAACCGTCGGCTGGCATACAGGCTCTTTGTCTTATCGGGGTATGTCGAAGAGGGCGAATGAGAACGGCTTTGCCGGACGAGAAAGAGGAAGATCAGATTGAGGTGATTATCCGCTGGCGTGAGGAAGAGCGGCTACGCGGGATGGGCCAGCGGTCGAGCAAGCTGGTACGGCACGAACTATCCTTCAACATCGTAACGAGGGGGAGGAGACCGAAGCTCGCCGAGCTCGCTCGCAAGTGAGGACGACGCAGGCGTACTCACCCTGGTACGTCGAAGAGGGCGAGCGAGAACGAACTCGCTGGGCGAGAGGATCTGCCGCCGTAGTCGATGTTGGATGGATGGTTCGTGCCGAATGGCGCGCCCGACAGGACTTGAACCTGTAACCCCCAGATCCGTAGTCTGGTGCTCTATCCATTGAGCTACGGGCGCCGGATGCCTCGTGCGCCTGCCGGAGAGTCGGAGACTTTGGCCGACAAGCGGCACGAAGCAGCGCTCGTTATACAGGTCCGCGGGCGGACTGGTCAAGTCTGCAACGCGACTTCTTCGCGATCAGAACACGCTCCGGCTCAACTCCGCCGACGGGGAACTTTCGTTCCCGACCTTATCGTAGGCCGTGATCACGACGAAGTAGGTGAAGCCGAGCGGCAACGTGAGCTGTTTCGAAAGCACGTTGCCCACGTCGAACATCTGCGGGTGCACGCCGGTTTGCGTGCCCACGTAGATCCGGTAGCCTGCCAGGTCCGCTTCCGTGTTGGCGCTCCATGACACCGTCATCGTCCCGGTGGTCGTCGTGGACGAAGGAGGCGGCGGCGGGGGCGGCGGCGTGGCGCCTCCGGTCGGCGAGGGCGGCGGCGGGGGCGGCGGTGCCGTGGTTCCGGTGGCCGTGACGGTCACAGAAACCGGAATCCGCAAGGTCGTGGCCGGGATATCCGGCCCGGACTCGAGAATGTAGACCACGGCGGAATAGGATCCGACCGCCAGGGCTGCCGTATTGACGGTCACCGTGAGCGGATCGATCTCCGAGGTGATGGTCTGCGTACTCCCATAGGGCGGGTTCAGCCAAATCCAGCCTTGGTTCGTACTGATCGAATAGCTATGTGTCGTCGTGCCGGATTTTTGCAGATTCACCACGCCGGATGGGTTCGTACCCTTTGGCGCCGAAAGTGCCAGCGAGCCGGGGAACGATTGGACGAACGACGTCAATGAACTGGTCGGCGGCGGCGGCGGGGGTGTCGCTGTCGGCGGGGGCGGCGGTGTCGTCGAAGGCGGCGGCGGCGTCGTTGAAGGCGGAGGCGGTGTTGTCGACGGCGGGGGCGGCGGTGTCGTGCCGGGGGCCGTCACCGTAACGGTAACCGGAATCCGCAAGGTCGTAGCCGGGATGTCCGGCCCGGACTCGAGAATATAGACCACGGCCGAATAAGACCCCACCGCGAGGCCAGCCGTATTGACGGTCACCGTGAGCGGATCGATCTCCGAGGTGATGGTCTGCGTACTCCCATAGGGCGGGTTCAGCCAAATCCAGCCCTGGTTCGTACTGATCGAATAGCTATGTGTCGTCGTGCCGGATTTTTGCAGATTCACCACGCCGGACGGATTGGTGCCCTGCGGAGCGGCAAGCGCCAGCGAGCCGGGGAACGATTGGATGAACGACGTCAACGAACTGGTCGGCGGCGGCGGCGGGGGCGTCGCTGTCGGCGGGGGCGGCGGTGTCGTCGAAGGCGGCGGCGGTGGCGGCGTCGTTGAAGGCGGAGGCGGTGGCGGCGTCGTTGAGGGCGGCGGGGGCGGCGGTGTCGTGCCGGCGGCCGTAACCGTGAGGGAAACCGGCACGCGAACGACCGTCGAGACGCCGGGGCCGGTTTCACCCAAATATACGACGGCGCTATAGCTTCCCGGAATGAGTCCCATGGCCGAGGTGTTCACGGTCACGGTCAAGAGATCGGTTTCGGTGGAAATGGTTTGGGTGCTGCCGTAAGCCGGATTCAACCATACCCATCCTTGATTGGTGCTGATGTAATAACTGTGCACATCGGTGCCGGTCTTCGAGAGCGAGAGCGTACCGCTGACGGTTCCGCCCTGCGCCACCGTGAGCGACAGCGCCGAAGGCGACGTGGTGATTACCTGCGCATATGACGGAGTGCCGAACATAAGCATCTGCACAATGGCGATGGCCAGGACGGCGAGAAAATGTTTGAAGGTGGATTGTGCAGATCTCATGGTCACTACTCCCTTAGGTGAATCTGATGAAATGAGGAGTCAAGTTGCTGATCGCTCAGCAACTGTTGTGCCACAACAGACTGACGAGAGAATGTTGCCGCTTGTTTGTAGGGATTTTCTCAGCAGAGAATACGTGAGATTCCCGTACAGGTGTCGTATCAAGGTTGACCCTAGCGAAATACCATGCAATGGTCAAGCAAGAAATTTAATGAGACGAGTTTTTGAGGGACCAACCTGCCACGAAAATTTCTGCAGGGTAATTCCCAATCACATCCTGATTGCTGTAGGCGTACGGCATTCGATCGTGCAAATTAGAACTACATTGCTCAGTCGCATGGCGTTCGCGACGAAATATTTTCGATGCGTCTCTGCGATCATCGATGATCGATGTTGCGACAAAAATTCAGTTGACCTTCCGTGCGCGGTAAGGTATTTCTTGCTCCCGTTCGTTCGAGAATCATACGTAATCTTCCCTCGGGATCATGGCGAGGCCGCGCAATCCCAAAATCAATAAGGTCGTCCATCAGCGGATGACCGGAAGCGAGTATATGACGATGCCTCTCTCCTCTTGGTTGCCCGTTCCGACTTCCTGTCCGACAGGCGGCCCAATATGATGCCTGGCCGGTTTCTGTGCCTGGGTCTGCTGGGGGGCGCATGGTTGCTGTCCGGCTCTCCCGTCCTCGCGGCGGATGCACCGCCGGCGGTGCCTTCCTCTATCGCGCGCGTGGATGTGGGGATTACCGGATGGTTCAGTCAGGGGGAAACGACCTGGTCGCACAATGCCAATGGTCTTGATCCGAACCTCGGCAACCCCACCTCCAAACTCAAATACAAAGATACGGGCACCAATGTGGTGGAGTTGAATGCGCGGGTTGATCTGCGCAGCCGGCTGTTCGTGCGTGGCGTGCTGGGGTTCGGCGAGATCGGCGGCGGACGCCTTACCGACGACGACTTCCTGAGCGCTCAGGGGGCCGCCAGCCAGGGCGCCAGCGTCAGCGGGGAACATCGGTTTTCACGGACCCTCAGCGACGTGTCGGGCAACAATCTCTGGTACCTGAACGGCGACGTGGGGGCGGTGGTGCAGGAGTTTGCCGGGAAGCGCGGGCGATTCGACCTCTTTGCGGGATTTCAGTATTGGCGGGAGAAGCACGTCGTCACCGGGATCACGCAGGTCGAATGCACGACGTCGCCCTTGAACCCCCTCTATGGGTGCTCGGTTCCAGGTACGGTGCGATTCAGCGGCCAATCGGTGATCAACAATACGACTACCTGGGTGTCCGGCCGCGTGGGTGGGGAAATTCAATATCAGATCGATCCGCGGATCAGTGTGGATGCTCGAGTCGCAATGTTGCTGTCCTATCTCGATAACGAAGACACGCACTATCTCAGAACGGACTTGTCCAAAGACCCGAGTTTCCGTATGACCGGCTATGGAATCGGGACGAACAGCGATGTGGCCGTGCGGGTGCGGATCGTCGATCGGCTTTATTTGAGCGGGGGCTATCGGGTGTGGTGGAACCGGGTGCTCTTCGGCGACCAGTGGAAGATCAACTTTGCCGACGGGTCGTCTTCGACCGCCCCGTTGACGAAGTTCGAATCCTTGCGGCACGGACCAACTGTGTCTCTGAACTATACCTTCTAGACAGACTGTTCGGTCTGAATCTCTCGGTGCTCGCCCCTCAGCGCGCGGTGCCGGTTTCTTCTTCGTACTCCGCAAACAATCGTTTGGCTTCGGGGTGCATGAGGTAAGGTTGTCCGTAGGGAATCCCTGCGGTCCTGAATAGCGGCGTGAGTTTGCCATTGGGGTGGAGGTAGCCCGCGCGGAGCGGTACGGTCCGCTTGGTATGGCGAATCAGGGCGCAGGGCTGAGGGCGAATCGCGGTGAGCCAGTCGGCGATGTCTTGGGGATTTCCGATCGAGGCTGAGAGCAGAAGCAGGCGAGCCTGCCCGGGACAGAAAATCAACGTCTCCTCCCACACCACGCCGCGCTCCGGGTCCGCCAAATATTGTGATTCATCCATGATCACAAGTCCCAACGTGTCCAACCGCACATCGATCTCGCCTCCCGCCGCATCGTAGAGCAGGTTGCGCAGGATCTCCGTCGTCATGATGAGAAGCGGTGCCTGCGCGTTCTCTCGCCGGTCCCCCGTGAGAATGCCGACCTGGTCCGCGCCGAACAAGCGGGAAAACTCCGTGAATTTGGTGTTCGACAGCGCCTTGAGCGGCGAGGTGTAGATTACCGTTCGATTGTCCTGCATCGCCCGTTTCGTGGCTTCGATCGCCACGTAGGTCTTGCCGCTCCCGGTCGGGACGCTCACGATCACGTCGAAGTCGACCAGTTTGGCGAGCGCGTCGATCTGCCAGGGGTCCGGCACGAACGGTTGAACCGGAGGCACGCCGATGCCGGAGAGCCATTCGTGCAGCGAGACCGGCGGTTCGTGGTGGTGGCTCGGTTCCTCCGTCTTGGGTTGACGCTGAAAGGGCGATGGCCTGGCCGGTTTTTCACGGCGCGGCTGCGGACGCGGCAGTGAGGGAGGTTGCGCTTCTCGTTTGCGGGCCTGTTCCTCGATCAAGGCGGTGAGGTCGGAAATCAGCCCTGGACGGTTCTCGGCCGTCGTGCGCAGCAACATCTCCACCAAGCGGCGCTTGCCGCTTCGGAAATGGCGACTGACCCGTCCCCGCGCCAGGCGATGAAGCAACGACACCGGCTGCTCGAGCAGCAAACGTTCCAACTCGTTAGTATCCATAAGCCTCCGTGAAGTGTGGCACGTGAAGCGTGGTGCGCAACGGAAGCCTGCGCGTGATGCGATGATTCATGGAAGATGTGAGCCCGTTCCCGGCGAACGACGCTTCGCGAACGACGCACGACGAAATCATGGCAGCTCCTCCAGCACGCCCCGGCGCATCGCGGTCATGGCGCGGTCGGCCGTTTCCGCCAGCGAAGGATGCGTGGCCTTGAGCT